>JBMOFU010000214.1:0-6882 GCA_049318725.1 Phototrophicaceae bacterium | reverse complement strand
AGGAATATGAAGCTAAACGGTGGCCTGAGGCGGATAAAGAGGGTGATATTCAGGATGAGGCAGGTAAAAGACAACACGTAGGCTAAAGTCGTCATGAGGAGTTCTTTTGCGGGGCGTCGGGGATCACGGTAATGACTACCTTCCCCTGAGCGCGTCCTTTTTCAAGGTACCGAAGCGCGTCGGGAACCTCACTCAATGCGTAATATCTATCAATTACAGGCTTTACTTTGCCGTCCTCAAAAAGCGCATTCAGGAAGGTCAGGTCATTCTTGTCTGGTTTCATGGTTGGCATAAGACCGACTTGTTTACCTCCTGCCTTCGAGTTAAGGGGGCCGAGGATCATGTGTTGGAACAACATTCGCAGGGTGGTGAAGCCAGCAATAGCACACACCCCCTGAGGATTTAGTGCGCGCTGGTAGTCAGAAACCGAACGATTGCCAACAGCGCAGTAAATCAGGTCATATTGCTGCCCGTTATCGGTGAAATCTTCTTGCGTGTAATCAATAACGTGATCTGCACCTATTGAGCGCACCATATCCATATTCCGCGTGCTGCACACGCCAGTCACTTCAGCCCCAAAGGATTTAGCAATCTGCACGGCAAACGTCCCCACGCCGCCGGATGCCCCATTAATCAAGACCTTTTCCCCAGATCGTATCTGCCCTGCATCGCGCAGCCCTTGCAAAGCAGTGAGTGCCGCTAAAGGGATGGCGGCGGCTTGCTCGAATGTCATGTTGGCGGGTTTCAATACCAAGTCATCTTGCTTGGCGCATATATATTCGGCAAAACTGCTCATGTTATCGAGTGACATGCACCCCAACACAGCATCCCCCACCTGAAACTGCATTACGCTTGCGCCAATAGCTTCAATGCGCCCCGCCACATCAGCGCCAAGCCGAGGGTTTTTAGGTCTGAAAAATCCGTTGACCAAGCGGGCTAAGAACGGCTCTGCTCGCATGGTATGCCAGTCCGCTGGATTTACGGATGCCGCGTGAACCTTCACCAAAACCTCATCGTCTTTGGGCGTTGGTTTTGCGGCCTCTAGCAGGTGAAGTACGTCAGGTGATCCGTATTGTGTGTAGACAATCGCTTTCATGGGTTCCTCTTTAGGTTTCGTAATGGACGAGTCTATTCCGTACACCTAACTATTTTTCCCGATGGCTGACCGTTATGCCATAGTGATGACAACATTGCCCTTCTTGTGTCCGGCGTCAACGTATCGGTGCGCCTCAAGCATTTGATCCAGCCGATAGCAGCGATCAATCACGGGCTTGAGTTGACCTGCCTCAATGAGCGCTTTAAGGTCGAGTAAATCCTGAAGCATATTGCGACCTGCCTCGTTGTGCGTGTCTCGATGGACGTTCAAATAGATGCCGTCGGCTTTGAGGGCTTGCTTGGCACGCGCAGGGGGAACCTTTGCCACCGCATCAAACACCACATCGTAGATTGGCCCATTATGGGTAAAATCCTCATGCGTGTAATCCATAACGCGGTCAGCGCCGAGTGACTTCACCAATTCCAGATTCGCGGTGCTGCATACTGCGGTGACTTCTGCCCCAAAATGATGTTTGGCAAGCTGCACGGCATTCGTGCCAACGGCTCCAGATGCGCCGTAGATCAAGACCTTTTGTCCGGGCTGGATGTCGGCTTTTCGTAGGCAACGTAAGGCTGTTATCCCCCCACCGACTGCGGCGGCGGCTTCCTCAAAGCTCAAGTTTTGCGGCTTAAGCGCCACAGTCCCGTCGGCAGGCATACACTTATATTCGGCATAGCCGCCAAAGTTCACCTCAAATGTGGAGGCAAACACGGCATCGCCGACCTTGAATTGGCGCACATCTTTGCCGACCGCTTCAATTTCCCCCGCCAACTCCATCCCCAAAATCGCCCGTCTGGGCTTGAACACGCCCAGATACAGCCGTGCGAACAGCCATTGTGCGCGGGGGACGGTGAAACTACGCATTCGCACATCCCCAACGGTGACGGTGGTGGCATGGACTTGGATTAGCACTTCATTGTCTTTCGGGGTCGGCTTTACAATCTCGGTTAGATGAAGCACTTCTGGCGCGCCATATTGACTGTAAATCACCGCTTTCATGGTGGGCATGGTTGTTAGACCTTTTCATGTGCAGGGATGCGATCCAGCACCATGTGGCTCGCCCATGCGCTTGCACGGTCAAGTTCCCCATCTTTCAGCGGGCCTTGTTCCCCAGTCACATAGAACCCTTCAGGGGAGGTCAGCTGTTTTCCACCCAACCGCTCCAGCGTTTTCTCTATCGTGGATGCAGCGTAACCGCCTTTTTCCACGAAGAAGCGCAAAATAGAAGAATTGATGGTTTGCAGCACAAGACGAGTATCGAATGCAGCCACGCCGACCCCTGCGAGATAGTTCTGGGGGAGCGTCTTTAAGAATTTCGCCATTCCCTCAGTGGGGCGGAAGCGGCGCGTTGGCGAACCCATAATCAAGACATCCAACCCACGTAGCATTTCTGGCGTTGCTTTGCCGATCGGAAGCGCCTGAGCGTTCAGCGCTGCGGCTATCGCCTTTGCAATGTCTTCGGTATTGCCAAACACAGAATCGTAGATCACCAATGCGTTCATGCTGTTCATCCTTTTTTGTGAATTTCGGTCAAAGTACAGATGGCTGTACAGCTGTCTGACCTGCGGTGAATCCCACTGGCGCGTTCATGTGCGACAGATGCCACACCAACAACGCCAAATCAATCGCGGCCAGTGCCACAAAGACGCTGATAAGTTCTGTTGCAGCGGGTAGCCCGGCGCGCAGTGAGAAGATCATAATCCCAGTGATGTTTAGGGTCTGAAATATAGCGTTGGTCAGCACCACTGGCACGACCCCATAGCCCTGTGCTTGCCTTCGCCACAAGGCAACTGCCGCAAACGCAATCGCCGGGAGCATGACCGCCATATCTAACACATGCACTGGGTTGGTCGGCAACCCGCTTTCTAGCACCGTCGCGGGGATTGTTCCTGCGAGCAATGCCGGAATGTCTTCCCGCAGCCACGTTACGTAGAACAAGGCCACTTGAATGAGCAGCAAGACGCTGATCGCCTTCACGGGGGTGTTGGGAGCAAACCGCATTTTGAGGGTGTGCCACTGCGTGGTAGCCATGCCGCCGATCAGCGCCCACAGGGAGCAGCCTAACGCCGCCACATACACCAGAAACAGCGCGTTGAAGTAAAGTGCAAAGGTGTAAATCACCATGCTGTAGACAAGGTAAGACAGCGCGCCGAGCCAGATCAACCGCGCACGCTGCGAACCGCGATAGGCAAATGCAGCGCTGACGATCAGCACCGGCAGCACAATCACCAAGTCAAAAAAGTCTTGGGCGACGGCCTGTATCGTCCACGTTGGGGCGCCACTGTAAAAGTCCGGAACTGACAGCCCTACCCCTGACATCAATAGCCCCAGAACAACCATTGGCACCGTTAGCCACAACCATGCACGGCCATCTTGAATATTTTCGGGCATCGCTTTACTCCCCATCAACAATATGAAAAACGGGATAGTCTGCCGCGATTTTTTCAAATTCCGCCAGCGGCGCGTCCTTGTCCACTGGAATATGGGCGCGTGCGCCCGGTGCGCGCTGGAGGTAAGCCTTCAAAATGGGGGCGCGCTGATCTACTGGAATCTCTTGGAGTTGAACCTCCCGACGATTCCCGCTGTACATCACGACTTTTCCGTTGGCAGCGCGCACGTTTAGCACCCATTGCACATTGTCCCCAAGCATAGAAACCAAATAGCGCTGCTTATCTACAATCGCAAGCACCACCGGGAATGAAATGCGCTTGCCAGATTTGCGCCCGACGACTTCTAACGTTTCTACAAAGTTAGCGGTGATCCCCGAAGCGGCGATGATCGCCCAGATGCGATTGAGAATGCGGGCAATCCAGTTCGGGTGTTTACCCCGATATAACCATTGGTTCAAGTTCATTTCTGACATCGTTTGCCCCGTTATTCATTGAGGTGAAAAGTGAGGTTAAAGCAGAACTTTCTGCACAGCACGGCGAGGGCTGGCGAGGGCTGCTCGCGTTGCGTAGCCTACCCGAAAGGGCATGATCCCTTGCCATTCATCGCCGCCGGTCAGGTCACGGAGCGCACGGCCAAAGACCGCATCTACACCTTGCTGCCGTTCGCGATCTGCACGTTCGCAAATTTGATTCAGCGGCTGCATTGCAAGTTCACGGACGGTCGCCCACAGTTGCATTCGCTGCCAAATTTGCCCGCAACGCATTCGTTGGGTGTTGTCATCCTGATTACGAACGGCAATCAGCCCAAAGGCGGAAGCCGTGGCAAGGTAGTTATCACGAGTGTTTTGGACAAAAACAGCATCACTTTGTTGCCGTGATCCGTCTGGGAGCATTTTGGCAAGAATTTCAGTCATAGTGTTAAACGATTGGGCATCAATGGTGATGCCGTCTTGGTGGGCTTGCACATCTGACCATTGCTGCCGCCACCAGCGACCGCTGTCAATACTCTGTTGTTCATCGGCGATCAACGCTTCAGCAGCCGCTAAACCGTATGCGCTGAATTTGTCGCGTGCGGCGGAGTCTGCATACCAAAACACCCGTACCGCCGCGTCATCCACAAGTGCCGCAAGGGAGGTGAGGACATCTGGCGCTACAGCCCTTGTGAGGTCGTAGGGGCTGCGGTTGGTATGACGATTGGGGATGGCAGTGTACAGATCAGCAACCTGAGCTTGCCCTGCCGTCAACGTCAGATGAGCGACGTGTTCCGGCTCGGTTTCATTGTGTAACAGGCTAAGCACGGCGGTGAAGCCTTCAGCCTGCGCTGCAAGCATCATATTTTCCAGCGCGCAGCCTAAGCCGATGTGCATCTCGCGCTGGAACGGGTCAATCACCCCGATCTGGCGACTCGTGTCAGCATACAAATCAATGGCCTGCTCACGGATTCGAAAATGCCAAGGTTGCGAGTTATGCGGGTTGGCGGCCAGAATGCCCGCACTCACAATGCGTTCAGGGGCAGTAGGGGCATTGCGCCAATCCTTCCACGGTTCATAGGCCAGCCCCTGCCCAACACTAAATACCCCTTGATCCGCTGCGCGGTACACACCGCCCCCCGCCACCCCAATCAGGACTACCGCGCCGGTCTTCAAGAAAGTTTGTCGGCTGATCTTCATCGGTTATGCTCCTTATTAGCGCTATAACCCCAAAAAGTTTCACTCATCCTGTGTCGGCGGTAGGGTTTCTGCCAGCACGGTATTGACCATCACATCCACAAAGTGGGCAGGTTCTTCAACCATGGGGGTATGGCCGGAATTTTCAAACCAGATCAACTGCTTATCAGGCGCTTCTAGCACGGCGAAGTATTCTTCCGTCAGCGAAGTCATGGCGTTAACATCCCAACGCCCGACGATGAAATAGACCGGTAGCTCAAACTGCGTCGCCTGTGTGGTGAAGTCTAGGTCGGCAATCTGCGGGTAAACCTCTGTGAAACCATCCGATAAGCCGCGCACCCAATTCACCTTGTCCAGCAGGCCATATTCAGGCGCTGCCAGTGAGTCGAACAGCAAGTTCGGGTTGCCGCCTTCGCCCTGTGCATTGGTACGCATATAGCCATCCAGCACCGTGATGTAGGCGATGTAGCGCAACGCCATACCATCCCCTGTGTAGGGCGGGGCAAGGTTACGCCGCAAGGTTTCGGCCTGTTCGGTTTTACCTTGTTCGGTCAGCACGTTAATCGCAAACTCATAGCCCATCACGTCGTCCTCAGTGGTATTGACCATCTGCCCAGTGCTAATAAAGGCATAAAACAGGTCGGGATGGGCTTGTACTAGCCAAACCCCTAAAATGCTGCCCCACGATTCACCCAGCACGTAGATTTTGTCTTGATGAAACCGTTCCCGTAGAGTTTGGGTCAATTCGTAAGCATCGGCCACATAGCGCTCTGGGGTGAGGGTAGCAATTTCTACCGCATTGTAGGATTTGCCCGCACCGGGTTGATCCCAGTTAACGACGACGAAGTGTTGCTCTAACTCGGCTAAGTAGCGGCGGGTCATCACCAATTCACTGCCGCCCGGCCCGCCTGCCAAAAATAGCAATACGGGGTTGTTCATGTCATTGCCGCGAATAGTCACCCACTGTTGGCTATCTCGCAGCGTGATGCGTTCCAGCGAAGCGATGCTGTTGGGGATCGGCTGCCCATTGGCATCGGTGATCGGGGGCGTGCTGGCAAACCCTTGCGACAGCACCACCGCCAACCCAGAGATGACTACCAGCCCCAACAGAGCAAGCAGGATCGTGGTCGGGGTGTGGGGCAATACAAAAGTTATCATCACCACAACGGCGATATAAACGACGGCCAGCCCGATTGAAATCAAGATGGGAACCGAAGTGACCACAAAAAGCAGCCCAATCGGTACAGCAACAATGAGCGCTAGAAGGGCAACCACGCTGGTGATAACGAATACTCCAGTTCGGCGCAGCAACCCCATGATATTGAAGGGGGGTGATCCAGATTCAACCGGAGTGGCGGGTTTGTTCGATAGTGTGTTGAGTGTGGTCATAGGGGGGTGGAATCGCCTTCTACTAGGTTAGGGAATTGATCCCCCCCTACCGTAGGCGCAAGCGCTGGATGTTTCAATCGGGCATTGGGGGGATGAATCACTCCGTCTAATGGCTAGGTAGACTAAGCCCCCTAGCAACAATCATCCCAAAGCATGAGCGATGAATCCGCTTGTGGAGCGATGTTTCAGTGGCACATGAGCGCTATGCTACAAATAGGTGCTTAGTGGCTGTTGATAAATCCTAAAGGTCATTATCAATTTTCCTTACAACACTGCTGGTAGTGAAATTCAATAAAGAATGGGACAAATGACAAACTTACCATCGAATAATAGTCGCACG
>JBMOFU010000213.1:0-6929 GCA_049318725.1 Phototrophicaceae bacterium | reverse complement strand
CCCAGTGGGCTAATGCTAGACGTAGAAGAGGGTGAACCTTTTGCGGCGCTGAATGTGCAGATCGAAGCCGCATCAGAGTCAGGTGATATTGACCGTGCGAATGAGCTTGAAGCCCAAGTGTGGATGGACGGCACACGCCCCGCCAGCGACCCAACCCCACCCGCCGCCCGTGAAAAGATGTTGCAAATGAACCTATTGGCCTTACAGCATCAACTGCTTGGGCTAGGCAAGCGCCTGCCCAACATCGCCCCGCTTGCGGGCGAGCGCCTGCATGAGCTAAAGTTGCCCGTGTTGGTGATCGTTGGGCAATATGATGAGCCTTACTCGCTGGCCGCCGGGGAGGCTATGGCAGCACAGATCGCAGGGGCGCAAAAAATCGTCTTGAACACCAATCACTTGCCTAGCATCGAACAGCCAGAACGCTTTAACGAAATCGTTTCTGCCTTTTTGACGGCACTCCCGCGTTAACCGAATCGAAAGATGCCGCTATGACTGAATCAAAGCCGATCCCATCCGCTTGGCGCTCGCGTGTATGGCTGATCCTACGCCCGCTGTGGATGGTGTTTCTCATCACCAGCGGCGCGTATGGGGTCAGCTTGACCGCCTATATCATTCTGCGCGGCCTCACGGGGGAGCGATTCAACAGTGTAGCGCTGATTGCCAACTTCCTGCATGTGATGGTGTTGGCGGCAGTGGTCTTGTTCGTGATTGTGCTGATTGCGCGCCGTTGGCTGTTGGTGACAGAGCTACTCTTGCCCGCCGCCACTGGAATCGTGTATCTATGGGGGGTATTTGTCCCGACGACGCTCCCCATTACCCCGATTGCCATGCCGACGCTGAATGTGTTGAGCTACAACATCTACGCACACACCGGCGACTATAGCGCCACACAAGCCGTCATCGAACAGGCTGCCGCCGACATTGTGCTGATCCAAGAGTACAACTTCAGCGCAGAAGCCGCCTTAATCCCACCGCTAGAGACACTTTACCCCTACAGGGCGCTGGATGCACAACCCATCGGCACGCAGGGGCAGGGGGTGTTAAGCATCTATCCCATTCTTGAAAGCGCCTACTTTCAGAACGGGCTACCTGTGCAACTCGGCCATCAGCGGCTGGTGATTGACTTCAACGGCCAGCCGATTGTGATCTATAACGTGCATCCCGCCCACCCGCTGATGAGCGGCGGGCAGGTGGCGAACCGTTCACAAGACATTGAGCGACTGTTAGCCCGCGCCGAAGCCGACGCCGCCCAATATCCCGTGATGCTGATTGGCGATTTCAACCTGACCGATCAAACCGCCGATTATGCCGCCCTCAGCGCCCGCTATACAGACGCCTTCGCCAGTGTGGGCTATGGCTTGGGCTATACCTTCCCCAATTTGCCAGACTTCGGCATTTGGCAGTTTGTGCCGCCGCTGGCACGGATTGACTATCAATTTGGCGATGCCCGCTGGCAAGCGATTTCAGCGCGTGTTTGGCCGACGGCAGGCGGCAGCGATCACTATCCCCTACTGGTCAAGTGGGGGTTAATGGGGTAACCCCGCGTTTGATGCAATCCCCCTGCGTTGACCTGTTCTAACCCTTGCATCCCCCTAGCCCCCCCTGCTACCCTGAACAGCTATCGAACCCAGAGATAGGCGTTTTTGAACTGTGACCCGTGTTCGTATCAGCGTATTGTGTCTATTCGCACTGTGTTTTTGGGCAAGCACGATTCATGCTCAAGACGAGAGCGATCTGTTAGGGCGGATCAATAGCCTGCGCGCCTCGTTAGGCTTGGCGGGCTATGCGCGCAACGGCGCGTTAGATGCCGCTGCCGCCAACCAAGCCCGTTGGATGGTCAGCAGTGGGCAGGTCAGCCACACCCAAAGCGACGGCTCTACGCCGCGCACGCGGGCAGTGGCGGCTGGCTATGTGTCGGATTGGGTGAGTGAGAACATCTACGGCGGGACGAGCGCCAATCCCGATGTGGCATGGAACTTCTGGATGAATTCTTCGATTCACTATCGCGGGATCACCAACCCCAACTATCAGGATGTCGGGATCGGTGTGGCGCGGGGCAATTGGGGCGCGGCCTATGTTTTGGTCTTTGGCAATTCCAGCGGCGCATGGGGCAACAGCGCCTCTGCCAATACCAGCAATAACGGCGCGACAGCGGCAGGCAGTGGCGGCCTTGCGCCCTCCGTTGCGCCGAATTACGTCGTCGGTTGGGATGCTGCGGGCAACATCATGCACGAAGTCCAGCCGGGAGACACGCTTGGGGACATTGCCCTGCGTTACGGCTATACATGGGACGACCTGCCCTATATGCTGGAAATCAACGCCATCAGCGCCGAACAAGGCCGTAACGACCTCACGGTTGGCTCGGTGTTCTTGGTGCCGCCCTATGATGGGACGTATACCCCTGCGCCGCCGATGGTGACTGAAGTGCCACCCTCAACTCCGACGCCGATTGCCAGCGCGACCCCAGACTTCAGCCCGATTGCGGGGGCAGTCGGGCAGGTATTTGGGCAGGTAGACGACGTGATTGGGCAGGCGGTGAACGCGCTCCCGACGGCCACCGCCACAGTAGAAACCGTGACGATCACTCCAACAGCAACGATAACCAGTTCCCCAACTGAAGGCGTAACAATGGTCAGTTCTAGTTCCAGCCCTGAACGGGTGATCGTTACCAACACGGGGACGAACCGCTGGCTATGGGTGGCGGTGGGGACGCAAATGCTCTTGATTGGTGGGGCAGTGATCGAAATGTTCCGTAGGAGAGGGCGATGATCCGATTTTTGCAGGCATTCTGGACGGCATTACAACTAACGTTACGTGGCGAAACCGTGCGTTATCCCGGTGAACGGCGCTACCCCGAATTGGCCGCGTGGATCCGTACCGCTGAAACGCTATTTGTGGCGGCCAATCAAGCACTGAACACGTTGGACGACGCCACCCGCAAGGGGCTGCGCGTGCAGGTGGATGGCCGCACGCTTGCGCTAGAGACGATCATCGCCACGGTGGGCTATCACCTGCAACAGGAATACGTTTATTTGCTCACGCGGCTGGATGCACACTCGCTGACAGTGATTTACGCGGCGAACCTCAATGACCGTTACGCGCTCGTGCGCCTATTAGAACTGGATGGCCTGCCGGAAGCGTTGCGCCCTAGCCTAACGGCCTTGCGCGCCCACCTCGACAACATCCCGTCTAGCCAGACATAACAGAAGCATAATAAGGGTGATTTTCCATGACGATCACATTTAGCAACTTTAAGAAGACGATTTCCAGTCAAGTGCTATCACGCGGGCGGGAATATTTTCAATCTGGCAATATCGCTGATTTGTCCTTCGATGAGGAACAAATGCTGTGGGAAGCGCAAGTCATCGGTACAACACAGTATGATGTTTCTGTGTTACAAGCCCCGAACGGGTCGTTAGCCTGTTCGTGTGATTGCCCTTATGCCGAGGAAGACTATTGCAAGCACGTTGCGGCTGTTCTGTATGCGATTGAGGACGGCTACCCAGAATACATCGGGGGGGGCGCTAAAAAACCGGCTGCTAAAAAGCGCCTGACCAAACACGATAAACTGCGTCAACTGCTTGAAAAAACGCCGCATCCCAAGTTAGTGACGGTGCTGTTGGATATCGCCCAGCAAAACCGAGAAGTCTTGAATATGCTCTTGGTGCGCCTCGATACAGGCGCGGCCAAGCCCACAGACTATAAACGCCTTGTCAAAGATGCCATCCGCAGTGAGACAGATCATGGCTATTTGGATTATGGTGCGTCTAACCGCGCCGCGAAAAAAGTCAATAACCTACTGGCCTTGACCGATCAATGGCTAGAGAGCGGCGAGCTAGAAAAAGCGCTTCAGCTTTACCAAGCCGTGATTGATGAAACCAACCCCGCCATACAGTATGCCGACGATTCTAATGGGATGCTGGCAGGCTGTATTGTAGATGCCGTCAGCAATCTGGTCATGCTGGCTGAGGAGCCGAACGAAGGCTTGCAGGCGATGATCTTTGAGTACTGCCTAGCGCGGGGTAGCGACAAAGATTTTCGAGATTGGGATTGGGGATGGGAATTACTAGGGCTTGCCACAAAATTAGTGAAAACCCCTGAGCGCCGCGCCCCAATAGATGCTGCATTAGAAGCGATTAAGGCTGACCTGATGGGCCGTGCTGCGAAGTCCAGCTATACGTCTACCTATTACCTTGAACGAGTGGCTTTTTTGCAACTAGAACTGATAGAACGGTTTGATGGGCCAGAGGCGGCACATACGTTTCTTAAAGCCCACAGCCATCTGAGTTCTATACGGATGGAATTGATTGAGCAATACATCGCGCAATCAGCGTTTCAGGACGCCATGCAACATATTCAAACTGGCATTGAAACCAGTCAGCAAAATCACTTTCCGGGGCTAACCACCCAGTACCGCGCCTTAGAGGTCAAACTACTACAAAAGACAGGCGACAAACCTTCCCTGATTCAGGCCACTTATGCGCTCTGGAAAATTAGCGGTGACCCCGCCCATTACACGCGCTTGAAAGAAACAGTTGATCCGGAAGCATGGCCGACGTGGGTTGAGCGCTTGATTCAAGAGAACTCAAACAACCCGCGAACATTGGCTTGGTTATACGCCGAAAACAAACGCTACCAAGAGTTGCTCACCCTTGTTAAGCAGCGGGTTAATTGGTCATTGCTTGAAGAACATCGCCAAGTGCTAGAGCTACACTTCCCGAACGAAATAGCCGCGCTGTATTCAGAAATCCTAGACCGTCTCTTGAGGAACGCCGACAATCGTCAACAGTACAAACAGGCAATGCTGTATCTCTGGCGAATCCGTCAGCTTGGCTTGGAAGATAAATTCCTTGGGATTCGGGCGCGCTTGCAGCAAGAATATGCAAAGCGCCCAGCCCTTTTAGACGAATTGAGCAAGATTTAACCCATTAGCGGGCAAGCGCAACCGCCCCTAGCCCCACCTGTGTGGCGCGTTCGCCCGACGGCAAGGTCACAGGCAAGATGTCCTCTGGGCTACCGCCATCATTTATAAAGGCGTTGAGGCTGACCCAATAGTCGCCTGCGGGGGCGCCTTGCGGCAACGGGATCATGACCTCATCGCTAAACGTCGTTCCCGGCAACCAACATGAGGTCGGGTAATTGGTCTCTTGCGGCTGCCAAACCCACGTTGGTGATGGGGTTGTGCCGTCGGGATAAACCAGCAGCGCGCCAAACCAATAGGCGGTTGCCGTCGGTTGGAGCGGTTGCCAGTTAAGCGTGAGCCGCAACACGTTGCCCTCTTGTATAGCCTCCCAGCCGATCAAGCGGAATTGGCCGCCAAAGGTCGCATCAGCGGGTTGTGAAACACTCGTTAGCGTAGGCACAGGCGGGTTCGGTACGGCGTCGGCGGTGCCGAAGACATCCCATGTCGAGCAGACCACGACCAGTAAAGCCGCCTGTGCCACCGTGACCATCAGCCATGTATAGCGGCGTGCGCCGTCGCCTACGGTGGTGATGCCTGCGGCGGCGGCGATGACCAGCAACGGCGTGAACACCGTCCACACCCGCGATGTTTCTGCGCGTGCTGTGCCGCTGAGGACGATCACCGCCACACTGAGCCACAGCGCCAGCGCCCACTCACTGCCCATCTGCCGCCGCCGAAAGGCCAAGACAATGCTCACCAGCGCCAACGGAATCCCGGCGAAGATCAGCCAGTCATAGGTGTGATAGAACAGCCACGGGGCATAAGCGCGCTCTAACTCTAGGTGAATGTCAAACGCCGCACGGATGAGCGTCACGGGGGATTCTCCGCCCCACAGCATCCAGCCGCCCCAAACGATGCCAATGCCAAACGCGAACCACAATCCAACCGATATAGGCCGCCAGAAGCTCATGTGGGCGCGTTCATAGCGCCACCAGTAGAGCAGGGTATAGAAGCCGAACATCAGCCCAAGCGGAATGGGCGCGAAGTTCAAAAATAGCAATCCCCCAAACACGATGCCTGCCCACAGCCATTGCCAGCGACCATCGGCGCGGTCTAGCCCAGTGACGAATAGCCACAGCGCCCACGTCCCGATCAGGGGATAGACGGTGTTCCACGACCCTACAAAGCTCGCCAACGCTGGAACAAGCGCCCACCACAGCACGGCTTCGCGTGCGGGCAGGTTAAGCCGTCGTGCCAGCCCATACAGCGGGAAGACGGTCAACGCGGCGTAAAGCGGCATCCCCATGCCGAATGCTGCTGAAGCGAGTTCGGCGGGGGAATAGAGCAACAGCGCATAGTTGCGGCACTGATAGGCAATCAACGCAATTTGCAGCCGTTCGGCAACCTGCGGGAAGAAGCCCAATAGTGTATTGAGTCCTTCATACAGCAGCGGCAAGCCGGGCGGGGAAATCACCACATGGCGCGAGATGTAGTGATACTCCCCTTTAGGGGTGAAGCCATCAGCAAGCGTTGCCCAATGACGTAACAGGTCGGCATTGATGTCTAGCGCATAGGCAGCGTGATGCGGCCCGGTGGCGATCAGCGAGACGGTGGCATTAAACAGCGCGGTCAAGACATCCCCGCGCCACTGCCACACCACGCATAGCGGAATGGCGATGCTCCCAACCAGCGCCCACAGCAGCGCCCACAACGGATGGCGCGTGCGGCGCAACACTTGCCATGCGCCTGCCACATAAACGGTCACAACGGCGATGAGCGTCACTGTGGGCAATACGGGGGGCAACACATAGCCCCACCGCCAGCCGAAGCCGCCGCGCAGGTACGGGTTCAGGTCAAAGGCCAGCGCAACCGCTAAGGCCAACGAAAGGATGACGATTGCGCCGCTGATGATCTGGTAAGCACGTCGGTTCATGTAGGCTAGTCTCATAGTGGGTTATGCCAAGCGGAATGCGCCCGATACAGGCGGCGAATTTTAGCGCCCGAAGCCACCCACCCATAGGGGGAA
>JBMOFU010000212.1:0-6976 GCA_049318725.1 Phototrophicaceae bacterium | reverse complement strand
CGTGATCCGAACGGGCATATCGTGGAACTAGCAACGCTAGGGCCGGGCTTCGCAGTGGATGAAGACCCTGCCACGCTGGGGCAAGCGTTGCAAATCCCAGCGATGCACGCCCACATGACATCGTTTATCCACAGCAACCTTGTACCGTTGGTTGTCCCTGCATGGGTAGCGCCGCAAGAGGTCGTCAATGAATAATGTGCATCGTGGGCAACGCTTATACACATTGGGGAAGCCACTACCAGAAGCTGCTGGCGCAGTGGTGATGATTCATGGGCGCGGCGCAGATGCCCGCTCAATCTTGGAGCTTGTCCCCGCGCTAAAACACCCTGATTGGGCGTTCCTAGCGCCACAAGCGGCGGGTGGGGCATGGTATCCCTATCGCTTCATGGAACCGCTGGAGCGTAATGTGCCGTATCTAGGGTGGGCGCTCGAAACCGTCTCCGATGTATTGGCACAAGTGGCTGAGGCAGGCATCCCCCCTGAAAAGACGGTGCTGCTAGGCTTTTCGCAGGGGGCGTGCCTTGCGACCGAGTACGCCGCGCGCAATGCCCAACGCTACGGCGGGATTGTCGGCCTCAGCGGGGGGCTGATCGGCCCTGAGGGGACGCAGTGGCCGTACCCCGCCAAGCTAGACGGGACGCCTGTGCTACTGGGGTGTAGCGATGTAGACTTTCACATCCCCGTGACCCGTGTACACGAAACGGCACAGGTGCTAAAGGCGCTTGGTGGGGTAGTGGATGAACGCATTTATCCCAACATGGATCACACCATCAATGATGATGAGATTCAGGCAGTACAGGCATTGTTGGATGGCATCGCCCACTAGGTTGCGCCGCTATTCTGAAATGATCCATACCCGTTCGCTGCGGTAAGTTGGGCGTGTACGCGCAAGGTAAAGGTCATCATTGCCCATCAACGCGGAATTCTGGACGCTCGTCCAGCCGCTGTGATGGGCAAAGTCTTGCTCATTGACGGTGGCGGCAAAGACGAACTCTAGTTTATTGGCGCTGGGCTGTTGCCAAACGCCTACCCAGTGCCAATCCTGTATTCTCGTTTTCGTCTTAACCTGCACAGCGATGTCGTCACTCAATGCCTCCCATGGGGCGTTGCGTCCATCGCAGCGCACACGCGGCAGGGTTGGTGTGGATTTGCCGTGAAGCGTCAAAAGTTGGCGGTGGGCTTGATCCCAGATCATCCCTGCCGCGCTGACCTCAAAGCGCACATGGCGCGGTTCGGGCGTACCGCGCAACAGATTGTTGATCCACCGCACGGCCAATTGGCGGCGAATCTTTCGCATTTCGGCGGCTGGGGTGATGGTTGCCCGTAGGAAGTTGCCGATATCGTGGGTTGCGTCTTGGATTAACTCGCGCCCAAACACTTTTTCTGGCAGTGAACTCGGCCAGAAGTAGCGGTTATCACGGGCTTCATCGGTTTGGGTTTGCAATTCGCCGCCAATCGGAACCCCGCTAAACAAGATGTTCATCCGTTGCGATGCCTGAAAGTAGTACAGTCCTATGGGGCGGTCTACCGTCACACGGATACCAGTTTCTTCCCACGCTTCGCGGGCCGCCGCTTTATCGAGCGCTTCATGAGCATCAAGGCGGCCTGTGGGCAAGTTCCACACATCTATATCCCCGCGATGAGAAAGCAATACCCGCCCGTCGTCATCAAACACCGCGCAGGCCGTCCCCAAGCGCAAAAAAGCCATCTTATGCGCCGTCCACCAAAAACTTGGAGATGGCGTTATGCTGTTCTACAAGTACAGGCATCTCCAGTGTAATGAGTTGCCCGTCTTTCACCACCACCCGCCCATTGATGACCGTCACATCAGCGTTTTGGCTGGTGCAGAACACCAACCCTGCCACGACATCATGTTGCGCGCCGGCAAAGGCGGGCGTATCCACGCGGTAGGCGGCAAAATCCGCAGACATGCCCACTGCTAACGCGCCGATGTCGTCACGCCCTAAGACTCGTGCGCCGCCGAGTGTGGCGACTTCTAAGGCTTGACGCGCAGACATCGCTGCCGGGTTGCCACCTACACGCTGCAAGAGCATTGCCATACGTGCTTCATTCAGCAAGTGGCCGCTGTCGTTCGATGCCGAACCATCTACCCCTAGCCCAACCTTAACCCCTGCATCCAACATTTGCCGTAGGGGGGCAATTCCCGAAGCCAAGCGCATATTGGAGCTAGGGCAGTGGCATACCCCTGTTCCAGTGCGGGCAAACAGGCCAATTTCGTCAGTATTGAGCTTGACACAGTGCGCGTGCCAGACATCATTCCCCACCCAACCGACATCTTGAGCATAGTCGCCGGGACGCATCCCATACACCTCTAGGCTATAACTGATGTCATTGTCGTTTTCAGCCAAGTGGGTGTGCAGGTGGACGCCGTAGCTCCGCGCAAGCTCTGCGGAGGCGCGCATCAGGTCATTGCTGACGGTGAACGGCGAACATGGGGCTACCACCACCCGTAACATACTGTGGCGACTGGCGTTGTGATAGGTTTCGATCAGCCGTTGGGTTTCTTTGAGGATGAACCCTTCATCTTCTACTACTTTGTCGGGGGGTAGCCCGCCCTTGCTTTCTCCAACGCTCATAGAACCGCGTGAGGCGTGAAAGCGAATACCGATTTCTTGCGCGGCACGGATTTCATCATCCAGCGTGCAGTCGTTGGGATAGATGTAGAGGTGGTCGCTGGCGGTGGTACAGCCAGAAAGCATCAATTCGCCCATTGCCAGCTTTGCCGAAGTATAAATCGCCTCCCCAGTGAGGTTGCTCCAAATGGGGTAAAGGCTCTTGAGCCAGCCGAATAGCTCTAGGTCTTGGGCAATTACCCGCGTGAGCGACTGCACCATATGATGATGGGTGTTGACCATGCCGGGGATGACGACATGGTTGGGCAGGCTTAAGACCTCATCGGCAGTTTGGGCGGGCATTTCTTCAAGGGTTCCCACTGCCTCTAAGATGCCATCACGGGCATAGAGCGCGCCATTGCGGATTTCACGCCGTTGTGTGTCCATCGTGACCAGCGTGTGGATATTTTTAATCAGTAAGGTCGTCATAGGAAATCAGGCCAATAGGGTGATTGTAGGATAGAGACGAAAGTGTAACACGGGATTCCAGCCCTGCAAAAAAACCCTTTTGTCAACGCATTTGAACAACTACCCACAAGAATCACACGCCACTTTCGGCAAGAGTCCGTTAACATGATATAGTGTATAACTTTGTCGAAAAAGCCATGTTTTTGTCCAAAACGTGAAGCAAGCAGTTGAGCAGGAAAACCTTCTATGACTCATGATCGTAAATCTATCCCTTGGGTTTTACGCGGTGCAGCAGGGCAATCTTTGGTGGAGTATTCGCTCATTGGGATACTCGTCATCGGCGCATTGGCCTTGGCGCTTTGGGCAACCGGCCCGGTAATCGGCAATGTCTTCTCCACAGTATTGTGTGAGGCCGTTGAAAGTTGCGATGAAGTGCGTGTACTGGGCGGTCCCACAGACTTTTGGCTCACGGTAACGTGGGTTGCAAGCCAAACCCCCCAAGAAACGCCCTACCCGACCAACCCCCCAGTCATACCCCCAACGGCAGTTCCGGCTAACTATAGTCCTCCAACAAGTACACCCGTCCTCCCAACGAGGACACCTGAACCCTCGCCGACGGTTCAGGCGTCTAGTACCCCCGCAGACATCTCTTGGGTGGACTTGCCATTTATAGATGTTGCCGATAATACTACCTACTATCGTTTGAGCAATGATACCTACATTGGTCAACAGGCATGGACTGTCAAATATTATAACGATGTAAGTACCGCTAATGCGCCGTTGATCGCGGCCAATGTCGTCAGTACTAAGGATTTTCGGCCACCGAACGCCAACGAGCTTATTCCAATCCCATTTGATATCCCCGGCATGAACGGCGGAAAACAATGGTTTTCTGCGCGGTTTGAGCGCTTGATCTTTATTGAGAACCCAACCCGTTTGGGTTTTGAACTGGGGCAACACGCTGGTGGTGCGCGTGTCTACTATCAACAGGTACAACCCAGCGGTGGCAGCTGTGCGACCTATAGCCCAAGCACAAATGCCCGTAACACTGCCGCTAGTGCCAACACCTGCTTGATTATAGATGACTGGCGTAACACCCCGTCAAACACCCCCATCACTCGGTTCGTTAACTTTACCCCCGGCCAATATACGATAGTGGTAGAGTATTACCATACAGGTTCGACCTACGCGCCAAACCTAAATATGGATATTTTCTCGCCACAGATCAACCCAGACGATGTGGGGTTGAACAGCGCCAGCGTGGATTGTAATTGGGGGCAATTTACGCAAATCCCATATGGGGAACGCAATAACACACGCACCAATTCATGGACGGCTGGCATTGGTCTAAACGATATCCCCAGCAATCAGCGCTGTTACCTAGAGCTACGCGGGTTCATCCAGCTTTCTCCAGAAGAATTGACGGTCAATGGGTCTGTTCGTAACCCGTACATAACCTTCTGGAATATTTGGGATTTGAACGCGCAAACAACCGTTCGCCTAGAAGTTGCTAAATACAATACGACAGCCTCCCCCCGTCAACGGCCAAGCACCCCTTCAGAGTGGGTCACGGTCTGGAGCCGAACGGGTAGTGCGGCAAATTATGAATGGCGGCAAGAGTCCGTGCCGTTGTTGGGTGTCTCTGGGCTTACTCTTACCAATACCGACGCGATCACCTACCGTTTTGTGATTCAGAATAACGATGGTGGCAGCAGCGCGGGGCGTCGTCGTTGGTATGTAGATGATGTGCGCGTTGGCGGCCAAATTTTGCCAGACTTGACCAATGTCAACCCTGCTGCTGTGGATACCTTTACGGTGTGTACGGGTAACCGTGATACCTGCGCTTCTAACTGGAGTATGGAAGAACCTACCGTTGTGGATGACTTCCGCTCTACCGGGCGCTGGGCATTGACCAACAGCCGCCCGCATGGTGTGGCTGGGGGGACGAACATGGCGTGGGAAGATGACCCCAACGGGGCTTACACTGTTGATCCCGACGGGACTCGTATTTACTGGTTGGAGTTTGGCAAGCGGGTTGATCTTAGAAATACTTGGAATACAGCGGCAAGTAGCTTTAGCTCAGCCAGCACTAGCCTTGACGTAGATGGCGACGCTGGCCCGCCCATGTTGAGCTTCTGGCAGTCTTACAGTGTCAAGAATGGTGTCGTTTTGGCGGTGCAGTATTTTGACGAAACCACCACGCCCGGCCAATGGCGCAACCTACGGACGATTGCCAATACCACCGCTGGCGGTGAGCGCATCCGCAGTGATATACACTTTACAGAAGTCTTGCTGAACCAACGTGAAGATTCTTCAGTGTCTAGCGGCTTTTCGCCTTTTGATGACTGGAAGACCCGCCCGTTACGCATTCGCTTTGCTATGACAGTTAGCCCGGGCGGAACCCCCAGCACGGACATTGGCTGGACGATTGACGACATTATGATCGAGCGTCAAGGCGCCGCAGATTACCTCCCTTATCCGTTTATAGACAGCGCGGGGGATGGTACTGGCGAAACAGTTAACACTTCACTCGCTAACTGGACTCGCACAGGGTTATGGAACATTAGCAATGAGGCAGCTTGGAATGGCAAAACCTATGCCTTTACCGATAGCCCATTTGAAAACTATGCTGCGCCTTCTACTAGCACAATGGAACTGGTTGATGCGATTGACCTCAACTCAGATTCACCCGATAACCCTACATCGAACACCTGCGGCTTAGTGGCAGTGACCTTCACAATCAACTGTGCGGCATCCCGCTCTGCCGCTGCCAATGAGCCTACGCTTACCTTCTGGTGGCAGCGTGGGTTAGCGAATGGGCATAGTTTTACCGTGGAAATGCGTAATCAAGGCGGTGCAGGTTCCCCTATTACGGTCTGGGAATATACTGCTGCGGGGAACTCTGGCACTCAGCCAGCTTGGGAGCGGGTTGAAATTGCGCTGTACCCGTTTATCACAAACAACGCCTCTAGTTACTATGAAGATGACATTATCCTCACCTTCCGCTTAAACGCGACTAGCGGCACCACCGGCGGGACAGGTCTCATCATTGACCAAGTCGAGATTCAGAATGAAGCGGTTGTCCTGCAATATGGCCCTTATCGTCTTGGGGGATATGCTGACGGACAATTCTACCAAGACATCATTGATGACCGCACAGGGGCAAATGGCCCAGATTCTGGCGAGAATTATGATTTGCGTTGGTGGCGTGGTGGCGAGTGGTTTGGGGTTTTGATTGAGCAGGCTAACTTCAAAGCCCACTCGTTGCGTTTGGCGATGCACGAAAGCCCGCAATTGAGTGTAGACCCGCTTGATGCAGGGGCTTCCTTCCGCTATAGGGCGCGTAGCTATAATGTGCTGGAGCTTCAGCGGCCTATAGATTTGAGCGAGCTAGACGCCAGTATAGATGCTGACCCGCGCCTGCAATGGTGGAGTTACTATGACATTGGTTCAGGCGCTATTATGCGCGCAGAGCTTTCCTACAAACTGGATAATCCCCCCGTTCCTGCAAATACCCTGACCTACGGCGACGATGAGCGCTATGGGTGGAGCCCGTGGGAAACAGTGTTCTTCAATACCAATGAAAGTAGCAACAGAGACCCCAACCTTCAACGCCAGAATTATGCTTGGGTCTTGAATACCGTAAACCTGCGGAATGCCACCCTTTACAGTGCCGACAACGGTAGCTCCACCGGGACGCAAAACTACGTAGGCAAGCAAATTCGCCTGCGCTTTGTCTTGGATGCGACGCAAACAGCCAATAGTACCAACGTCCGTGATGGTTGGTTTATTGATGACGTACAGTTCACCGCAGTAAAGCGCCGTACCTTTACCCCAACCCAGTTCAACCAAGCCGCAAACGAGGCAAGCACTTGGATCTTTGAGGGGAACTGGGGGGTAGACCTAGAGCGATACCGGGCAACTGCGGGTACGAC
>JBMOFU010000211.1:0-6993 GCA_049318725.1 Phototrophicaceae bacterium | reverse complement strand
AGATTGTAGGGACGCCACAGGTGCCGTCCGCGTTTTACGGGCAAAAACGTTGTATGGGGGGAAAATATTCCCCCCATACAACTATGCGGATTTTAATCCCCGGCGGGTTGCGCCAATGCGCCGCCACGCCCAACCGGGAGCGCGTCGGGCTGCGACGGGCCGAATTGCTTGTCGAGCGCGGCAAGATACACCACAGATTCTTCAGTACCGTAGCCGTAGGGATCGGGGAACGGGACGGGATCGTGGTCGAAGTTATGGCTCGGTGGGGGGCTGGTCGTCGCCCATTCTAGGGTCAAGGCACGCCACGGGTTCGCCCCGGCGCGCTTGCCAGCATACAACGTCTGGATGACGTTCCACACGATCAACAGCGTGCTAATGCCCAACACAAAGGCGCTTAAGCTGGTAATCAGGTTCACCGTCTGGAACTCTGGCGCATATTCGGCCACACGACGCGGCATCCCTTGCGCGCCAGACCAGTGCATCGGCAGCATGGTTCCCAAAAAGCCGAGATAGGTCAGCGCAAAGTGAACGCGGCCAAGTGGCTCATTCAGCATCTTGCCCGTCATCTTCGGGAACCAGTGATAGAGGCCAGCATAGACGGTGAACACCGCACCGCCGTACATCACAAAGTGGAAGTGCGCCACGACAAAGTAGGTGTCGTGCATATGAATGTCTACCGGGATCGAAGCCAAGATCACGCCTGAAATCCCGCCGATGACAAACATGGAGATCATGCCCAAGGCGAACAAGTTGGCGGTGGTGAAGCGCAACTTGCCGCCCCATACCGTACCGAGCCAGCTAAAGACCTTAATCCCGGTGGGGATGGCGATAATCATAGAGGTAATCATGAACGGCACGCGGAATGCCGGCGAGATGCTGGTGAACATATGATGCGCCCACACCAAGAAGCCCAAGACGGCGATGCCGAAGCTAGAGATAGCAATCAAGCGGTAGCCGAAGATCGGCTTGCGGGCATGGATCGAAAGCACTTCGCTCAACACGCCAAAGCCCGGCAAAATCATGATGTACACGGCAGGATGGCTGTAGAACCAGAAGATATTCTGCCACAGCAACACGTCGCCGCCGCCCGCCGGATCAAAGAAGCTGGTGCCAGCCACGCGGTCTAGCAACAACAGCGTCAACGCACCCGCCAAGAACGGGGTCGCCATAATGATAATCACGCTTTGCGCCAACATCGCCCAAATGAACAGCGGCATCTGGAAGTAACCCATGCCTGCTGGACGCATGTTGCGGATGGTCACGACAAAGTTGATCGCGCCCAAAATCGAGCTAATCCCCAAGATGTGCAGCCCCAAAATCCAGATGGTTTGGCCGTCACTGCTGTAGGCCACGCTCAACGGCGGGTACGCCGTCCAGCCTGCTTCTGGCGCGCCGACGAAGTAGCTCATCAGCATCAAAATCCCGGCAGGCGGGATCAGCCAAAAGGCGAAGGCGTTCAACCACGGGAAGGCCATGTCCTTTGTGCCGAGCATCAGCGGCACAAGGTAGTTGCCAAAGCCCGCCCAGACTGGGATCATGAACAGGAACAGCATCACCGAGCCGTGCAACGTCAAGACGGTGTTGTAGGCTTGGCCGCTAGGGAAGAAATCTTGTTGTGGGGTGAGCAGTTCGGCGCGGATGCCCATCGCAAACAGGCCGCCGATCAAGAAGAAGATGAACGAAGTCACCAAATACTGCATCCCGATGATTTTGTGGTCAATCGTCCAGCGCAGTAAGTCACTAACGCGGAGCCTTTTGGCAGTTGCCCGCATTTCGCCCAACGGGGCGCTTATCGTAGCCATGTGTGGTTAGTCCTCTATCAATCAATTGAATTGGCAATTTTCAAACGTAGGGGCGACCCATGGGTCGCCCCTACAGGGTTCATCGTGTGTTGGGTAGGGGCGCAATCCATTGCGCCCCTACAAAGGTCGTGTTGCCTGTAGGGGCAGATGCATCATGCCCCTACGTATTGTGCGTTAACTCGCCGCTGCGATTGTCTGCGATTGTTCGGCGTTGTAGGCTTGCATCACGGCGTCAAAGGCTGGCACTTCACACGCCGGGCCGGTGGGGACGTAATCGGCGCTTTGCGTCAGCAAGTAGGCGGTGATGGCGTTCACCGTCTCGTCGGGCATCGCTTCGTCTGACCAGACGGGCATCACGCCCGCATAGCCCGGCACAAGATACGCCAACGAGTTGTTGACCGACGTATAGATGTATTCTTCGCCGCTGGCAACGCCGGAAGCGTTGGCGCGTGCGTCGGCGCGGTCAGCAATCCCGTTCAGGCTAGGGCCAACTTGCCCGACCCAACCGAGCGAATCTAGCGCATGGCAACCCGCACAGCCGTAATTGCCCTGCCCACTGGCAAGAATCTGTTGGCCGAGTACGGCGGGGTCTTCTGGCGGGTTCACTTGGCAATCGGCAGCAGCCGTAGACCATGCCATGTAGCTTTCTTCGTTGGGATAGACGAGGATTTCAGCGCGCATCCCGCCGTGACCGCCGCCGCACAGTTCGGTACACACCACCGGATAGCGTCCGGGCAGGATCGGCGTGAAGCGCAGTTCAGTTTGCCGTCCCGGTAGCAAGTCTTGCTTGACGCGCATCGAAGGAATCCAGAAGGCGTGGATCACATCTTGGGCGTTCATCACCAAACGTACCGGGCGACCTACATAGGTGCGTAGCACGTTATCGTTGACGGGGGCAGTTTGCACCTCACCCGTAGCCTTGTTGACCGCCGCGCCTTCATATTCAAAGGCAAAGGCGTAGCGTTGCCCCACCACATTCACCACCAATTCGTTATCTTGGGGGGCGCGGGTGCTAACAAACACTTGATAGCTGTAAATGGTCAAAATAAAGACCGTAATCGTGGGGATCAACGTCCAGATGAACTCTAGGGCGGCGTTGCCGTGAACGTTGGCGGCGTCGGTTTCATCCCCGGCGCGCTTGCGGTAGAAGATCACCACCCACACGACCAAGCCTTGTACCAATAAAAACACCATCCCGCCGATGTACATCAACGTGTACATCAGGGCATCTACCTCTTGGGCTTGGCTGGAAGCCTGCACGCCCATCAACCACGGGGTAATCCCGGCGATGACCCACCCGCCGATCAACAACAGCACCGTGACAATCGTCACCGCCACCACCGTGCTGCCACGATAAAAAATTGAGTTAGAAGTCATAGCATACCTGTCCCTGCACTTACTGCGAGCATTTTTACAAATTGGGGCGACGAAGCTGTTAATGGCATAGTGTCATTTGTTATATTTTACACAATCGTTATGGCATCTGCAAGCGAGTGGTTCATGAGTGCTTTAGCAAAACTCCATCGAATATTGGGACGAATGAAGGTTGAATGTGGGGATATGCTTAAGGGGCATATGGTTCATGCCCCTACAGGTGGATTCACAATGCCGTAGGGGCGCAATCGCCCGATCACCATCAACCCAGACGTTTAATTTTCTATACGGCATCTGCTACAATCGCCCGCAGAAAAGGCAACGAGGGCATCTAGGCATGAAACAACTTCTCTTGGCATTGACGCTGTTATGGACGGTTTCGCAGATTGCCGCGCAGGGCGAATGCGCGCTCCCTAACGCTGAAGCGCTGGCGGCACTTCAAGCGGCCTGTGACAGCGCCGAAACGGGAACGGTCTGCACGCCCGACGGCACTGGCGCGCCGATCCCCAACGATTTGAGCGTGCCAGCCAACGGACTGTTGCAGCTTGGCACCCTGACCGTGATCCCGCTAGGCGGGGCAACACTCACCGAACTGGCGTATGCTGGCGCGGCAGCGGTCACACTCAACGCGACCAACCGCGCAGGCTATACCGTGATTATCCGCAGTGCGCCCGACATTGAAGCCGAGCAGGTGGGCGGCTTTGGCTACGCCGATGCCGCCACAGTGGACGCTCGTACTGCCGACGGCGGCTGGCTACGGATCACGAAGGCCGACGGTACTGTCGCGTGGGTGCTGGCGCAGTTCGTGCGCGTAGAGGGGGACATCATGAGCTTGCCTGTTGGAGAAAGTTCCAGCGGGAGCGGGCTTGCCACCATTGGGTTTGAGTCGCTGCCGTGCGGCGATGGCTTCAGCGGGCTGTTGTTGGCTGCTGGCGAACAGCCGAGCAACATCAAACTAGGGGAAATTGGCCTACAGATCGCGGCAGGCGGGCGGGTACTGGTCAATAATCCCACCGCTTTGCAGGTCATTGTGCTAGACGGTGACGCAGCGTTGGATATTGGCGGGCAACCCGTCAACTTGGGGCGCGGGCAAATTTTCACGCTGTTGGATGATGGGGATGCCGTTGTGCGCGCCGTTGATCCAGAAGCGCTGCTGGCGACCTTTGGCCTAGACCTCCCCCCCCTGCCGATAGCCGAAGTAACGCCCATCGCGCCGACGGCAGTTGTTGCAGTTGTGCCTGCGGTCACGTTGCCCGCTGCCACGCCCATCCCGCCAGTAGCGCCCGCTGTCACCGTAGCGCCTGCGGAAGCGGTGGTCGTCAGCGGTTCCGACCCGGTAGCCGTACTGAGCAGTTATCTACAAGCGCGTGTGGTCAGCGACGGCGCACGGATGCAAACGCTGTCTTGCAGCGCGTGGCGCCCGCAGGCCACCATTCAGGCGCAATCGTTTAGGGCGATGAACGCCAGCCTAGATAACCCCCTGTGCGGCATCGTCAGCCAAGACGCCTCTAGCGCAGTGGTGGCCTGCAACGGCGTGATCTTGACCAATTACGGCGGCGCGCAACGGGAATGGGGCATTGGCGCGTATCAACTGGTGGTAGAAGGCGGCGGATGGAAGGTCTGCGGCGAATCTTAGGCGTAAGCCTGTGGGGGTTGGGGGCGTCTGTGATGATGACACCCACCTTCTAAAATTCAGGAGCAAGACTTCATGCCAAAAGTGACGTATAAGGGAATCGTGCTGGCAGAAAGCGCCAATACCGAAGTGGTCGAAGGCAACTATTACTTCCCGCCAGAGTCGCTCAACCGTGAATACTTCCAAGAGAGTGCCGCACAGTTGCACACGACCTGCCCGTGGAAGGGGATTGCCTCTTACTACGATGTCGTGGTGAACGGTGAAACGCTTAAAGATGTGGCGTGGTACTACCCCATCCCGAAGACCGCCGCAGAAAACATCACCCGCCATGTGGCCTTCTACAAGAACCGCGTGACCATCGAAGGCTAAACCGTCATTGGGGCGTTTCATAGAACGCCCCAATACGGCAATCAGACTGGGAAGGGCGCACCCTCCCTTGCTTATTCGCCGTCTAACACCATACAGCCGCCCTCAGCATGTTCAATGACATCAATATCGTAGTTCAGCAGGCTTTCTGGCAAGCTGTCTGCCAGCGCTTGGAAGTTCGCCATTTGTTCGTCAGGGATGGGACGGCAGAACGGCAGTTCATCGCGTACGGCCAATAACCCCGTTGCTTCATCCATCGGGTTTTCAAAGTCCAGCGGGATTTGCGCCCAGTGGCCTTCTGGTACCTGCATCTGATCGTTGATAATGGCTTCGCCGTCCAGCATCGTCAGTTCAAAGGCCAGTGGGTCTTCGCTGTTGACTGGCTCGACAAAGCTAATCACGGCAGTGGAACCCAGTTGAACATCCGCCCCGTTAATATTGAGCGTGACCCGTGCGCGTCCCGGACTTTGAATTACCACTTGGTCGGGGGCTTCTTTACAGTTGCTCAGGCCGATCCCGGTCGTGAAGTAAAACGCCTGCATCGGGCGGGCGGCCTCTTGCCCCTCAGGGATAACGGCATCGGCGGCGTTGGTCAGTTGAGTGTCCCCAAACAACAAGAACACCACATTTTGACCGGGCAGTGTTTCTGGCAGATTCGCCTGTACGCTCATCACCGCGACCCCCCATTCACCGGTCACTTCATCCCACGGGGCAGTGATGATGCTGCTCAGGTTACGGATTTCTGCACGTTCGGCGGGCAGGCTGAAAAAACCTTCGGTGACAGGCTCGACAAAACTAGCCTCCACATGATCGTAACCGTAACAAACCGTGTTACGTGTCAGTCCCGCGCAATTTTCGGCAGTGGCGCTTAATGCCTGCTCAACCGCGGGGGTACAGGTGTCGGTTTGTGCAGCCACAAGGCCAATACTGGTCAAAAGCGCGAATAAAACAAAGATCAGGAACTTCTTGAGCATGGTGGGGTTCCTCACAATCGTGATAAAGCATTGTAATTCAGTGTATTCAGAATGGGAAAAGACTCAAGCCTGACCGCCATTCCGTAGGGCAATTGTACATGGCGCGCCGTTGACAAGCGCTAGTGGCGCGTTGCGGGGGGATGTGCTTTATCACAAAAAGGCATGGCATTTATACAGCCCTTCATGACGTATTACAGCGGTCAGGGGGCATAGGCGGTGCTATGCTAAGGGTATATTTGTTCACAAGCCCCCTTAAGGAAAGATACCATGAGCGCCCAGCAACTTGTCAGAAATTGGATGACCACCGATGTCATTAGCGTAGACCCCAAAGTCTCGATTGTTGAAGCCCACGAGATGATGCGTACCTATGGCGTGCGGCGTTTGCCAGTGGTTTTACGAGGCCGCCTGTTGGGAATTATCACCAAAGGCGATGTGCGCGGCGCCAAGCCGTCACAGGCAACCAGCCTCGACATTTGGGAAATCAACTATCTGTTGGCGCGGCTGCGCGTTGAACGGGTGATGACCACTGCCCTTATCACAATTGCGCCCGATGCCGATGTAGTGGAGGCCGCCGAGTTAATGCTCAATCATAAGATTAGTGGGTTGCCTGTGCTGGATGAAAATCAGCAACTGGTGGGGATCATCACCGAAACCGACATCTTTAGGATGTTGGTCATGCAACGCCTACAAGAGCGCAATGAGGTAGCGATTGCCTAAACAGACGGCGCAACCCCCTTCTATGGTCATTGTGTAGGGCACCCCCTACGGATCGCAACGATTCTATAGGGGCATGGCGCGCCGTTTCAGTGTTGGGGAACGTCAACAAGTCCATGACTTCGGCAAT
>JBMOFU010000210.1:0-7092 GCA_049318725.1 Phototrophicaceae bacterium | reverse complement strand
GCCCCGGAGGGTCGTCCCTACTGTTCTTACTCGTCCCTCATCCGCAACGGACGCCACAGGTGGCGTCCCTACTGTTCTTACTCGTCCCTCATCACTGCTTTTACTGTCCTTACTCACCCCTCATCCCTGCCCTTACTTGCGGGTTGCCCATTGGCGCGCCTGCCCCGTTGCCGCTATGCTATAGGCAGCGTTGACCGATGCACCCAAAGGCTATTGACCTATGCGCCCCACTAAACGAATCCCCCTATTTGCCCTGCTTATACTGGCGCTGCTCGGCGCGAGTGTTGCCCGTCTGCCGCTGGCTGCCCAAGAGGGCTGCATCGCCCCCTTGCCGATCACTATCGGTGACTTGGTGACGGTGGTGGGCGGCGTCTACATCCGTCAGACGCCTGACCTTGACGGCGGGATTATCTCTTACGCGCCAGAACGCATCGGTGTGCGTGTGATCGGGGGGCCATCATGCGCCGACGGCACAAACTGGTGGCAAGTCCAGCGGCTATATGAAGCGCCAACCTTCCAGTCGGCATGGGTGAGTGAAGGGTTGCCCGCCCGCGAATTTATCCTGCTGAATGCGCCAATTGCCACGCCCGTGACTTGTGCGCCGCCGGTTCCAGTGGTGCAGAACCAATCCATTGCGCTGTTCACGGGGGCGCGCGTGCGCGAAACCCCCTCACGGACGGCGCGCGTGTTGACCGTCGCCCCGATTGAGTCGGTGGCGCTGTTGCTGGATGGCCCGGTATGCGCGGACGGCTATAACTGGTGGAACATTGAGGTCACGGTGCTGACGATTACCTATCGCGGCTGGATTGTGGAGGGCGTACCGTCTGGCACAATCCGCGATGTGACGGTGATTGACGACGCCCCCGACGCTGGCCCAGAGAGTATCGCCTGCGGGGTGGCTGCGCCGCTCAATGTGGGGGATCGTGGGGTATTGCGCTTCACTGCGGAGTCACTCAAGGCGCTACGGGCTGCGCCAATCACGGACGGTGAACTGCTCTATCGCCTGCCGAGCGGGATCACACTTGAAATCCTGTCAGGGCCGTTCTGCAATGAGGGCGTCAATTGGCGGCAGGTGCGCGTATTCGGCGGGAGCATCACCGCTGAAGGCTGGCTGGCCGAAGGCGACGCGCTAGGGCGATTCATCCAGAGTGACGGCTACGCTTACGGGTATCCGCCCGCAGAAGGTACCGCGACACCAAGACCCTAACTACAGTAACTACAGTGATGAGTAAGGGCAGTGACGAGTAACTACAGTAACTACAGTGACGAGTAAGGGCAGTAACGAGTGAGGGCAGTGACAAGTAACTACTCATTACTTCTTTTACTGCGTTTACTGCGTTTCCTCATCACTCATTACTTCTTTTACTGTGTTTACTGTTTTTAAGGAATTCGTCATGCGCGTTTTGATGCTGTCTAAAGCCTGCATCGTCGGGATATATCAGCGCAAGCTCGAACATATCGCCGCCGCTGGCGTAGAGTTGATCTTGGCTGTTCCCCCCAGTTGGCGCGACGAACGCGGCGAGATGCCCCTAGAGCGCGCCTATACAGCCGGCTATGAGATGGTCGTCACGCCGATTCAGTTCAACGGCAACTTTCACCTGCACTACTACCCCGAACTGCCTGCGCTGATTCGGCGCACGCAGCCGCACATCGTCCATATAGATGAAGAACCCTACAACGCCGCCACATGGCACGCACTGTATGCCGCCCAACGGAGTAAAGCCAAAACGCTGTTCTTTAGCTGGCAGAATATCGTCCGCCACTATCCGCCGCCGTTCGCGTGGGGCGAACGCTGGACGCTGAACACTGTCAACACCGCGATCATGGGGACGGAAAGCGCCGCGCAGGTCTGGCGTGAGAAGGGCTATCGTGGCGGCTATGCGGTCATCCCCCAGTTTGGCACCGACGCCGATCTGTTCCAGCCCGCACCGATTCGACCACAGCGCCCGTTCACCGTCGGGTATATCGGGCGGTTGGTTCCCGAAAAAGGGCTGGCAGGCTTGTTCCATGCGCTGAAGTTGCTAGAGGGCGACTGGTGCTTACGCTTGGTCGGTGGCGGCCCCGATGAGGCCACGCTCCGCACGCTTGCCGCGCAATTGGGGATCACCGAGCGCGTGACGTTCGTCGGGCAAGTGCCGTCTATTGAAGTACCAGCGCAATATCACGCCCTAGACGCGCTGGTCTTGCCGTCGCTCACCCAAGCCAACTGGAAGGAACAGTTTGGCCGCGTGCTGGTCGAAGCAATGGCCTCTGGCGTGCCCGTCATCGGCAGCAGTAGCGGCGCCATCCCCGATGTGATCGGCAGCGCAGGGATCATCTATCCCGAAGGCGACATCAACGCCCTAGCGCAAGCGCTGGCAACGCTACGCGATGACCGCGCCCGCTACGACGAACTCCAAGCGGCGGGGCGTGCGCGCGTGCTGGCACACTTCACGCATGAACAGATCGCAGCGGCAACAGTAGCCGTCTATGAGGGGATGTAAGCGCCATGTTCACACCAACAGATTATCAACGCCTTACACAGGTCGTGCAACGGATTGACCCCACGAGCCAGCTATTGCGGGCATGGGAACTTGAAGGGGGTGTATCGGCACAGGTGATTGCGTTTGAGGTCGCCAGCGCCGACGGACAACCCCGCAAACGTATTTTGCGAATCCACAGTGAAGAAGACCGCCGCGATAACCCCAACATTGCCGCCGATGAATTTCGGCTGCTACAGGCGCTCCAAACCGTTGATCTGCCGACGGCCACGCCGCATCTGTTGGATGAATCTGGGAGCATCTTTTCGGTGCCGTATGTGGTCATAGATTACCTTGCCGGGGAGATTGAACTCGCGCCCGCTGACCCGATTGCATTTGCCGAACAGGTCGCTGTGATTTTAGCCCGTTTGCACCGCGCCGAACTTACCCGACAGGAAATTCCGTTTATCGCAGATACGATCACCCGTTATGGCGCTTGGTTGCAAGACCGCTCGATTGAGGTAGATCATATGGTAGGCATGGCAGATGTCCGTAGCGCGCTCATCGCCCATTGGCCGCTTCCACAGCCGAACGCGCCGCGCCTATTGCATGGGGACTTTTGGCCGGGCAACCTGCTATGGCAGGGCGGCACATTCAACGGGTTGATTGACTGGGAAGACGCCGTTTACGGGGATCCGTTGGTGGATTTTGCCCACAGCCGCCTAGAGATGCTTTGGGCGTTGGGCGACGACGCGCAAGCGGCCTTTAGCGCGCACTACCGCACGCAGATGCCGCAACTTGACTACAGTGCGTTGCCCTACTGGGATTTATTCGCGGCGTGGCGGCCTGCCCCCTACTTTGCCGGGTGGGGCGGCGACGCTGAACAGGTCAAGCGGATGCGCGCCCAGCACCGCCAATTCATCGCGCAGGCAATGGCGCACATCAACGGGTGAGGATTCCAAACACACGGCAATCGTATCAAAATGGAATCGCATACGAGGATATGTATAGGGGCATGATAGTTCATGCCCCTACACGCATCGAACCCGCGTGAATCCTAGCAGCCCATATCTGCTGGGTCTGGCAAGCGCGATTCTGCAAAGCGCCGTTCAAACTCTTGGATGTACAGCGCGGCAAGGTCGGGGTCACGGATCACCAGCAGGTTTTCGTCGTTGCTCTCGGTCGCGCTGGCAGAGAAGTTAAACGAGCCAGTGACTACCGTGTGATCGTCAATAATCACGACCTTGTGATGCAGCACATAGCGGTTGCCGTCTTGACGGACGTTCAAGCCTGCACAGTACATCGGGCGCAATTCTGCCGAAGCAGTTTGGCTGCCCGTGGTTTCAAACACCCCTTGCACGTTGACGCCTGCGGCGGCGCGAGCAAGGATCGCCTGCCCCATGTCATCTTGCGTGAACGAAAACGCCAAGAAGCGAATGTTGTTCTGGGCGCTATTGATCTGGCTGACGACTTCTGGGATTACCGGGTCTTCGGCGGCAAACAAAATCTTGATCGCTACGCCGTCTTGGGTGAATTCGGTCACGCCTTCTGTGGAACGTGGGCCAAATTCGCCGCGCAGGAACATCTCGTCAAATTCGGCTTGATAGGCTTGTACCGCTCGTTGCGAACGGAACGCTATCGTATTGTTGTTATTGCGGTAGGTATCGTTGACCGTATAGTTCCATGAACCCGTCCAGACCACTTGGCTGTCTAAGATCATGAATTTGTCGTGCATCAGCGCGCTACGGTTGTCGTCCACAACGGGGATTCCAGCCTCAATGAAACGCGGGATGGATTCATCTTCTTCTTCAAGGCCGTGTTCGTCGTCGGTCACAATCCGCACCTGCACACCGCGCTCGTGGGCGTTCAATACGGCCTCAGTGAGTACAACATTGTTGAACTCAAACGCCACAATATCTAGCGTGCGCTGGACGCCATCAATGGCCTGTGCCAACGGCACATCAATGCCGTTCACGTAGGTGCTGGCAACATTAGAGCCGCTCGGCGCGTTGAAGTACAACGTCCAGAAGCCCTTTTGTGCGCCGAAGCCTAACCCAACGGGGAGCGTGGTCACACCCGTGGGGGCAGCGGCAACGGCGGTGCTGCCAACGCTCGGCGGGCGGGTTGGACTGCCAACGCTCGGCGGGCGGGTTGCACTAGACGCGCTAGAAGATGTTGCTGGAACCCGTGTGGCAGGGACGCGGGTTGGGTTGGTTGCACCCGCTTGCGTCGGGGCGATGCTGGTGGTTTCGCCGCCGGTGAGCATACTCACAAGGTCAATGCCCGTGTATTGTGAAAACAAGACTGCTGCGCCCAAGAGCAACACCCCCAAAATTGTGCCGACGAACGAGCGTCCGCCCTGTGTAGAATTGCTGTTTTGTTTTGCCATAGCTTGACGGTTCCCTTAGTAATGTGAGGTAATCTCACTCAATTCTAACGCAAGATAAAGATTGTTCACAATAGGCAACCGAGTGGGATTGTCGCATGGGGCGCCATTCCCAGACAGCCGCCTATTCTGCAACGTGCGCGCTATAATTCGGCTCCGATGGCCGCCATGCGGACGATGGTTTCTTCGATTTCTTCTTCCATCGTGCGCGGGTTAATCAACGCCAACCGCAAGACCTTGCGCTCCTTGAGGACGGTGGTCGCCACCATCGCGTACCCGCTACGGACAATCCCGTTCGCAATCTCTTGCTGGATGGCATCCAGTTGTTCGGGCGTGCGCGGCGCTTCTGGGATGTACCGAAAGTTGATAATCCCCATGTGGGCGTGTGTGAAGATTTCCCAACGCGGATTTTCTGCCATGATTGTTTCGGCAAGTTCGGCCTGCTCAAAGCCCCACTCGACGGCCTCACGGAAGGCGTCTAGCCCAAAGACCTTTAACGACATCCACAGCTTGAGGCCGCGAAACCCGCGTGTGAGTTGAATCCCATAGTCGTAGAAGTTCGGCTCGCTCTCGTCGCGCTCGGTATCCTTGAGGTATTCCGGCACAAGGTAAAATGCGCCGCGCAAGTCCCGCCGATCTTTGACCATCAAGCACCCAACTTCATACGGCTGGAACAGCCACTTATGCGGGTCAAACGTGATCGAATCTGCCCGTTCAATGCCGTTGAGCAACAGCTTACCGCGCTCGGTGAGGATGGCCGCTGCGCCATACGCGCCGTCTACGTGCATCCACAGGTCTTCAGCGGCGCACAGGTCGGCAATTTCTGGCAGGGGGTCAATCGTGCCGGTGTTGGTCGTGCCAGCGTTCGCCACCACACAGAACGGTTTGCGTCCAGCGGCGCGGTCTTCGGCAATGGCGGCACGCAGCGCGTCCATATCAATTTTGTAGTCTGGCGTAGAGGGCAAGCGGCGCACTTGGTCGTCTAAAAAGCCGACCACGCGCACGGCGCGGTCTATTGACGAGTGCGTTTGATCGCTGTAGTAAATCACGCCGTCGGTGTCGTTCGTCCCCAATTGGTGATGGCGTGCGGCGTGCAAGGCCATCAAGTTAGCAATGCTGCCGCCGCTGGTGAGGATGCCGCCGCTTTGCGGGCTAAAGCCCATCAACTCACACAGCCAGTCAATCACCAACATCTCAATCATCGCCGCGCCAGAGCCTTCTAGCCACGTTCCGGCAAAGGTGTTGTAGCCGCTGACCAGCATATCGGCAATGGCGCTCACGGCGTTGCTGGGGCCGGGGATAAAGGCGAAGAAGCGTGGATGCTCGGTAATCATATTGTTGCCGAACACGTCGCGGATGGCCTGTTGCAACACTTGATCGGGGGCGGTGGGGGTGGTGGGGATCGGTTCACGCAGCAAGGCTTCAAGTTCCGTGCGGCTGCGGGTGGTGGTGATCGGCTTGTCGTCCATGCTGTAGTAGTGGTCAATCATGGCGTCAATGACCGAGTAGCCCAGTTTACGCAGTTCTTCGGGCGTGAGTTCAAGGTCAGAGTGGGGTTTACGCAAATGCGTCATGGGGTGAAAAAACCTTCCTTGCAGTGGTCGTTAGCGGACAAAAACGTTCGCTCGTCGTATGGGGAACGAAGCAACCCGACGCTTCTATCTTTGCGTCTATCTGTGTTTCTACACGGCTAGATCGCAACAGTAGGGGGGGAAGCGCCCACCCAGCAAGGGTTTTACGAAGCGATTATAACTGAAATTCTGCGACGAGAGGTTAAAATATTGCCAACAAATTTTGACGCTTGAGGGTCTGTCTTATAATCGCAATGCCATGTAATATCATGGATTCATCTGTTCAATTCAACGTGGTCTGACACATCTGCGAAACGTTTATAATAAGATATTACTGATCTAAACACCCTCTGAGAACTCATTGCACTTATGGGGAGCTAGTGACGATGTCGTTAAATCGCTGGTGGATTGTCTTTTGCCTTATTCTATGTGGGGTAGCTGGTGCAACCATCCAATGGGAATTTCACCCGCGCATTCTTTATCCATTGTTGGCAGCCGCCATTACATGGGGTGTTGCCGAGTGGAAATTTCCCCAGTGGGGGTGGCGGGGTGAATGGCTATGGGGTTTTGTGGTACTGGGGGGTGTTCTTTTTAGTTTGAATTTGTGGAGCATCAGCGTTAGCCCCCCTATGCATGTCGTTGATGAACCGTGGGTTCTTAGTTATATGATAGGTTG
>JBMOFU010000209.1:0-7167 GCA_049318725.1 Phototrophicaceae bacterium | reverse complement strand
GATCTCGCCTCAGGAAGGCTTCTGCATCTTTAATCTGACTTTGTCAAAGTAGTTATATTTTGGTTTGAGTATGCTGAAATCTTCCAAGAGATCATGTAAGATAAACTATGAACCACTTTGTCATATCTCAATGGATAGGTTGCATAAACGCTCATGGTAGAGGCCAAATTTGTGAACGCATTGGACAGCATCCTCAACCAATACACACAGCTTCGCAACAGTGGGGTTGAGGCTAAAGAAGCATTACGGCGGTTACGCCCCGCTATTGAACCGCTTGCACGCGATGCCCGTGACCGCTTAGCCGCTTCCATCCGATCTTACGAGGCAGAAGAATCGGTTCCTTCAACCGCCCCAACGCCGCCCCAAGCGGGGCATACGCACACCTTATCTTCATATGATGACGCTGTAGGCCGTATGAATCCGCTTCAAGCGCCGCCGCCAGCACCCATCCCAACCGCATCATCTGGGCTTCGGTCTTTAAGCGCCAGCGAAACCCAGCCCAAACTAGACCGTCTGATTTGCTGGAATTGCGGCAAGCTAAACCGCACAGGGGAAGTGTTCTGTGTGCATTGCGGCGTCAACTTGCAAAAGAACAAGCCGGAATCTGGTTCTACCAAGCAGTTGACTGTGATAGATGAGCAAACCAGCGGAGAATTATTCAACCAGCATAGCGCACTGTACTTCAGGGTACGGCATACTGGCGATGTGTTACGAATCCGCCCGCAAGACGCCCCGCACGAAATTGTGGTTGGGCGGCGTGATGATAAAGGGATTGTCATCCCAGACATTGACCTTTCTCCCTATGGGGCTTCGGGGATGGGAGTGTCACGGATGCACATGGTGATCCGCTATGATCGTCAGCAAGAGCGCCTGCTCATTGCCGATATGAACAGCGCAAACGGCTCTTACGTCAACGGCCAGCGGATGGCCGCCCAAGAAGTGCGCGTGCTACGCACCTCTGACCAAATCCGGTTAGCGCAGTTGGTGTTAGATGTGGCCTATCAACAAGAATAAGCCCGTAGGGGCGGGAATGCCTTCATACCGCCCCTGCAATCGTGCAAAATCCCTTTAAGGCAAAGCCGCGCTAAAAAAGGTCACTAGGCGTGTTTCGTACTCGGTAGGGTACAAAAACAGGCTTTCTGTATGTTTCGCCCCTTCTACAAGCCACGGGGTAAAACTTGGGTCGGTAGCCTGCACTGCTGCGGTCAAGTCGTAGGCAAAATCAACGCTAATGCGTTCATCGGCTGTGCCATGCACTAAATAGACTGGCCGACCTGCACGGGCGCTGCCAAACGCCTCTAATGGGCTGTACAGTGAAATATCCACCCCGTCAATCGCTTGCCCCATCATCACAGCACTGCCCGCCAAAAACGCAGGCAGACCATATTCCTGCTTTAGCTCATAGGCCACTGTCTTTTCAAGGTCGGCAAAGGAAGCATCCGTCCAGAGCGCCATCAAGCGCGGCTCTTGGGAAAAAGCAATTGCAGCAGTGCCGCCACCTAACGAAAAGCCCATCACGCCAATTCGGTTAGGGTCTATGTCGGCTTCAGCAACCAACCAATCGAAACCGCCCAACACATCAAGATGCTCACGAATCCCCGCGCTGAACCTGCCGTCTACATTGTCGCTGTCGCCATGATCGTTGAGGTCTGGCAGCAGCACGTTAAAGCCGGCGCGGTGCAATATAGAGGCACTCATCAGCAGGCTGGCCTCACGGCGGCAAGAGGTAAGGCCATGCACCACAATTACAGTGGGGGCGCTTTGTGGGGCATTGACGGCAGGGATATACCACGCGCTGATGTTCACATCGGGGCTATTGCGTGCGGGAAAGTTGACGGTCTGATAGGGGTCTGTGATGAGATAGGGCGTTACATCAATCTCGTAGTCGGCACGCATGATAAATTGTTCGGGCGTGGCGTTGGCATAGTTGCGTTCGCTACAGTGGATGTCTATAGCAGAAATCAAGTTATAGACCACTGTACCGACTCCAGCGTAGGCTGCAACAGGCAAGATGACCAAAATCAACAAAATGCTAAGGATCAGCCAAAAACGGCGCGACATAGGGTTAACCTTTTTTAGTTTCAAATAGTTTCAAATAAAGCTGTTTAGGGTGATGGATCGTTTTGCGGACAAGGCCTGCATTGTCCGACGACACCGGTGTGTTGCGGCATATTTTTAACACAAAACGCCAACTGTGTATACAGTTGACGTTTTGTAAGGTGATGTCGGGGCGGCGGGATTCGAACCCACGGCCTCATCGACCCGAACGATGCGCGCTACCAGACTGCGCCACGCCCCGATTTAACGTTCAGTTTAACGGAATGGCCTATAAATCACAAGAGTCTCTTTGCGCTGTTGTTTCTATTTTTTGCCGACCATGCTATCATAGGTTGTGCATATCTACTAAAAAACTGGGTGATTTTTTATGACATCTACAACATATACCGAAAAATATCAATTGTCTTGGGCGCGGCTGGTCTCTGATATTTGTAGCCCACCGATCATGGGGAGCCTGTTGGTATTCATGCTGGCTTTGACTGAAACGACCCAACCGGGGGCAATCCCCAATGCAGCGCTTTATGGGTTGTTGGTTTTTTGGGTTCCGGTTATTTTTATTGCCTATATGGTCAAACGCGGTAAAATCACAGATATCCACATGAAGTTGCGCCGCCAACGGATTTGGCCGTTTATTATCTCTATTGCTTGTTCGGCAGTGGCGGTTGCTTGCCTTAGCGCCCTCCATGCCTCTGTGTTGATGTTGTGGTTTGCTTGGTCAACCTTGCTCAGTATGCTATTGTTGGGGCTGGTCACGTTGTATTGGCAAATTAGCATCCACGCCATGAGCATTACCACACTGGTGGTCGTAGCGGGGGTGGTGTGGGGTTGGCCTGCGGCACTGTTGGCTTCGCCGTTGGTGATCTTGGTGGGCACAGCGCGCTTGAACCTCCGTCGGCACACCCTTCCCCAACTGATTGCGGGGGGGCTGGTGGGGATCCTTGTTCCGCTGGTCTTGTTGTATCTTTAGTGACAAAATGCTTTAAGGGGAATAGCCATGAGAGCCATGTTTAGTGTGTATTCAATGCTATTCTCATTTCAGGGTTGGCGCACCATCTTGGCTTGGACTTATGTGGCGGGGTTCCTGTTGATGCTGACCTTCAATTACAACTGTTACCCCGGCACGCAGGTGGGCAAAGTCGGCTGGGCGATCACTTGGCCGCTTTCGATGCCAGCCTTTATCAATGAGTTTTGGATCAGTGCAGACCCCAACGATATGGAAATTTGGAATCGCGGGTGTTTTCTGCGGGATAAAACTAACCCGATTACCCGCCTGATTGAAGATACCTCCCCCGGCCTCAACCGCGACCGTTAGGTCAGCTTGCCAATAAGAACCGAAGGGCATTTGGCAGGCGGCGCGCCCATGCCGACTCATGATGCGGTGCGCCGTCTTCCTCAACATACATCAGGGTTTCATGCAGGGTGTAGCGGCGTGCCAAGAGCGCGTCGCGCAACTGCCGCACCCCCTCTACATAGCGCAGATCGGCGTTTTCTGTGACGCCATACCACTTTTCCAGCGTCGTTCCCTCGTGGGTGCCAACATCCAACCAGACCCAACCTTGCCCGTTGGCGTGGGCGGCAATGGTCTGTAACAGCCCTGACGAGCCAAACCAATAGGCGGTACTGAGCGAGGCACACACCCCAAAGATGTCTGGGCGGGTCAAAAAAGCATACAGGCTAATCAGCCCACCCATTGATGCGCCAGCAATGCCAGTGGTTGTGGCTTCTGGTGAGGTGCGGAAGCTGTCGTCTATCAGGGGCTTGACGCTTTCGACGATAAAGCGCACGTAGTCTTTGCCGCGCCCTTGATAGTGGGCGCCGTTCCACACATCGTCATAGGGGCTGTATTCGATGGGACGGCGTTCGCCCATGTTCGGCAACCCAACGATGATGGCCTCTAGCCCTTCTTCGCTGGCGAGTGCGGTCAAGGTTTCGTCTGTTTGCCATTCCCCGCTGTTGGACGTATACGCATCAAACAGGTTTTGGCCGTCGTGCATATAAATGACTGGGTAGCGCCGCCCGCTGGTGGCGTAGCTCGGTGGCAACCACACCAAAATATCGCGGGTGTTGTCCAGTTGGGGACTATAGAACGCTTTATAGACCTGCAAGTCGCCCACGACGGTATGTTGTTGGACGGTCTCAGTGTACGGTTGCCACATGCGCTTTACCCCTTGTCAGGTTGTAATGGTCATCATAGGGTGATTATAGGCGTGCGAGTGGGATAAAATCGAGGGGTGTAGCGCCACAACCTGATGGCTTTGTGGTAAAATGACCGCGTTCTGTGACCCCCTGCACCTGTTAGGAAGTGTGTGATGTCTGACTGGACAACCATCGTCGGCCTAGAAGTTCACGCCGAAATGCTCACTGGTTCCAAGATGTTTAGCGCCTGCCCGGTTGTTGATAGTGTAGAGGCAGCGCCCAATAGTGCTGTGGATGAGCTATCGCTTGGCTTCCCCGGCACATTGCCCGCCGTCAACGCGCTGGCAATGGAATATGGGCTACGGGTTGGCTTGGCGCTCGGCTGCGAAATCCCGCCGTTTAGCCAATTTGCCCGCAAAAGCTATTTTTATCCCGACCTGCCCAAAGGCTACCAGATCAGCCAATACGAACATCCGTTGGCGGTGAACGGCTACCTTGATATTGACCTGCCAGACGGCACGCCGAAGCGAATCCGTGTGCGGCGCGCCCACATGGAAGAAGACACGGGCAAACTCACCCATGCCGGCGCTGGCTCGCTGGTAGACTATAACCGTGCAGGCGTCCCGTTGTTAGAAATCGTCTCTGAGCCAGACATCCGCTCGTCAGCAGAGGCCGAATCCTACGCCCGTAAGCTACGGGCGATCTTGCGTTACTTGGGCGTGAATCACGGCGACATGAGCAAGGGCATCTTGCGCTTTGAGGCCAACGTGAGCGTGATGCACAAGGACGATAGCGAGTTTCGGCAACGCACCGAAATCAAGAACCTGAACAGCATCCGTAGCCTTGCCCGCTCGATTGACTATGAAGCCGCCCGCCAGATCAAGCTCTATGAAAATGGCGAAACCGTCCGCTCGGCGACGTTGGGCTGGGATGAAAACCGCCAACAGGTGACGATCCAGCGCTATAAAGAGCGTGCCGACGAGTACCGTTACTTCCCAGACCCCGACCTGCCGATTGTGGTCTACACGCCCGAACAGGTGGAAGCAGTGCGCGCCAAGTTGGTCGAACTGCCCGACGCGAAAAAAGCGCGCTTCATCGAACAGTTTGGCCTGACCGCCTATGACGCCGATGTGCTAGTGGGGGAAAAAGCCGTCGCAGATTATTACGAGTCTGCGGTGACGACAGGTGCCAACCCTAAGAGCATCGCCAACTGGATTTTGGGGAGCTTGTTCGCGCTGATGAACACCGAAGGCGCATCCCCAGAGGACATTGCCAGCATCCGTGTGACGGCGTTGGCGCTCGGTGAGTTGGTCAAGCTGGTGGAAAATAAGACCGTCAATAAGGGGTCTGCCGAACAAGTGCTGAAAATTCTGTGGGACAACGGCGGCGATCCGTCGGACGTGGTTGCCCGCGAAGGCTTGGCGCAGGTTTCCGACACCAGCGCGATTACAGCCGCGATAGAGAGCGTCTTGGCGTCTAGTGCGCCGATGGTAGCGCGCTACAAAGGCGGCGAAGAAAAGGTGTTTGGGGCGCTGATGGGGCAGTGTATGAAGGCGCTACAGGGCAAAGGCGACCCGCAAGTCATCCGTGAAATGTTGACGGCACGCCTACAGGGGTAGTATCTATTCACGGTTCCGTGAGATTGTTGGGTTTTGACACTTGGCGGGCGAGGCAGGCCTCGCCCCTACACGCCACACAACGTTTGTAGGGGCGCAATGCATTGCGCCCCTACGTTGAAATCATTTGTTTTTGGAGAACGCGATTGCCCTGCCCGTTGCGGGCGTTCGCGCCAACAAGGGGATAATTAATTTATGCTACAAGTCGTCACATATAACGTGGGCGGCGGGCGTAAGCTGCGCGGGGTGGGCTTTTATAAGCGTATGGTGCAGGATGCCATACTCACCGTGCGCGAATTGATTCAGGTTGACCAACCGTTTATCATCGCCCTGCAAGAGGCCGGCAACTATACGCTTGCCAACGGCGAACGGATTCATCTGGCCGAAGGGCTGGCGGATGCCTTCCCCAATACGCGCATGTTCTATACGCCAGAACTGGACAGCCACATTGATTCCCACCCGAAGGCGTGGGGGCGGGCAGTCTATTCTGGGATGCGTCATGCGGCGGAAGGTAACGCAATCCTTACCAACTTAGCCCCTGCCGCATGGGACTGGGGACAAGTGGAAGAAGGCTACCCCGGCTACGGGGAAATGGCATGGGCGCGGTCTACCCCGATTGGGCGCGGCTGGCTGTATACCAGCGGCACGCGAGACACCCAACCGCGTCACCTGCAAATTGCCAGCCTCTACCACCCACAGTACGGCAAACTGTTTGTGTTCAATACCCACCTGAGTACGCTCAATGAAGAAAAGCGCCACGACCTCACCCACCCGCGCACCCAAACAGCAGAAGCCGAACGCAGCGCACAAGCCCGCGCCTGCCTTGAGGCGCTGGACGAACTGCGTACTTTAGAACGGCTGCAAGACCGCGAAGCCCGCCCGGTGATCTTTTTGGGGGACTTTAACGCCCTGCCGCATTCCCCCACGTTGGCCTTACTCGGTGAGCAGTTCACGCGCCTAGCGGTGACGAACGACCCTGAAGAATACTGGACGCACAGCGTTCACAAACTGCCGATTGACCATATTCTGGTCAGTGATCCGCGTGGGGTGTTGCCGCACGCCCAAGCGCGGGTTGTGCATGATGTGCCGTTTGCCGATTTCACCGATCATCAGCCGGTGTGTGCCAGCTTAGGGTGAGGGCAAGCGGAATGGTTACGTCTGGCAGACGAAGCAGGGAGTGTCTCTAACCCCTCCCTAAATCCCTCCCCCCCAAAAAAGGGAGAGGGACTTTTCGCCTTCGTGAATTGCCCTGCTCCCTTTCTCCCGACGGGGGAAAGGGTCGGGGATAGGGGTAAAACGAACTATAACGATCCCCTTCGGAAAGATTAAAACCCTATCTTTACAGGCAGGGGGCGCA
>JBMOFU010000208.1:0-7198 GCA_049318725.1 Phototrophicaceae bacterium | reverse complement strand
TTAGCCCGCAACAGCGATGTCATGGCCGCCATTGACGACAGCGGGCGCTTGATGCTGTGCAAGGGCAACACCCAACAGGGGATTTACCACATTGGCCTTGCCCCAGAAGTGGGAACGCTGCCAGAAGTCACGATCACGCCCGACGCGCAACGGATTATCGCTTCTGACGGGCGGCGCTTGGTGAGCGTCAATCCAGACGGCACGGTCAACCACACCCTCATAACCGATTACGCTGTGGGGCGGATTGCCTGTAGCGACGACGGCGCGGTATGCCTCACTGCCGACCCAGAAACTGGTGTCTTGCGCGCCTACAGCGCCGATGACCTGAGCTTCACCCATCAAAAGTTTGCCATTGACCTGTTTGCCGCTGCCCGCCAACTGCAATTGATGGCCGAACTGCCCACGCCGCGCCTTGCCGTGAGCGCCTTAGCCTTGAACAGTGCGGGCGTGGTGGCCTTTGCTATGGACGGCATGGTCACGGTGACGCACTTGGCACGCTTTGACGCGGTGCCAGAAGCCGCACTCGTCCCATCCGGCGCGGGGGCAACCCGTTAACCATGCGGCGCCAGACGTTTATCGCCACCGCCACCCTGATTTTGCTGGCGGCGGCCACGTTACGGCTCTATGGCCTGCACACCTATCCCCCCGGCCCCCACTACGACGAAGCCGTGAACGTGATCGTCATCCGCTCGATTGCCTACGGGGGGGCGCGCCCCTTCCCGATGATCGAAAACTATCAAGGGCGGGAAGTGCTGTATCACTACTTGGGCTTGCCGTTTATGGTCTACATCTACGATGGCCGCTTTGCGCTGCAACTCTTGAACGTGTGCTGCAATCTGCTCTTGGTCGCCTCCACCATCCAACTAGGGCGGCGGATGTTCGGTGGGCGGCGCGGCGCGCTGATTGGGCTGGCGGCGGGGGTCGTGGCGGCAATATCGTTGCCGCAGGTGTGGTTAGCGCGCCAATCCTTTAGGGCGGTCACATTACCAATGATGCAGGGCTTGGCCTTGATCTTCCTATGGCGCGGGCTGCAAGCGCGGCGCTGGTCGTGGGTGTGGCTAATCATTGGCGGCTTATTCGCGGGGGGGGCGGTCTATACCTATAACTCGTCGCGCTTGTTCCCGATCTGGCTGGCGCTCGGCGGCTTGGCGTTGATTGGTTTCAGCGCACGGGAACGGATCAAGCGCTTACGGCAAGGGGCGGTCTTCTTTGGGGTGTTGGCGCTGGTGGCCTTGCCGTTTGTGATCTATGCCTTTGTGCGCCCTGATGTGTTCTTTGGGCGGTTGTATGAGGTGACAGGCGGGCAAAATGACATCAGCTTGCCCGAAAGCCTGCGCCGCCACGCGCTGATGTTCTTCTGGCAGGGAGAAACGCTGCTGCGCTACAACCCAGTAGGCCGCCCGTACTTCACGCCGCTAGAGGGTGTATTCCTATTGGTGGGGTTGGCCGTCACCCTGCGCGGGATTTTTCAGCAGCGTTCGTCCGCGCTGATCCGTGCGGCCTATGTGCTGTTGATCCTCTCGCCGCTGATGATCGTCCCTAGCGTGATTTCCACCAGCGGCTTCCCGCCCAATCATATGCGCTCGGTGGCGATGGTGCCGTTGATCTTTATTGCGGTAGCCGTCGGCGCAGAGGCGGTGATACAGGCTATCGCTAAATGGGGGGGGGCTGTTGGGCGCGCCTTTGCGCGTCCCTATGGTCTTTTGTATGTGGCGTTAGGCGTAGGGGTGTTCATCACCGCGCGCGACTACAGCGCATGGGTCACGCGCGCCGATTTGTATTACCAAACCGACGCCGACTTAGCCGCCGCTGGCGAATGGCTCACCGATCAGCCCGCCGACACGCCCGTGTATGTGGCGGCGGCAGACCGCTACCATCCCACGCTAGAAATTTTTGACACGCCGCCGATCCGTTGGCTAGGGACGGATACGCTGTTCTTGCCCGCTGCCGCGCCGCGCTTGACGATCTTCCCGCACAGCGCGCCGCCGCCCGACGATCTGCGCGGGTGGCTCTCTGGGGTGGAGGCCGTCCCTGTTGACGAAATTCCGCACGCCCCAGACGGCGCACCTGCATTTGAGGCGTTTTGGCTCACGCCAGACACTGCGCTACCCGATCAACTGTTGCCTAGCGCGCAAACCGTGAGCAACGGCCTGCTGGAATTCGTGGCGGGGGCAAACAGCGGCGGATACCCTAACGGAGAAACGAGCCTGACGACGGCATGGCGCGTGATCCAGCCCATCCCGCATGGGGATTTCACCCCCCAGTTGCGCGTGACCGATGCGCTTGGCAACGTCATTCTGCGCGGGGAATCGTTCTCGGTCGGAACCGATCACTGGGACGTTGGCGAAGTAGTGCTTCAGCGCATCCCGCGCCTACAGATTCCGATTGGGACGCCGCCGGGCGACTATCGTATTGAAATGACGTGGGTTGCGCCGTCGCAGGGGCGTTACTATCCGTTCAGCAGTGACGGCCAACCCGCTGGCCTGTGGATCACGGTGGGCAACTTCAATATAGGCCGCCCAAGCGCCTATCCGCCACCCGCTGAACTGCCGATAGAGGTTCGCCAGCCGACGCCCATCACCGATGGGTTAACGCTAGAGGGCTGGAACCGCCCGCCAGATACAGCGCGGGCAGGCGAGCTATTGCCGCTAACGCTCTATTGGGCGGCGGGGGCGGTGCCGCCAGCCAACGACATCACCTATACCCTGCAACTGACAGACGCCAACGGCGCGGCCATCCCGCTAGAGGCCAGCGCGCCCTTGTTGGCGGAACAGCCCCCCTCAACATGGTTAAGCGGCCAACTGATGACCGAGCGCCCACAGCTACGCCTGCCGCGTGAGCTACCCAACGGCGGCTATACCTTACAGCTTACGACATCTGATACGATAACAGTTTCATTAGGGCGTGTCGAAATTCAGGGCGAGCCGCGCCTGTTTGACGCCCCCCCCATGACCCATTCGCTAGAGGCAGTCTTTGGCGGGCAAATTGCGCTGGTGGGCTATGACCTTGTAGAGCAAGGCGAACAGTTACAGTTACGCTTGCTGTGGCGGGCGCTCCAGCCGATAGACCAAAGCTACACGGTCTTTGTTCACTTGCTGGACGCTGACGGCCAGATTATTCAACAAAAAGACGTTATACCACGCAATAACACTTACTCTACCCTTCTTTGGGTATCTGACGAATATATTGTAGATGAGTATTTGTTTAATAAATCCCCTGCAATTCGGGATATAAATATTGGCTTGTATTCGCAGCAAACCGGCCAAAGATTGGCGCTCTCCAACGATGAAACGCAGATTACACTCCCCGCTAACAGATAGCTACGTGCCTTAAACTGCTACAAAAACCACAAGCCCCAATAATATACCGTATTTTACAATCAGCCTGTGAGTAACTATAATATGTTGTGTAAAAGATAGACAACGCCCCCCCATGAAACCTGTAAACGAAAGTGCGACAATGCCACAAAATGGCTTACCTAAAGAGGAATTTGAGCTTATGACATCCATCCCAAATATGAAAGAAAAAATTTCGACGTTGCGCTTCGGTGGCTCGGTGTGGTGTAACCTAGACATCGCCTTGCGGAACATTGACCAACTGTTCAACCGCGCTTCGCAACCGCTAGAAATCTCGGTAATTGAACTTTACATCTTGCGTGCGCTGTATGAGCAAGACGGCCAACATGCCAGCGAGCTTTCGCGGGCGGTAGGCCGTGCGGCGACTTCCTTCACGCCCAACCTAGACAAGCTGCAAAAGAAGGGCTTCATCGAGCGCCTGAACGACCCGGTAGACCGCCGCGCCGTGCGGATTCACCTTACAGAGCGCGGGCTGGCGCAACGTGACCGCGTGATGCAAACTGCCGAAGAACTTGACCGCCAAATTGCTGGCCTGTTCACCGTAGAAGATTTTGCCAGCTTTCAGCGCGTGCTGGCCGTCCTTCAGACGATCAACCTCGACTAAGGTCGGGATGTAGCAGGGGGAACGGGAGGGCAATCGTGTTCTCCCAAAAATGTGCGATTTTATCGTGAATCCCCGTGTAGAGGTATGACGCGCCATGCCCCTACACGGGTGACAACGGTTGGCGTCATTTTACCCGCTCAAACGCGGGTCGCCGGGCGCAACCTGCACCACAGCCCCCCACGGTTGATAGAACGTGCCGTAATCGCGCCGTTCGAGCGTGTTGCCTTGCAGGTCGCTAATTGTGCGCGTGATGATGACATCGCCGCCCTCTTTTTCCCAGTCTACGTAGCGTACTTGGCCGGGCTGCAAAATGTCGTTGACTTCATAACGTGCGCTAAGGGGCGCGGTAACGTTGCGGATCACCGGCGTGCTAACCGTCACCATTCGCCCCGGATTGGTGCTGTAAAACCGAAATTCGAGCGCGTCTTGGTCGCCCAAAAAGTCGGCCTCAACCAACAGGTGATACTCGGTGTCGTTGGTGAACTTAAAATCGGCAGTTGGCTGATAGATGGCCGCATCGTAGCCGGGCCCAAAGCCGTCTAGCTCGTAGTAGCCCACGCGGTAGCCGTGCGAGTGCCGTTCCACAATCGGGAATCCGCCGCTGAACGCCGCACGATAGGCCGTTGTACTCACTTGGCACACACCGCCGCCGTCGCCTTTGATGGTGCGGTCGCCAAAGATGACCGCGCTTTCTTCATAGCCGGTGGCCGCGCTGATTTCGCCGACAATCGTGTTGAACGAAAACGTTTCCCCCGGCGCAAGGATCACGCCGTTAAAGAAGCCCGTCGCCAATTCGATGTTGTGGCGGCGTGCGGCGGTGCTGCCTGTATACAGCGTGCGGCTGTTGGCGACCAATTCTGTAATCCCCAACTCGGCAGCGGTGATGCGGTTGTGATAGCGCGGCAAGACCTCATCAAAGGCCAGTTCAACCGTGCGCGAATCCACACGAAACACCGCCCCCTCTAGCGCGGCAATCGTCGCAGGGACGTTCAACTGGCGGCCATGAATCGCGGGGGTGATTGCTTCCAGTTGTCGCGTGGCTTCGTTGAACGTAAAGCGCCCATCGCGTGCGGGGATAATCAAGCCCGGCGCTAACGATTCCAGCGCGGCGCTGAAGCCGTTTAGGTCAACGCTGACGGCGTAGTCGGGCGTGCCGTCGGCGCGTGGAGCAGGGGTGACGGTCAACAGCGCGGCGATTTGCGCCGGGGCAATCGTCCATTCACCGAGCGGTGCGCCTTCGGCATCATGCGCCGTGAGCGTGATCGGCGCGGCCAACGCCGTCCGCAAATAGGCCGCCACGCCTTCAAGGTCGCCGGACGCGCTGATTTCTGTCACCGTTAGGGCGATTTCACCGCCCGTCGCTAAAGCATTGATCTGCCCGCGCAAGGCGTCCAGCGCAGCAGGCAAATCTACACTGCGGCCACTCTGGGCGGCAGCGGTGCGAACTGTCGTGCCGTCTAACGTCAGGCTGGCGGCGGATGCAGGCCGTTCTAGTTCAGCGGCGATCTGTGCCAATTGCGACGCGGCAACGCTTTCATCATAACGGATCACCAGCGGCACATCCACACCGTTGATCCACGCCTGCGCCTGTTCCAGCAAATCTGGGATGGGGCGGCGGGTATGCCCCACGGCAAAGGCGGCCTGCGCGCTGGCGCGGGAATCCAGCGTGACGCCTAGTTCGCCCGCCGTGCGCTGCCAAAATTGATCGCCCGCACGGAAGGTGAACACCACATCGTCATAGCTAAAGGTTTCCATCAAACGGGCTTCGGCTTCATCCAGCGTCAAGCCTGCCAGCCCATGCCCGACGGCATAGACCCCCGCCGCCACGCGCCCCACACTGTTGAGGTGATAGGCCGTTACCAGCACTAGCAGCGCAATCGTGCTGAGTGTCACGCCTAACACGCCCAACAGCGGCAGGCGCACCCACCACACATTCAAGCGCGGGCGGTTCGGTTGGCCGCGCACAGCGGCGGGGGAGTCTGTCATCTAGGTGCCAGATTCATACTTGTCAGCAAGGGCTTCGGCCTTTTTGTACTCGTCGGAGCCTTCTTCGGCGGTGTCGAGAACTTTCAAGGCCGCTTGGTATTCCTCCAGCGTGATGCCGCCCGGCTTGCCGGCTTTTTCCAGTTCGAGCTTTTGTGCTTCAAGTTCCACCCGTTCAGCGTCGGTCATCTTGCCGTGATCGGTTTCCATCTTGTTGATGTCGTCTGGGGTAACGGTCTTTTTCTCTTGGAGTAAGGCTTTGAGCTTGTCAAATGTTTCAGACATCAGGGTATCCCTTCAATAGGAGACAGCGCCAGAAAAATCAGCCGCTATTTTAACATCATTTTTGCGTTCGTCACGGTTGCAGAGTTGAAATGTTGAGGGCAAACGCATTCTAAACCTCCCCTGATTGTGAGTGACGGATTTTAACGCCACAAAGACGGACGACACAGGTGTCGTCCCTACAAAACCGTTGCAATGCCACGCCATCCTGTAGGGACAAGGCCTGCCTTGTCCGCAAAACAGGCCAAAAACAGGAACTAGCCGTATATGCACAGCGGCATGAACCATCATGCCCCACAGCTGTCAAAAGTGCATTCTCATATTTGCACATGCCCCCCTCCCTAAATCCCTCGCCCTGAGGGAGAGGGACTTTTTACCGCCGTGGATTGCCCTTCTCCCTTTCCCCTGTGGGGGAAAGGGTTAGGGATAGGGGGCGAGGCAGGCAATAACAATCCTTATCAGAAAGATTAAAACCCTGTTTTTACAGGTGTGGGGCGTCTAATGCACGGCACACTGATCGTCGTTGAGGCAGGCCAGCGCTTTCGCATGGGATTCAAAGCGGTCAACACGCGCCTTGCTGACCGCTTTGACGACCTCCAACAAGAAACTCATCAGCTGATTGGGGAAGGGATCATAGGCCACGACCACGCACAGTTTTTCAGAACTCAAGATCGGCAAAATCGCTCTCATCACTTTATCCAGATGAAAGATGTTGGCGTCTAGCGATTTGCGCTGATGCGAATCTACCCAGATTTTGGCCTTTGTGCCGCTAGGCACCACATTCAAGCAGCCTTGTAACTCGTGCATCATGGCAAAAAATTCTTCCTCAGTCATATCCCCGATGGCTTCGGCACCGATGACCTGTTCAGACTGTATCCAATACACCTTGTACGGCACAAGATTACTCCGTTCCAGTCAATCTAATGATGTTGACTGGAAGTATAACCGATCTCACAGGATTGTTACAATAATT
>JBMOFU010000207.1:0-7199 GCA_049318725.1 Phototrophicaceae bacterium | reverse complement strand
TCGGCGGGAGCGTGGGCGTGACAAAGATAAAATCGCCCTGTGTGGGGAGTGGGACGGCAGCATCCCCTTGATCTGACGATTCAGTGGCGTTGACCGCAACAGTGGTCGGCACAACGACTGGGGTGTCTGTGGCAAATACGGCCAACGTCGGCAAGAGCGAGCCATCTATGGCACGTTCTTCCACCAAGCGTGGCCCAGTTTGGGTAAAGGATGGATCCGGCTGGCAGGCCACAAGCAATGATGCGACCGCCAACCCCAAGATCAACATTCGGCGCATATGGGTTTACCTCGCGTTTTGTAGTCTTTGTTCCTAGTTTGCCCGAATTGGAGGCTTTTAGATAGCCCACGAGCGTTAGGGGGTGGGGCTAGGTGTCACCACTATAGGCGGTTGACGTAGTGCCTGCCGCAGAAATTCGACAGCGCGTGGCTCCACCAAATACAGCGTTTCACCGCGATCTGTAATGGCGTAGTAGGCGTTTTGGGTTGGGGTTAGCCCGCCGATATACAGCCCGTAGATGTCCTCATTTTCTAAAATGATTTCAATCACCATCGCGGTGGGGCTGGTGTCAATAAAGCCAAAGTCGTAGAGGTTGGTTTCATCGGTCAACGGGAGCGTCTGGTAGTAGGGCAATAGGGTCACGGTGCGGGCAATCAGCTCAGCGGTGGCGATGTCTAGCGTACCGTTAAGGGCGGGCGCCGTCCATAGCCCCTCTGTGTTGCGGATCAAAATCAGCGACGATTCCCGCAAGGGCGTGCTAATCCGAATTGCAGAGATATTCCCCTCACCAAAGTTGGTGAACACACTGCGTTCAAGCGGGTCAAAGGCAATGGTTGGCGTCGGGTTAAAGGACGGCAAGCGTACCCCGCTCCCCTGCAAAATCACCGCCAACAACAATAGCCCAAATACCCCGCCTAAGATGATAAAGTTGCGTCGTTGCGCCTTCATGCGAACGTCCTCCGATACCAGACTAGCGTCCCGACCGCCAAGATACTCAGCGGCACAAGGAAGATCGTCAACAGCCCGATAAAGTAGATTTGCCGTGCGCCGACAAAAATCGTGGGGATGCGGCTTGGGTCAGCGGCAAAGCCAAAGGTCACTTGATCTTGATAGCCGGTGAGCCAGCGCACGCTTTCCCCCAATAGGGCGATATTCCCCTCTGCGCCGCTGTCAATCATGCCGCTGGTGGCGATGTCTCCGTCACCGATTAAGACCACGCGGGAATTGTCGCCTTCGCTATCCCACGCCCACGCGACTAGATCAAGCGGCCCAGTTAGGTCGGTTTCGGCGTCGTACTGAAAGGTATTGGTTTCAAACAAGCTGTTGAGGTCAGTTTCGCCGTAACTTTCTGGAGAGGTCGAAATCACGCGCCCGTTGGCAACGGTAGAGGGCTTATCGGCACTGACCAGCAACGCCCGCGCCACACGGAAGAATGTGTCAGCTTCAGGCAAGTTAACGCCAATCGGCGGCTCGGCGTAGGTCGCGTAGCCGATGAGGTCAAGCGGCGTCTGCACGCTAGAGGCGGCGTCCACCACAACGGCGGGCAATACGCCTAGCCCATAGCGCGCTTGCAGATAGGCGTTGAACGGGTCATCCGGCGCAAGGAAGGCATCTTCCACAAAGGCGGTATCGGCCAAGATCAACAAGCCGCCGCTGCGCCGCAGATACTCGTCTATCAGTGCCAATTGTTCCTCACTCAGCCGTTGTTGTGGCCGCGCCAAGATTAGCGTTACCGCGTCGTCGGGGATCAATTGCCCAACCGCCAACAGTTGATCTAGTGACAGCAACCCCGTACGAATGCCGTTCGTGCGGAGGCTGTTGTCGAACAGCGTTAGCCCAAGTTGGCTGGTATCCGTAGCATCAAGGCTCCCTAAACCCGTGACATAATACACGGTCAAGATTTGGGTGTTGAGCAGGCGGTTAATCGCCCCAGTGATTTCGCGCTCTTGCTTGCCGTCAATTGGCACAATCTGCACTGTAGAAAAGTCCACGCTGCCGTCTGGATTCAGGTAAGAGATAAAGATTTGCCCATCGCCGCGCAAGTCAAAGCGTTGCGCTACGCCCGGCTGTTCAGACGGATCAATGTAGACGATTTGCACCTTGCTTGGGTCAATTAAGGCGTACTCGCGCAGGAATAAATCATCTTGTTCGCGGATCGGCAGAGCGGCGGGGGTGTAAAATCCGGTGATTTGTACGGTTCGCCCGTCAGGGATGCGCGCAATGGTTTCGGCGGTGTTGGGGCTGAGGGTGTAATTTTGGCCGAGCGTGGCATCAATGGCAATCTGTTGGCGCTGGATGAACACATATGCCAGCACCAAAATGCCCAAGAGCAAAATCCCTGCAAAGACGGCGCTGGTGCTGTAGCGCGCCTGCCGCCCACTGAGCGTAGCGACAAACTCTTTAGGGGCAATCAGCGCCCATGCCAATAAACCGCCAATCCCCCCCAACAAGGTGCTGACGGTCAGCGTGTTAAACTCAAGGTACCACGCAAAGCTGATGGCCGCTAAAAATAGCAACGCCAGCCCAACAAAGCCGATGCCCGTACCGAGCGCGGCGCGGTTAATCATCACGACAGTGGCCTTAGCATCGCGCATGATGGCTTATCCCCACCGTTGCGAAGCAACAAACTGCGTGCAAATGTAAAGCGCGAAGATCATCACCCCAACAAAGTAGACCATATCTTCTAGCAAGATCACCCCCACCGCAAAGCTCCCCTCAAAATGCCCCATAAACGACAGTTCACGGATGAGGCTTGCCAGTTGGATGTTCGGCACCACTTGCCCGACAAGGTTCCCCAAATAGAACACCAGCAGCAACGATGAACTGAGGAAGGCCGCCACGATTTGGTTTTCAGTCGCGGCAGAAAACATCATGCCGATTGCCAACGCTGCCCCGCCATACAGCCATATTCCGCTGTAGGCCGCGATGCCATGCCCTAAATCTGGTCGTTGATTGAAGGCCAACAGCAACGGCAAGGTCAAATAGCTGATGACCAACAAGATTGAAAGGAAGCACCACGCGCTAAGGAACTTGCCCAACACAATCATCGTATCGGGGACGGGCGCGGTAAGCAGTAGCTCCATTGTGCCTTCGCGCCGTTCTTCGGCAAAGGCGCGCATGGTCAAAATCGGGGCGAAGAACACCAGCCCAAGCGCCAAAAACACTGGCACGGCTTGCGGGCTGACCGCCCGCAGGGTGACGCTTAACGTGAGGTCTGCATAGAAGGTAAACCCGGCCAGCGCCAAAAACGCCGCCGCCACCCAGTAGTAGATCAAGCTGTTGAAATAGCGCGCCAATTCACGGCGGAACACAATCCAAATCGAAAGCATCAGTTAGGCAGGCTCCTGTGGAATTTCGTCGGCCAAATGCACAATCTTCAAGAAGATGTCCTCTAGCGTCATCGCAACGGGGCGCAACTCGCGTAGCGTAAATCCTGCTTGGGCAACCGCCAATGACAGGCTATCGCGCCCCTCTAGCCCGTCGGTTTGGATGACGAAGCCTTCTCCCTGCGGTTGAAGCGCTTCTGCCCCGACGACGCTGGTAAGTAACGCCTTCGCCTGTGCCGGGCTTGCCCCGCCAAGCTCAACGTAGACCTGTGCGCCGTGCTGAAGTTGCTTACGCAGGCCATCTGGAGAGCCTTCGGCAACGATTTGCCCCTGATTGATAATCAACAGACGGTCACACACTTGTTCAGCTTCGGTCAAGATGTGCGTGCTGAACAGCACCGCATGATTTTTACCCAGTTCGCGCACCACTTGGCGCACCTCAATCACTTGCTGCGGATCAATGCCAATGGTCGGCTCATCAAGGATGATAATGTCTGGGTTGTGAACCAATGCCTGCGCGATCCCTAAGCGTTGGCGCATCCCCTTAGAGAGGCTACGCACCAAGCGGTTGCGCTTGCTGCTCAATTGTACCTGTTCAATCACGGCATCGGTGCGGGCGCGGCGCTGCTTGGCATTGTTCAGCCCGCGCAGTTCCCCCCAATAAGAGATGTATTCAAAAACCGTCATATCAGGGTAAAGCGGCACGCGCTCTGGCAAATAGCCGATTTTGGCGCGGGCGTCCAGCGAATCTACGGTGATGTCAAACCCGGCAATGATCGCTGTGCCGCTGCTTGGCGGGCTGTAGCCGGTCAGCATCCGCATGAGGGTAGTTTTACCTGCCCCGTTAGGGCCAAGTAGCCCAACGACTTCCCCCTTATAGGCGGTGAAACTCGCACCGCGCACCGCAGCAAAGTTCCCGTAATACTTTGTCAGGCGTTTGGCTTCAATTAGTGGTTGATTTAGCGCTTGATTGGTGGACACGCTTACCCCTCATCCATAATCCGAGCCACAACAAAACGCTGATGCCGTTCACCAGCGCACCCCACACAAACCAGACGGGGCGATAGGCGAAGTGTACCACGCTGTCCCCTGTGGGTACATTCACGACGCGGGCATTGGGGATGTTTTCTGCCATGCGGCTGGTTACCCCATTGACCGTGACTTGCCAACCGTCCGCGTTGAGGTCAAACAGCCAAAGCCGCGCCATGCCGCTCTCATCAGGGGTAACGTTGGTCAGGCGCACTTCGGTTTGATTATAGCCGTCTACAATGGCAGCTACTTCCCCCGATGGCGATACTCGCGCCCGTGCGCCCGCTTGCGGGAGCGTTATCACACCGTCTAGTGTGTAAAGTTGGTCAACACCCGCGTCGTCCCAGTCTGCCAGTTGACCATCAGCGATGGCTTGATCTTCAGATGGCAGGCGAGTAAGCAGGTCGCTAAAGTTCTGCAATAGCAAGGGATCAAGGTTGTTGAGCAGGTAAGTGCGGTCAAGCAGGTTCATGTTGGGCAAGTTTAACCTGCGGAAGGTCTGCCAACCCAATTGGGCAGTTCGGTAATCATCGCCGCTGATCCACGGGGCGAAGCCAAGTTCGTCAGCGTCAAAAAATTCTGGCGTGCCATCCTCACTGATCCGTTGGCCGTACATCACCAAATCGAGGGTTTCAGGCGGCCAATAGCCGCGCTGCAACGGGTTGGATGCTATCGCCAGCGGTGCATAAAATTCACGCGGAACAGTGGGATTATAGCCGCGTCCCGCCCACGCTAAATCTGCGGCGACCACGATCAAGACTGCAATTTGCCAGCTAAACGTCCAGCGCGGGGATAAGGGCAAAAAGCGTTCGGGGATATTTTCTGCCTTGAACAGTGTGAGCAGCGCCGCCAGCCCAATCCAGATGGCCGTTACTGAAAGCGCCCGAATCAAGACTGGCACGCCCTCTACAGCCAGCAAATCTGCGGGGAGGTAACGCGGCGCGAATGCCGCCAATAATCCACCACCGATAGCACCCGCCGCCAACAAGCGTGACCAGTAAATCGGCCACTTGCCCACCCCCCAATGATCTGTTCCTACGCCGCCCATCACCGCCAAGGCCGTCACGACCCACAGCATCCAACGCACTGGCGCTTGGAAGAACTCAAAGGTCGGCACATAATTATAGAGGAAGGGATATAACGGCGTATTTTTCCCCAGTGCCAGCACAAACCCCACCAGCAGAATTACCAACCAAAATGGAGCATCCGCCCATGCAGCCTCACGCCGCCACCAACAACGCAAAGCGACCCACAGCGCAGCAAACGCCGCAATCAAGGGGATGATGCCCACATAGACCGCATCTTCATAGGCCAGTCCGGTGGGAATATAGCTTCCGTCGCCGGGGTTGCCAAACAGGTTTGGGATGAGAAACGTAGGCAGGCGTAACGGCGAATAACTGTACAACAGGGCGCGGTCAAGGTCGCCGTAGCGGTCTGCGCGTTGCGAATCCAGCGTATAGTCGGCAGTGGCGGCCAATTGCAGCGCGGCTAACCCTGCCCCTAAGATCACGGCCAATAACGCCAGTCCTAAGCGTAAGAGGTCACGGCGCGGTTGACGCACCTTCCACAGGGCATAGCAACCCGCCAATAACAGGCTGTACCACGCCGTTTGAGCATGTCCAGCAGTGAGCGTTAACCCGCTGAAGAGCGCAAGCATCGCTACATTACGGCGTCCGCCTTCGGCCATCAGGCGATGTACGCCCCACAATAGCCACGGGAGCCACGCCGCCACTGAAATCGTCGGGTAGGTTCCTAAGCGGGCTACCGTATAGCCAGTGAGCGCATAGGCGATGGCACTCACGCCCCGCCCTAGCCATGAATGGCCGCTCCGCCCCGTGAAAACCCACATCCCTAGTCCGCCGATGAACAAGTGCAATACCGCCGTTACACTCATTTCCCACCCTAACAAGGGGGCAGTAGGGGCGAGCAGACCAAGCCAGTTGGGGGGATATAAGAACGCAGATTGATAGTTCGCCATCAGCGGCGCCCCTGCCCCATTGTACGGATTCCAAAGGGGGAATACGCCTGCCCGCAATGCCTCAAACCCATAATGGCGCCACGGCACAAATTGTAAGGCGGGTAAGCCCCAAAAGAACGCCTCTCCAGCCAGTAACCGCCCATAGAGTATCGCTAAGGCCAGCGCAAGAATTGCCAACGGAATAGGTTGTGCTATTGATTTCACATTCAGCCATCCTCATCTATAATGATGTAGCATTACCCTGATTGCCAGTAACGGATTTTAACGCCACAGAGACTGACGACACAGGTGGCGTCCCTACAAAACTGTTGAAATGCGACCCCATTCTGTAGGGACAAGGGTTGCCTTGTCCGCAAAACAGGCCAAAAACATGAACTAGCAATCACCGTAGCATTATGTCATGATTTTAACTCTAGCACGGTTTGGTGCTTTTGACCGTTGCAAGCGTTATAGCTGATATAGGATAATCGGCTATCATTGCCAAGTAGGCTTTCAGTGACTGCTCAATCTCATGCCGCCTTTTGTATTATCACTCCTTGAAGGTCTAAGAATTGTGTTGACGTGTGTCATCCTTGCGGTTGCTGGGGGGATGCTATGGGTCACATTGGCACAATCGCAGCGGTCACGGTTGATTGGCTATTACTTGGTGCAGTGGTCATGTTTGGCAGGCTGGGCATTCAGTAGCCTTTTAGTTGCCGGCCTAGACCTGAATCCGCTTGCCGTTTGGGGCATTGCACGTTTAGGGCTTAGTTTAATCTTGGTTGGCGTGTGGATTTACTATTTAATTTTAGTCGAAATTGCTCAAGTGGGTCGGTTCTTTCGTGCAGTGGCTGTGCTGTTGCTGGTATTCATGTTTATCAACCTCGCG
>JBMOFU010000206.1:0-7200 GCA_049318725.1 Phototrophicaceae bacterium | reverse complement strand
CGGTTTTACGGCTGTTGCCACCTAAATCCAAGATGTACAGCGCGTCAAAGTCCTGTTGCAGGTGCTGACGCATCCCATCAAAGGCGATGCCGTCAATGAAGCCGCCGTTGGTGACAAACGCGACAATCCCTTCATCCTTCAGGCGGTCACTTGCCCAACGGAACGCCTTCACATACGGGTCAGACAGCGCGTTTTTGTTGGTGGCCTTTGAATCCTTCGCATACGTCTTGCGGATGCGGTCATCCACCCCGCCCGCTGCCGTGTAAACGCGGTTCTTGTTGTTGTCGTTCTCATTTTCCTGTTGGGTGTTGTAGGGCGGGTTGCCCATCACCACAAACAAATCGGCGGTGCGTTGGCGCTCAATCCGTTCACTGTTGCGCGGGGCAAACATCGGCATCTGGTAATGCTCGTTCAGGTCAAACGTGTCTACTAGGCAAATCCCCTCAAACGGGGCGTAAGCCTGCACCGCCTCACGGTAGGCGTGTTCAATGTTTTGGCTGGCAATGTAGTAGGGCAGCAGCATAATCTCGTTGCAGTGCAGTTCTTCAGCGTATTTGTGCGGCAGCGCGGCGGGGTTGCGTTCGGCAATCTGGCGGATGACGCGCACCATAAAGTTCCCCGTGCCGACGAACGGGTCTAGCACATGCACGCCCTTGTCGGCTAAGGTGCGGCCAAATTCGCGCTCTAGCAGCGCGTCTACACTGCGTACCATGAAGTCCACAATGCTTTGCGGCGTATAGACAATGCCGAAGGTGTCTGCCGCCTTCACGTCAAAGCCCTGAAAGAACTGCTCATAAACGGTGTTTAAGAAGTCTTGTTTTTGCGAATAATCGTCAATGGTGGCGGCGGTTTGTTCCAGCGCGCCGTAAAAGTGGTTCAAGCTGGCGGTGAAGTCGTCGCGGGTGTAGTGGCCGCGAATCAAGACATCAATGACCTTTTCGATTTCGGCGGCGATGGCGTTGCGGCGGGTAAATTCGGGGTTGTCGAACACCTTACGGAAAATCCGTTCGGTGAGGATGTGCTGAATCAGCATGGTTTCGACGGTTTGGGCGTCAATCGTCGGGTTGACCGAACTCTTGACGAGTTCGTGAAAGCTCGTAAAGGCGTCACGGAACTCTTTGCGCTTGGCGCGGGCGTCGGCAATCCGTTCGCGCAGGGCTTGCGCCACTTGCGGGATTTGCGGCTTAAAGTTCGCTACCGCCCGTTCCCACTGGTCAACCATCGGCGGCACATAGCGGAAGAACTCCCGCAGGATGTTCACCAGCGATTGCGCCTCACGCGGGTCTACGTCCATCACCAGCGCGCCGTCTTGATACAAGATCGCACGGTCGGGCTGCTGAAACAGGATGTTGTCTTTGGGGTAGCCGCGCCCGAACTTGGCGGCAATTTCTTTTTCGAGCGTGTCTTTGCTGTCTTTGGCTTCCCAAATGCCGTGAATCAGCTTGAAGGGCGTCAATACCGCGCCGTCGTAGCGGTGGCTTTTGCCGTTGCGCTTGTCGGGGAACTGTTCTACCAGCGTATAGTCCACCTTGCGGGCGCAGGCCAACAGCAAATCGGCAAAGGCGGGGCTAACGTTGCCTTCACTGTTAAAGCGCAGTTGCACCATCTCGCCCGTGTTGGCGTGGTAGTCTCTAATCGCTTTGTCGGCGGGCTTCAGGTTCAATTCGGGCATGGGGAACATCCTTTCGTCAACGCCAATCATACCGCATGTTAACCTTACTAGCAACTATTCGCGTTGTGCATCCGCGGCTTGATCGCATAGGCGCGCCCCGCCCGCCGCCAACCAGCGCGTGAGTGTCTGGCTAGAACGGCGGTTTTCTAGTGCGTCGGCATAAATCCCCGTGCCCCAGTTGTAGTAGGCGCTCACTTGAGAGTCCCACGCGGCGCGGTTGGTAATCATGCGCGGGCCACCGTTATAGCAGGCCAACGCCAAGCCGACATCATTGTTTGACCAGCCCAGACAATCGTTCAAGTGGGCGGTGCCGCGCAGCGCGTTGGTGTCGGGGTGGAGCATGTCTTCCCCGCTGGCAAAGTGGAACGGCATCACCTGAAACAGCCCTTGCGCGCCCGCATAGCTGTTGACGGTGGGGTGGCCGCAGGATTCGATCTGCATCACAGTGGCGATTAAGTTGGGGTCAAGGGCATACTCGGTTGCCCAGCGGCGGATGTCTTTTTCCCAATAGACGACTTCGGCAGTGAACAGCGGCGCAATCACCCGCGCACGCGGCGCAGTCAGGTTGCGCCACATCACCGGCGCTGCCTCAAGCGTGCTAACGGTCAAGCGCCCGAATAGGTTCATCACGCCCGGAATGAGCAATGCGCCCACCGCCAACAAGATCAAGTAGCCGGGGGCGTTACGGGGTGCGTTCATACAGGGCAGGGCAAGGCATCGCGGGCGGGTGTGGGATGTTTTTCATGTTCTCTAATCAGAAAATTAGGCCGATAATGTGATTTTATTATCTATTGCGCGGGGCGCGGAATCAAGGTTCAAGCATCGTTTTGCCTATAAAACACGGACGCCACAGGTGGCGTCCCTACTGCCCTTACTCGTCACTCGTCCGCAACGGACGCCCCGGAGGGTCGTCCCTACTGTTCTTACTCGTCACTCGTCCCTGCTTTTACTGTTTTTATTCCCCACCTGATGACAGTTGCTTGGGGATCACCGTATCCATCCGCAGCGCGATTTCTTCCAGCGTCAGGTAATCGTCGGCAAACGAGATCAAATCCAGTTGCGGGTCATAGCTCCAAAAGCCGAGCGTGTCGTACAAGTAGCGGATGTAGGTGTACACAATCCCCAACACAACCCGCGAATAGACGCCGTAGACCATAAACGGGAAGAACAAAATCACGCCGCGATCATGCGTGTAGGCCACAATCCCCAAGCGCTCGTCGGGATAGTGTAGCTCGACATCCGCGCCCGCGCTCGGCACCGGAATCAACGCCGGATCAAAGCGGATCAGCAGCCGTGCCAGCGCACGCGGGCGCAACTTATACACCGGCCATAACACTTCTGGTGCGTCGGTGCGTTGACCATTGCTGAACAGCCACTCTAGCGCGGCGGGGGTCAGTTGCCCACGTTTGGGGACATACAAATGAATTTCGTAGATCACCCCGCACGCTCCCCTACGGTGTGCCGCTCGCGCAGGACTTCAACCAACAGCATCAGGTTTTCAACGTCGGCCAGCACAAAGCTCGCCCATACCTGCTGGTCAGCGTGCAGCAGGTGAATCTGACGGTTGGCAATGCGGTACCCGCCGAAGTCCGTCCACAACAGCGGGGGGCGCTCTGGGGTGGAGAGTCCGTTTGCGGCCATCTGGAGCGCGTCGCCAAACGGCATCGTTTCGTTGCGTGCCAGCGTTTCTTCCAGCGTGAGGCGTAAGCTGGCGTTGACCGCTGCGGGGAGCTTGTCGGCAAGGCTTTCGATATTCTGATAGACGTTGTTCATGATAAGCGTGTCTCCGGCGCGGGTCGTCAGCGTGATGAGGTATACCCGCCGCCGCAATAGCCCGCCGAAGTAGGCCAACTGTTCGGCCTGTAGCTTAATCGCCTTGATTTCACGGTATTGAAACGGGATCGCCGCCGAGCCTTCTCGAAAGGTGAAGCCGCGCTCAAACAAAATCACCTCACGGTTCCATAGGTGCAGTACCCGCCAGCCGATCACCAGCCCTAAGCCGCCCATCCCAAACACGACGACCATGCTCACCCACACCGCCGTGACCTCTTGCAGCGCAAAGTTGAGCAAAATCCCTAGCCCGATCAAGACCGACCAGCCTTGCAACAGCGCCGCCAAGCGCCGACTGGGGAAGGTCGCCAGCGATTGCCCTAGCACCAAATGCGGCGGGATTTCTTCTTCCCCATCCAGCAACGGCATGGGACGCGGCTTTGACATTCGGCACACCCTCACGTAGGCTACAAAATCTGCGTTATTATGCCGCAAGCGCCGCGCCATGCCCACCTTGAAAATGGGGGGATGCCCGTTTAGCTGGCTGTCGGGGCGCCTATTGCACTAGTCACGCCTAGCGCAAAGGCTTTCCCATCTATTGCTCATGTGGGGTTCAGCTTTCGCTTAACCATCACAGGCAAGATGAAAGACGTAGCACATTAAAGGTTCTCAACGAACCTCCCAAGTCTAAATTAGCTTCCTTCCGCCAGACGCTCAAGTGCCCCCCCCACTTGGGCGTTTGGTTTTTCTGGACAACGCGCTAGAATTTAGCATAACCCACCCCACGGACGTGCTGATAGCGAACCCCGCCACAAGCCCCATGCGGTAGGGAAGTCCCGCTGGGGCGTCGGCAAGGCTCCCCACAACAAAATAGGACAGATCAAAACTATGAAACTGGAAATTGGAGCCACCCTCAACCGTACCCACACGATCACTGAGGAAGATTTGCGCCGCTTCTATCAAACGATCCAACAGCCAGCAGAAATCCTACAAGATGCAAAAGATGGCACGCCCGACGAGGCACAACTGACCGCACAGAGCATTTTTGCCACTAGCCTTGTCACCAGCCTGCTAGAGATGATCCCCGGCAAGGACAAAGTGTATCATTCACAAAGTTTGAAGTTCCGCCGCTCGATCAAACTGGGCGATCAAATCACCACCACGCTGATGGTGAAGTATTACCGTGACGGAGAAATGCAGGTAGAAGCGCGCTGCATCAATCAAGACGGCATCGTGATCTTAGACAGCGATACGCTCTTAACGCTCTCTGTTGAGGACGCCTCAGCAACAAATGTCCCCTGAAAGCGTGCAGGCGCTGAACGCGCTCAACGCGGCCTTTTATGCTACCGTTGCCGCCGATTTCAACGCCACCCGCGAGCGGGCATGGGCGGGCTGGGTACAGCTATTCGGCATGTTAGGGCGTTTGCCCCATCAAATGCCGTTGCGGGTGTGGGATGTCGGGTGTGGCAACGGGCGCTTTGGGGTGTTCTTGGCCGAGCAATGGCCTGCCCCTGTGCGCTATCATGGCACTGATAACAGCCCCGCACTACTGGATTACGCCAAACACGCGCTGGCGGCATGGCCTACAACCCGTGCCAGCTTCAACCCTTATGATCTGCTTGCGCCGACCCACTTACAACACAGCCCCCCCCAGACAGCCGCCAGTTCCCCGTCAAGCCATACCTACGATCTGGTCGCGTTATTTGGCGTGCTGCATCATATCCCCGGTGCGCACCACCGCCACAATCTGCTGCGGCGGTTAGCGCGGCGGGTCGCCCCCGGCGGACTGTTGGTGTTGACCTGTTGGCGCTTTATGGATAATCCGCGTTTGGCCGCCCGCGTGATGGACTGGAACCCTGCCTTTGAGCGTGAACCCGGCGACTATCTGCTGGATTGGCGGCGTGGGGCGCACGCCACCCGCTACTGCCATCACGTTGATGACCATGAGCTACAGCACTTGATTGCGGCAACCGGGTTAGTAGAGCAAGCGCGTTTTGCCGCCGACGGCGACGACAATAAGACCAACCTATACGTTGTCTTACGACGCGGGGAATAAGGGGCGACAGACGACACACAAACAAGGGGTATTAGGGTAGGGCAATCGCGTTCTGCAAAACCAGAGGATTTCACCGTAGGGGCGCAGCGCGCTGCGCCCCTACACAACCGTTATCGGGGTAGGGGCATGATGCATCATGCCCCTACGGACGCCCATAATCCCATTAGAACGGGCGCGTCTGCCGCCAATAGATCAAGGCAACGTTTTGGTCGCAGTTGGAAGGGAAGGTGACTTGTACTGCTTCTGAGAGCGGCGTACCGCCCTGACTGCGTAGCTGTACAAAGTAGGTTTTGCCGTTGATCCGTGAATCTACGGGGGCTTCATAGCCGCCTGCCCCGTAAGCCGTGCTATCGCCGCTGATTCCGCTGATTTCACGCCCGCCCGCTTCCGCCACAGAAACGACTAGCCCATCCAGTGCGGCGTTATTCGTCCCAAAAACCGCCCCGGCTACCGCTTGGAAGGCGCACCCCGCCGTGTTGTACTGATTCGCGGTGAAAATCACCTGTCCGCCACGTACCTCAAACGGGTAGGGCGAGCGGGTGACAGTGGCCGTCGCAGTCGGTACATTCGAGGTCGGCGACGGGGTAAAGGTTGTGGTGGGGGTGGGCGTTGCGCTTTGCAGCGGGGTGGGCGTCGCGCTTGGCGTATCGGTAATGGTCGGCGTCACGCTTGGTGTGAAGGTCAAGGTAGCGGTTGGCACCGTTGCCGTTGGGGTTGGCGAAGGCGGCGAGGTGGGGGTAAAGGTCGGCGGCAGCGTCGGGCGGCTGAGGGTGACAATCACGGGTTCAGGGGTATTGGTGGGGACGAGTGTGGGCAGGTTGTTCACGTCAACGGCATTTGGCTGGATCACGCTATAGATGACCCACCCCAACAGCGCAATACTTAAGATGATAAAGACCACTGCAACGGCAGTCACCAACGGGCGCATAAACACACTCCTACTAGGTTACTGATAAATTTCAATCATAGCACTATCGGTTTGCGTGCTTAACCACTCATCAAAGACTGCCTGCGCGACTTCGGCCTGTTTTTCTGGCGAAAGCGGCAACTCATCAAATTCCAGCGTTTGAATGATGTGGTAGCCCAAGCGGGTGACCACTGGCGCAGAAATCCCCCCAATCGGCTGGGCAAAGGCCACCTCAGCGACAATTGGCTCTAGCAATTCTTCGGGCGTGAACCAGCCCAAGTCGCCGCCTTGATCGCGTGTGGTGACATCGCGTGAATACTGCGCGGCTAAATCCACAAAGCTGGCGCCGCCCTGCAACTGCACGGCGATGTCTTGCGCTTGAGCTTCGGTTTCGACCAGAATATGGCGAGCGTGAACCTGACGGCTGGTTCGTGTCGAAACATCCCCGACCACACTGTCACGGACTTTGGCGGTCAACAGTTGGGCGCGTAAGGCATCGCTAAATTCCGGCTCGGTGTAGCCATTTTGTTCCAGCCAAGCCGACCATGCCGCTGCATCATTTTGCAGTAACCCCTGTAGCGCGGTCAGTTCTGCGTTGAGTTCATCGTCGGTGAGCAGAATCCCCATGCGGGCGGCGGCCTGTGCCGTCAGCGTTTCATGGATCAAGCCGGTGAGGACGAAGGTTTCTAGGGCATCTTCATCCAATCCGAAGGCTTCACGGCGGCGGCGCTCTAGCTCCCGCAGGAAGCGCTCACGAGAGATGACTTCCCCGTTGACGATGGCAATCGCCGGGTT
>JBMOFU010000205.1:0-7220 GCA_049318725.1 Phototrophicaceae bacterium | reverse complement strand
CGTAGGCCAATCGTCGGGTGACCTGCCCCTACGCAGGCGTGCGAATTTCAGGTAACATCCGCCGCGATGCACGGTTCATTCAACCGAAGGATTTTACCCATGTTCAAACGACTTTTCCCGGTGGGACTTTTGCTTGTGGCGGCGCTGGTCGCCGTGAGCGTCTACGGCCAAACCGCAACCCCTGCCGCAGATACCCCCCAAACCACGGTTCAAATTTTGTATGTGGCCTGTGAAACCGAAGGCGTGATTAACGTCACGGGCTTTGCCACCCCCGGCTTCGACATCTTCTTCCGCTTGTATTCCGGGTCAGCGGGCAGCGGCGACGCGCTCACCGACTTGCGCCGCGCCAACGTAGACGGTGACTACGCCTACAGCGAGCGCACGCCCTACCAAAACGGACTCAATGCAGCGCCGGGAGCGATTGCCAGCGCCTACATCGCCATTGCCAATACCAATACGCCAGAATCGCCCGTCTATGAAACGACGGTAGACGATCTTGTGGACGGCTGTGGCGACGCGCAAAACGCGCTGCAAATCAGCGACTCTGCGGGCGCGCCAGTGTCTGACACTGGGATTGATGACCCATCCACCGCGTTTGGCATTGCCAGCCCCTATGGTGGCCTGTACAACAGCGGCATCTTGAATCCGACGCCGCTCCCGGCGGTGGTCTTGGGGCCGCGTTTGCCGTCACTGGCTGGCCGCACCGCCAACCCGGGTTTGATCTTTGCCCAGTGCAACGCCTTCTATCCCGAAACCACGCCGGGCGTGATCTATGACAGCGACAACGCCCAAGTCTACTGGTACTGGTTCGCAGATTCCGCAGAGACGGTGCTGCAAAACTTGCTCTATACCAACTACTATGTCAAGATCAACGGCGCGCCAGCTGTCGGGACATATACTACGCCGGTGACGCAGCGTGGCAACCTGTTCTACGTCTTCTATATTGTGCCGCTCGGGAACCTTTCTGAGGGCTGGTACGAAATTGAGTTCAAGCAAGAGTGGACGCTGCAAATCAACGACGGCTTCGATGACTACGGCCCCGGCACGCCCAACCGCTTGGTAGACACAGGCTGTAACTTCTACGTGACCCGCAACCCACTCGGCGGATCGTACACCTACAATAATATCTATACTGGGCAGGCCAACCCGCCGCACAACTTTGAGCGGGACATCGTGCAGCAGCAGGTGATCCGTGATTACCTTCGCACGCAGAGCAACATCGGGCAAGGGGTGAACGTGACCCCCACCCCAACGACCACACCTTAGAGAATCCTAACCGATTTGAAAATCTGGAAATCGCAATGAACATTTCGCGTAGGGGCATGATGGGCTACCTAGAGACACCCTACCATCATGCCCCTATAGGTGACAACGGCACTGTAGGGGCGAGACATGTCTCGCCCCTACAGTGAAATGCTCTATTTTTGCCGAACGCGCCCTGCCCCTACAGGAGGTCACATGAATGGCCTTTGACCTTGTTCACGACGCCAAGACGTTGCTTAACCTTGACCTGACCGCCGCGCAGGTGGAGCAGTTCGCGCTGTATCAAGCGGAATTGCTGGAATGGAACGCGCATACCAACCTGACTGCGATCACCGCGCCGCAGGAAGTGCAAATTCGGCACTTTCTCGATTCGCTCACGGTGATTTTAGCGGTTGCCCCGCTAGACGGCGCACGCTGGCTGGATTTAGGCTCTGGGGCGGGCTTCCCCGGTTTGCCGCTGGCGATTGTCTTCCCCCAGTTGCGGATGACGCTGGTGGATTCTACGGGCAAGAAGGTGACGTTTGTGCAGCACATCATTGACCGTTTAGGGCTATCGCAGGCGCGTGCCGTTCATGCCCGTGCGGAAGAAATCGGCCAAGACCCCGCCCATCGCGGCAAATACGATGTGGTGATGGCGCGTGCGGTTGCGCGCTTGCCCGCCTTGCTGGAGTACATGCTGCCGCTCGCCAAGATCAACGGGCGCTGTGTTGCCATGAAGGGGATTAGCGCTCACGATGAAGCCGCCAGCGCCAAGCGCGCCTTAAACATGCTCGGCGGCAAAATCGAAGCCATCCACCCTGTGCAATTGCCCGAACAAGAAACGCCACACTATCTGGTCACTGTGAAAAAGGTCGCCCATACGCCGTCGGTCTACCCACGGCGGGCAGGCATCCCCACCCGCCAACCGATTGAACCTTAGTCAGATAGAGCCAACCATGACCCCAAAACGCCTGTGGTTCACCCTCATCATAACCGTGTTGAGCGCCTGCTCTGCGATCCCCAACGGCGGCAGCGCGCCCGCACTGATAATCAACAACACGCCCGCTACGCCGAACGTTGTGGTAGAGCGCTTTTTAACGGCATGGAACAACGCCGACTATGACGCCATGTATGCCACCCTCAGCAGCCGCAGCCGTGCATTGTATAACCTCACCGAGTTCAGCGAGTTCTACCTAACGGTGAGTAACGGCGTTGGGCTTGAGGAAGTCGGCTTCAGCGTCGGTGAGACGCACTTACAGGGAACTTCTGCTGCTGTGGGCTATGATGTCACGTTGCAAACGACGGTCTTCGGCGTGATTGCCGATGGCAACCGCACCATTCGGCTAGTGCAAGAGGGCGATCAATGGGGCGTGGCGTGGTCTACCATGGATGTTTTTGAGGGCTACACCGCCAACGCCCGCTTTGAAGTGCAGGGGGTGGGCTTCCCGCGTGCGAACATCTATGACCGCAACGGAGACCCGCTGGTGATCCAAAACGGCAGCCTGAGCGTGTTATATGCCCAGCAAGACCGTATGAACCCCGTGGCAGATTGCCAAGCGCTGTTGGCGAACCTGCTCTATCAGCCGTTGCCAGAACTGCGCCAGTTCATGAGCAGTTACTTCCCTGAAACGCTGTTCTACATTGGCGAAATTGACACCGAAATCGAACAAGAATATGCCGACGCCCTGCGCGATACCTGCGGCATAACGCGCGACAACGGCGGGATCACCGTCCGTCGCACACGTCAGTACGTCGGCAACGGGGCAATGGCACACATCACTGGCTATATCGGCGGCATCCCTGCCAACCAAGTAGAGCTATATGAGGCACAAGGCTACTCGCCCGGTGCGTTGGTTGGCAGGGCGGGCATCGAGCAGGTCTACGAACGTCAGTTGGCCGGGCGTGCGCCAAACGTGCTGCGGATTGTAGACCCGGGCGGGGTGGTGCTGCGCGAACTGGCGCAGACCACTGGTACACCGCCACAGCCTGTATATTTGACCATTGACCGTGACCTGCAAATTCAAACGGCGCGGGCAGTGGCGTGGGGCTTTAACCATGCTGCCCCTAGTTGGGCAGAGTCCGGGCGCTCCCCGGGGGGCGGGGCAGTGGTAATTGATGTCCGCACGGGCGAGATTTTGGCAATGGCGAGCTTCCCCACCTATCCGCCGAGTGTGTTCAACCCAGACACCTACGATCCCAACGCTGGTGCAACGCTGGTCAGGCTCTTGGATGAAAACGGCAGGCGCGGCTACTTACGGAACCGCGTGGTACAAGATCAGTTCTCTCCCGGCTCGGTATTTAAGATCATTAGCACCGCCGCCGCGATGGAAGAAGGGCTATATGAGCCAGACGACATCTTTGAGTGTGGCCTGACATGGGACGGCAGCGAAAATTATGGCGATACCTTCTCGCCCCGCTCTGATTGGCGCTTGACCGACGGCCTAGAAGCGACAGGGCCAATTCGCCCGGCCTATGCGCTAACGTCTTCTTGTGACCCGTTCTTCTATGAAGTGGGCGCGCGGATGTTCTTAGAGCGTTCGCCAAGCGCCCTTGTGGATTACGCCATGATGATGGGCGTGGGCGAAGCCACCGGCATCACCAGCTATATCGGCGGCACGGAAGCCAGCGGTGCGTTGCCTGTGCCTGCCAGTGTAGAAGAAGCCATCAACAACACGATTGGGCAGGGGAACACCCAAAGCACCTTGCTCCAAACTGCGCGGATGGTTGCGGCGGTTGCCAACGGCGGGACGCTTTACCGCCCGTATATCGTCCAACAAGTCGGTGACCCGGCCACCCAAAACGTTAGCCCGCAGGTAGTCAGGGAACTTGATCTTTCTCCAGAAACCTATGCCGTCGTCAAAGAGGGCATGTGCGCCGTTATCGCCAATGATACCTACGGCACCGCCTACTGGATTTTCAACGACAACGTGACCAACGCGCAATATGTGGCCTGCGGCAAAACCGGGACGGCGCAAGCGGGCTATGCACCTCATGCGTGGTTCGCCGCCTATGCGCCTGCTGATAACCCACAAATTGCAGTGGTGGCGATGGCGCAAAACTCGCGGGAAGGCTCTGAGGTCGCCGCGCCAATGGTGCGCCGCATTATGGATGCTTACTTCGGTCAAGAGCCTGTCGTGTTCCCGTTCTTCTGGACGGAACCCTATGTGCCGTTGAATGTGCCTGAAAACGGCGTCGCCGGGGGATGAGGCCATAACACGGTAACCGCATAATGCAAAAATGCGGGATTCTGTAAGGCATCATTTCACATCCGTTTTTCTGACACAAAACCTGCTAAAATAAGCGAAGAACCAACACTATTCAATGGAGCGAATGCCAGATGGTCGGATTTGATGCAGTCAAACTCCTTATGCAGTGGGACATTAAAGCAGGGCGCGACCAAGAATACTTTGAGTTTGTCGTGCGCGAATGGGTTCCCGGGGTTACCAAACTGGGGCTAGAGCCGACTGGGGCGTGGTATACCGTCTACAGCCGCGAAGATCAACCGCAAATCTTGGCGGAAGGGCTGGCAGAGAGCATCAACCAAATGCGCGAAATCTTGCAAAGTGATGATTGGCATGAACTGCATGATCGCTTGCTGGATTATGTAGACAACTACACCCAAAAAGTGGTACGGCTTTCTGGCGGCTTTCAACTTTAGCGAATCTGCGGTTTATCCGCTGGCGAATTTCGGCTAAGATATGCCCCGACTTGAACCATGCCGCTGAAATAAGCGTTATGCGGCAATCAACCTCGGATATGAGGAGTATGTAATGGCAAAAGAATATGGTTCCTTAGGCGGGTCACGCCGAGGACAAAATGCAGGTTGGCAGTGGTTTGCCTTTGGGCTGGTGACAGGGCTGATCTCTGCGGGGTGTTTGGTGACCGTGCTTGGCGCACTGGTGGCCTTCAATGTGTTCAATATTCCGGGGGTTGCTATTGGCCCAACGGCATTGCCCCAAGAGCGCATCATCACGGCCACACCGCTCCCGGCAACCGCAACGTCGTTGCCTTCGCCCACGCCCACCCCCACAGAAACCCCGCTCCCGGCGCAGGCCAATGTGTCCCCGCCGACGGTTACGCCCGGCTTGAGCCTGAACAGCGCCCCGTTGGGGCAAACGGCTGTCCCCACTGTGACCGGGGGCGTGGCGGTTGAACCGACCACAGCGCCATCAATCGTTCTTAATCAAAGCGCGATTGCCGTTGCAACCGCAGGCACGGGAACCCCGCCAACGACGGCCAACGTCGCAGTCGCTTCTGGCATCCCTGCCTTGCTTGACCAGTTGAAATCCCCATTGGTGACCGTCACAGGCGGCCAATTCCAAATGGGAACCAGCTTGCAAGAGGCCGCCGCCTCCGTGCGGGAATGTACAGACAGCTACGGTGGGGCGTGTACCCTGACGATGGCCGAAGACAGCTTCCCGCCGCACCCCGTCACGATTAGCACCTTCCAGATCGAACGTACCGAAGTGACCTATGAGCAATACTTGGCTTTCCTCAATACGTTAGGGGCGGGCAGCCACATCAACGGCTGTAGCGGTCAACCGTGCTTGTCTACCCGTAATGAATCTGACGCCAGCAATGTTAGCTTTGACAGCCAAACCTACGACGTGGTGGATGCCATTAACCAACATCCGGTCGTGGGGGTGACATGGTACGGTGCAGAATCTTACTGTGAGGCGGTTGGGCGGCGGTTACCTACCGAGGCTGAATGGGAATATGCTGCACGCGGCACCGAAGGGCGCATTTACCCGTGGGCGGTTGGGGATGGGGGAATCGCGGAATTTTCGCCGTATCAATTGACGCCTGCCTTAGCGAAAACCAACCGACCTGTGGCCGCCAGCCCGTTAGAAGAAGGCAAGGTCGCGGTAGGGACGTATTTGGGCGGGGCAAGCCCGTTCGGGGCGTTAGATATGGCCGGCAATGTGGCGGAATGGGTATCAGACTGGTATACCCCAACTTACTACAATGAGCCGTCGGCTTCTGGGGTTGACCCACAAGGCCCCTTAAGCGGCACAGAAAAATCGGCGCGGGGCGGCTCTTGGGATAGCGTGCCGTTCTTTTCGCGGACGGTGCATCGTCAGTCTGCACCGCCCAATGACCAAACCCCATGGCTTGGCTTCCGCTGTGCCTCCGATGGCGAAAGTGCCAGCGCCCCCACCAGCGGGCAAATTCCAGCAGTGTCGGTGACGATAGACCCTGCTTCGCTGCTCGGTGCGGGGGCGAACAATCTCCCCACACTGGCACCCGCGGTTCTGCCAGAAGAACAGCAGCCCCCCACAACCATCCCATGATCCGCTGTGATCGTCATCTGCCGCAGGTCGCCTTATGGGTGGCCTGTGGCGGTTTATTAGCGCTGTTTGCGGGGATGATCCTCACAATAGACTGGTACAGCCTCAGCACGACAGAAGGCTGGGCGCTGTATGCCATCACTCCACCGCCGCCCCCGACCTATGACCCCGCGCGCGGACTGCGTGAAACGCTGCGCTACGCCTTGCGTGACGGCCAAACAGACTTATTCCACACGCTTGAACAGGTGGGCATCAGCGGGCGCGCGCCACTCTACCCGTTGATGCTCAATGGCTGGGCGTGGTTGACGGGCGAAAGCGTCTTGGCGATCCGTACATTGGCCGCGCTGTTGGCGATGCTCACGATGGCAGGGGGAGTTGCCCTAGTTTGGAAGGCGCGCAGGCGGCGCAGCGCTGCGCTGACCGCGGGCGTGCTGATTGTGCTGATCGCCGTAAGGGGCATCTCTAGCCCGCCCTCGCCGCTGTTGTGGGCGTTATGGGTTGCCAGCATGTTGGCCTATCGGCGTGTTCTACAGGCAAAGTCGGCAGTTTCATGGGCGGGCGCCGTCTATGCACTGCTGTTGATGCTTGCGCTCTATACCCACTACAGTAGCCTGTGGTTGATCGTGCTGAGTGGCGGGCTATCGCTGCTCAGCCGTCCGAGTTGGCGGTGGCGGTGGGTTATCCCCACAG
>JBMOFU010000204.1:0-7233 GCA_049318725.1 Phototrophicaceae bacterium | reverse complement strand
TGAACCGAGAAAATTCCTCCCGTGCGGCAATTTCTGCGCGGGTCTTGTTATGGGCGGGACTGCTGATTCATCTGTTGGCAATCCCGCCTTTGTATTTCCATGCCTCAGAGGGCGTAGCGCTGGTGTTCGGGCGCTACTCGTCACGCTACGCGCTGGCGCTGGGCATTCATACTACATTGACCCTCTTTAGCCTCTTTAGCGTGTTCTTTTCTGCCCGCTTGCTTGTTTGGCTGGCAAAATTGCCCACTTCCCTCAAATATACATTCAGTGGATTAGCCGTATTGGGGACGTTGATCGTATGGTTACTGCCCGTGGAGGCGCAAATCCCCGCCTATATGAGTGCAATTGCCGTCTGGACTGTGGCACTGCTGACAACGTTTGACAATGACGTTTCCCTGAAATCAGCGCGCCGTTGGGCGTTACTCATTGGGGTAGCGGTGGCGCTGACGTTGGCCGCAATGGTGATTACGGCGTTGTCGAAAAACGTTTATCAACCGGACGAAGCGCACTACACCGACTATGCCTTGAGCTACTGGTCACAAGGCGAGTTGATCTCTACCATATGGTTAAGCCCATCTTACACCATTGAGCCGGGGTACGGTTGGGCGATTGCTGGATACGGGTGGCTCGTCCAGCAAACAGGCTATACGGTTGTGTTGGGGCGCTGGCTGAACATCATCGGCTATGCCATTGGCTTTGTGGGCATTTATGCGGTTGGCGCACGGCTCTATGATCGCCGTGTGGGGGGCTTGGCTGCCGTGACAATGGCGTTGAGTATGGCATTTATCCCCACTTGGTTGTTTAGCCCAAATCACTTCATCGTCCCTGTTGCGGCTTGGTTGTTATTTGCACTGGTCATTGCCCGTGAAGGGTCTGGCTTCCGTCACTTGCTTTTGCACGGGATCATTGGTTTAACGGCAACTTCATCCTTAAACGTGCATATGGCCGGAGTGATTTTAGCAGTAGCTTACTCACTGTTTTATGCGCTAGATGCCCTATGGTGCCTATGGAAGGCGCGTCAGTGGCGTGCGCTGTGGCCGATGGTCGCCTTTGGGACAGGCGCACTGATCGGGACGGTGATCTACTACTTTACCAATATCCATGTAGTGGGCGGCCTTTCTGCCTACCTAGAGCCGTTATTGTATCGTATTGAAGGGCAAGGAAATTCAAGACCGCTCTTGTTCTTTTATACGCGCTGGCCGTCCTTGTTGGAGCAGTGCCTGATCGTTGCCGGGGTTGCCTATTGCTTATGGCGGCGTACACAAGCAGATCGTTTTCTGTTAGCCATTTTTGCACTAACGCTCTTCAGTGCCTTTGTGTTGGATTCCGAAGGGTACTTGTGGCACTACGGGAGCTATGTCTTTTTGCCCGTTGGGGTACTTCTTGCTCAGGGTTTTACGCAACTTTCGGCGCTGTTCACTCGGCGCACGGCATGGGTTGCTGCCAGCGTGATCGTGTTGATGGTCGGGCAACAGTTCGGCACGTTTGTGGATTGGTCTACAGTGGGTCACTTCGTCGTTAGGGGGCGCTTACCCACCTACCTGTACAACGAACTGAAAGGGGTTTTACCTGCCTATACCCGTTCGGGAGATGTGATTTACGGCACCCATCAACTCCTTTGGGTGTTCCCGCATGGCGGTGATGTCCGTTTGGTCAGCTATGGAAGTGAGCTAGATGGGATGCTCTTGTACAACGTCATGACCCCCCAAGCGGTGTGGGAAGTCGTCCAGCCGACAGTGATTATCTTTATTGAAGGGCATATGATTTACGATGTGGGGATGCAGGCATATATGACCGATCACCTGTTCACCGTTTGTCATACGTTGACCGTGCAAGACCGTGAGATCACGATTTTGCGGCCAGACTGCGCCGATTCCCCGATCCCAAGCGGGTAGCATAGGGCAAGCGTGGGGCAGGCGTGATGGAAACTACGATCATCCGCCGTTAAGATGATGGCATATCACCTGAGCATTGTAGGGGCGTGGCGCGCTACTCCCCTACGGAATAATCCCCTTATACCCTGACGTGGAGCCTTAGCGATGAACCGACCGATTTCCTTGATGATCCTGTTGTGCCTTGCCGCGAGTGCCGTCAGCATCAGCGCGCAGAGCAATCCGCCCACGACGCCTGCCCCAACGCCGGTTGAGGTCGCCAGTGCCGTTGACACGCCAGACTATACGCTGGCAGTCCCATACCCAGTCGCCCCCAATGCCAACCGCCTGTATGACCGTGTGTACCGCCGCGTGCCAGATGGGGTAAGCCTGACCTTTCATGATGCGCCCAACGGCAACATCGTCGGCGGCTGGAAGGCGGGCGACAACTTCGTGACCGTGTATGAGTCCATTGGCGACTGGTCACGGATTTTTGGGGACTATTGGGTACCCAACAGCCAACTGACGACAGCAGGCGTGGTAGTGTCATCCTTTAGCGGCGTTACACTTGACCCCGAAGCCCCGCTAGAATATCCGCTGGCATGGTCGTTGATCCACCAATACGCGGCCTCTGCGCCGGGCGGCGACCCCGTAGAGAGCAACAGCTATTTTTGGCGCTACAACATGATGTACATCTACGACACGGTGGTGGATGCTGAAGGCTACAAGTGGTACAACGTCGGTGAAGATGAGTGGGTACATCAATTCCGTGTGGCGGTACATCACCCCGTCGCACGGCCAGAAGGCATCACGACCGAGCGTTGGGTGGGGATTGACCTGTACGAGCAGGTATTGACGGTCTATGAGGGTGAAACGCCTGTATACACCACGCTGGTTAGCACGGGCTTGCCGCAATGGGCGACCAATGAAGGTATCTTCAACGTGACGGCCATGTTCCCGCGTGAGGCGATGAGCCAAGACCTGCCCAACGACTTCTACTACATCCAAGAAGTGCCGTGGACGGCCTACTTTGATGAAGGGATCGCGCTACATGGCACGTTCTGGCACGACGGCTTCGGCTATCGTCAGTCGCACGGCTGCGTAAATATGTCCATCACTGATGCCGCGTGGGTCTATGAGTTCCTGCGCCCAGAGTTCACATGGGAAAACGGTGGCGCGTCGGTCTACGTCTATAACACCGATCCCGCCGCCACAGTCAGCGCGGGCTAACCCGTGCGCGGATTCTTGCGGATGGTCGTCAGGGTGGGCTTGCTCACCCTGATGGCGGTTTGGGCGGCAATGGCTGTGGGGGGCTGGTTGCCCGCGACAGGGTTATACTTTGATGGTGGCTCGAATACCAACGGTAACTATGAGCCACCAGCCTTATACGATTACCGCACAAAAGTGCAACGAGCATTTGACACAGGCTTCCCGCTTGTATATGAGCAGGAGGGGACGGGTTGGCATTACCAATTTTCACAGGAAGACCCTGAAACCGGAATCCCCCATTTTCTCGTTGGGCGTTTTAGTAGACAAGCTAATCTCCCGCTGTGGGTAACGTTGACGGCGTTTACTCATCCCCATCGCCCCTACCGCATTGCCCTCTCGCCAGCCGATCACGGATTCTTCCCGTTTATTTCGCCCACCGGGGATGCGGTTGCCTACAAGAGCTTTCAGGAACCGGTCAGTGATGGGTTTTGGGAGGAAGCCACGTTCCACGTCGTGCCGCTTGAGGTCAATTCATCGCTTCACGCCTATACGCAAGCATTAGGGGCATCAAACCTGAATCTTGAATCAACGCGACGGGTGGTGTGGTCGCCGAATGGTCGCTATGTCGCTTACACCACCGTTCGCAACGATGAAGAAGACCCACTTGTCACTGTAATACAAGTATTCGACACGCAAACGTCCGTCGTTATGGGGTATGAGATACCGCCCAATCAAATCGTTGAGTTGGGGATACTTGACCTATTTTGGTCACCTGATAGTACCCTTTTGGCGTTTCGCACAGTGGATTTCAGGCTGCTCAAGGAGTGTATTCACCTCATTGCAGTCGTGGGGGAAACCCGCCGTCATTGTTTACGCAAAGTGAATCAGATGGATTTGAGTCGCTTGGCTTGGTCACCCAGTTCACAATGGCTTGCACTCGTGACCACTAATAGCCAATCCAATCCGCAAGTGCTGAGGGTCTTGAATAGCGTGGGCAAGCTCATCACGTCAGAACTGTTGCCCCATCCCTCTCGCACCTTTGCCGCTCAATGGGTTAATGACGAACAGTTCTTGCTGAGTATGGACGACAAATCAACCGAAACCGCTCATTCACGGGCAATGACAGTCTGGTCGTTTGATCAAGGCTTCCAACAGATTGCTTACCCAAGCCTAGACAATTCCCCTGATGTGTATGTCTCGATGAATCAGCGCACCATTGTGGTATTGGGGGAGGATCAAGCGCATCTGATCAATTTGGATGAGGAACTCGCATGGCAAACGTTGGATATCCCTACTGTTTGGGAACAGGTTAGGGTTGCAGGGGTCACTGAACAGAATGACGTTTTCTTCTGTCATGACGGTATGATATCGCTATTTCGTTGGCAAACGCGGCAGGTTGATCAGGTGGATGACGAATGTAGAGGACTACAAACGGTGCGTTTTCGCTAGTCGAAAAACGCCCCCGCGTTTGATTCAACCGCCCTAGCCTAACGGGTCGTCCTCATCATAGCACTCCTAATTCGCGTAAATGGTTCATTTCTACCTTGCGGCGTTGGTTATCCTGCCGAATTTCTTCTGTTTCCTTGCGCCATAAATCGGCGTCCTTGCGTTCAAGCGTACCGAAGACCCACGCCAGCCCAAACCCGAACATCACACCAACGGCCAAGCCCAAAATCCACACCAACCGCGTCATCTTAGGTATCCTCGTTGCGTTGCGTCGCCTGTTTGAACTGCTCACTAATTTGGCGCTCTAACACGGCCTTTTGGCGGCCAAACGCTAAGGCAGACGGTTCATATTGGGTGGAACAGATACAAAAACACTTCTTAGGCATTTTTTAAGCCTTCGCGCTCTTGGATCAAATCAATGGCATAGCGCACATCCACCTTGATCGAAAGCGTTGCGCTAGGCAATTCAAGTTCGGTATCGTTCATGGCGTTCTTTTTCTCTTTAATCACCGTGATTCCATCATAGAATATCTTTGTTGCACAAACAAGAATACAAGATTCCCACATGCGTAGGGGCTAGGTTACACCCCTACGGTGAAATCGCTAGGGGCATCGTTCCCGAATGCCACTACAGCAACACTTACCATGCCACTGAATAGACTGTCAATAGGTGCAGCAGGCCATGCACATCGGTTTCAGCGTTCACCACTTCGATGAGCGTTGGGTTTTCCCAAAAGTACACGCCGAGCGAGATCGGGTAAGTAGCAGAGCCGACACGCTTGGGTAACCTAAACGTGCGCGTTTCTACATAGAGTTGGTTTGGCTGCCATGTGCTGGTGCGTGCCTGTGCTTCTGGCGGATAAATGACTTCTTCTAGGCCATCACTGCTTTCTAAGATCGTGCTGGAACCTTCTTCCAGCATATACACTGAAACGCTATAGTCTAACGGGATAGGTTCGTCTACCGACCACCACAGCTGCAATTGCACCTGCTCGTTTTCGTGTCGAACAATCGTTCCGCTGTCTATGCCGTCGGGCGTCATCACAGTAATGCCGTGAAACCGAAGTCCGTTTACAAACAACACCCCTTCAGGGTCTGGGGGCGCTTCATACAAACGGATGTGACACTCTGGCGGCCCGACAAACGGCCCCGCGATTCGATTTGCAGTGACCGCCGCATAAGTCGCCTCATCGTGATTAATCACCGAATGCGCGTACCACACCCGCTGCTGATTCTGTAGGCGGTCAATGCTTGGCACGCCATCCCCTAAATACACACGCCTAAAGTAGTCCCACCCTTGACACCCAAGTTGACTGTCAAAGAGCATAACGTCGCCGGGCTGAACATAGTGCTTGAGGTCTGCAAGGTTGCTACCCACCACAGAGCCGCCCAGTGCGAATTTACCGAAGTCGCTATATCCAGTGGGAGCCAGCAGCAGCACGACACCCAGGGCCGCCATGAACGGGAACATGCGTCTTGGCAACAAATTCAACCCAACGCCAAAGGCAATCACAAGCCCTAGCCCATACCACCACGAATAACGCCCCAAAATCCCCAAGTAGGTGTCTAGGGCGTACAAAACCAGCGGAACCAAAAACATCCAGAGCAACCAAAAACGGCCTACGTTGCGGCGGCGCAGCACGGCAAATACAGTGAGCGTGACGAGGACAACCGACAAGACGGTGTGAAACACCGTTGCGCCGACAAACAGTTGCCAATACCAAACAAGCGCATCAACCGCAGACATTCCGCGCAACTGGTGCGACCCGCCAGGGATCATAGAAATGGCGGAAATATGACTGACGGTTGGTGACAGCTTGTTAAACCAGATATCCGGTAGCACCACCGCCAGCGCAATGCCCCCCGGCAACCACCCACGCCACACCGCCCATCGGTAGCGAATGAAGATAAACAGCACAAGCAACAGCAATACGGGAACCACCGTAATCGTCCCTGTATAGGACAGGATGAGCGCCCCCGCCAGCCACAACGCCCGCACAATGCTAGGGCGGCCAAAGTAGCGCGCCGCCATCCATAGGCTAAGGGGAACGCCAATGACTGCGAGGATATAGCTGCGGGCATACAGGCTGATGAACACCTGAAACGGAAGCGCCAAGAAGAATATCAACGCCATCAACGCGGCACGCCAGCCATACAAGCGCTTGACCGCCCGATAAAAGATGGCTCCAGCCACCATGAACCCAAGCAGCGGCAACACGCGCATCAAGTAGGGGTGGTCTGATGTGAGGATCCGCCACCCCCCCACCAGCAGGAAATATAGCGGAAATTCAGACGGCGACGTCCATTGGATGATTTGCGCTGGCGTTCCGTAAGTTTGCCAGACTGCCCACACTTCGTCTTTGTCTAATGGGGCGTGGATGTATGCCATACGGGAATAAGTTGCTAACACTAGCAACACTGCAATAAAAAGTGTGATCCATTGAGGGGGGGCGATCAAACCCGCAGGAATAGGGTTTGCAGCAACAGAGGATGGTGTTTCAGGTTGTTTTGTATGGGTCATTTTCACCAGTCATCGTTATTTAAATTATTATACTCGGTCGGACTATGGCACCGCTAGTTTCTATGCAGATTATTACCTATACAATAGGGGCGCTCAGTTGTAAGTCAAAGCAAGCCCACCAACAACCCCAGTGAATGCCCTTGCCGCCACACGGAATTGGGCGCACAATGGGCGCTTCGCTGAACC
>JBMOFU010000203.1:0-7236 GCA_049318725.1 Phototrophicaceae bacterium | reverse complement strand
GATTTCAAAGGTTGTTCTTGTGATGTTGTTGCGGCACTTCTGGCCTGAATAAGACAAGTTCAATCATGATCTAAAGTGGCAAAAGGAGCCACCCTCACCATGACCTCCTACATCATTTTAACCAGCCTAATTTCGCTCATGTTCCTTGGCTATATCACCTATTCGCTACTCAACCCAGAAAAATTCTAACGCTCGTCAAAGTGTACCACGACTAAAGCACGGGCGTTAGGCAAAACATACAAATTCATCGTTGGGGCAGGGTGTGTGACACCGCCCCGATGAACCCATAACTCTATATAGGGGTGCAATCCATTGCGCCCTGCAAATATCCCACAATATCCTTTCACGATGTTCACCCCGCCTGTGATCTAATCTTCCCCTATCGCAAGCCCTGTCGTTGAAGTTGCCAAGACTTCCAGCTAATCTATACTCCCTACCCCTTTCGCCTAAATCACCAAGGAACCCTTACGATGTTTGCCAGCGTCGAAAACGCTTTACCGCGTAGCCTCCCCGAACATCAGGGCATCGCTTCCGCTGCGGTGCTTGCATTTGTCGAAGCGGTAGACGGTCAAGTTCACGAACCCCACAGCTTTATGTTATTGCGGCACGGCAATGTTGTCGCAGAGGGGTGGTGGTCGCCGTGTGGACGCGAACATCCCCACCTGATGTTTTCGGTCAGCAAGAGTTTTACCGCTACGGCTGTCGGTCTGGCGGTGGCTGAAGGGCGGTTTTCCATTGACGACGCGGTAGTGTCGTTCTTCCCCAATGAACGGCCTACCCGCGTGAGTGACTTGCAGGCGGCGATGTGTGTGCGGCACCTGTTGTCTATGGCGACTGGGCAGGCTGCTGATACGTGGACGGCGATGGTGGAGCGCGCCGACGGCAACTGGATTAAAGCGTTCCTTGATGTGCCTGTGGTTCATGCGCCGGGAAGCCACTTTGTATACAACACTGGGGCGACGTATATGCTGTCTGCAATCGTGCAGCAGGCAACGGGTATGAAGCTGATTGATTATCTGGAACCGCGACTGTTTAAGCCGTTGGGGATCGAGAATCCGGCTTGGCAAGACTCGCCGCAGGGGATCACCGCTGGCGGTATTGGCCTCAGCCTTAAAACCGAAGATGTGGCGCGGTTCGGCCAACTCTATCTGCAAAAGGGCGTGTGGCAGGGGCAACGGTTGCTCCCTGAAGCGTGGATCACTGAAGCGACAGCCTTCCAAATGCCGAACGGGGAAGACGCCGACAATGATTGGATGCAGGGCTACGGCTATCAATTGTGGCGTTGCCGTCACGGTGCCTACCGCGCGGATGGCGTGTTTGGGCAATATTGCATCGTCATGCCAGAGCAGGACGCGGTACTTGCCATCACCAGTGCCATTGATCTATTTGATGCACAACAACTGTTGAATTTGGTCTGGGACATCTTGCTTCCGGCGATGCACGTTGAGCCGCTTGCCGATGATGCCGCCGCACAGGATCGTTTAACCAAGAAGCTCTCTGGCTTAAGCCTGCCGCCCGTGCAGGGGCAGGCCACATCACCGATTGCATTGCAGGTTTCTGGGCGAACGTATACGGCAGATGCCAATGCGCTACAGATCGAAACGTTCACCTTGCATTTTAATGATGCAGGTTGCACGGTCATCGCCAAAACGCCAGCGGGCGAGCAGACGATCCCCTGTGGGTATGGAATGTGGCAGACGGGGCAGACCACCCTGTTCAATCAACCGTTGTTGTTTGAACGCCCGCTAAACCCAGTGGCATCCAGCGGCGCATGGACTGCCAAAGATACGTTTACGATGGTCATCCGACTGTATCAGACCCCGTTCTTCCATACCCTTGTTTGGCATTTCATCGGGAGTGAGTTGCTGGTCGAAATAACCATTAACGTATCACTGGAGTCTATGAGACCGCTGCTATTGACAGCCCACACTGTGTAAAAACGCTATTGGGGGAATGTGCGCCCCACAGGGCATACCACTATTGCCGCAGGGTAGTGAAACCCCTATACTCTGCATGATTGCCCCCTATCCTCACAGGACGCCCCATGGACGCCATGCAGTTCTTCCCAATTATGATTGTTGGCTTCACCATGTCGTTGGGGCTAACGCCGCTCTCACGGCAGATTGCCATGCGCTTGGGTGTCGTAGACCGCCCCACCAGCGCACGCAAATCCAATGCCGAATACAAGCCGCTGATGGGCGGGCTGGCGATGTACGCCGCCTTTAGCATTGCGCTGTTGTTGTTCAGCACGCCGCAATACATCCGCGAACTAGGCGCAATTGTGGCGGGCGCGACGATCTTAGCCGCCGTTGGCCTGTACGATGACCGCTTTGACCTCGGCATCTTGCCCAAGCTGTTCACGATGGTTGCGGTGGCCTTTGGCCTTACGCTCGTGGGGATTCAGGTGCGCTTGTTCGGCATCGCATGGCTGGATGTGCCGCTCACCATCTTATGGATGGTGACGATTATGAACGCGGTCAACTTCTTAGACAACATGGACGGCCTTGCCGCTGGACTCACCACAATTGCGGCGTTCTTCTTCATGATAATTGCTTACCTACAGGGGCAAACGCTGGTCAGCAGCCTTGCGGCGGCGATCTTCGGCAGCGCGCTCGGCTTTTTGGTCTACAACTTCAATCCCGCCAGCACCTTCATGGGGGATATGGGCGCGCTGGTGTTGGGGATGATTTTAGCAGTGTTAGGGGTCAAGCTCACCTTTGCCGAACAGCCGCTCAGTGTGACATGGATGATTCCAATTTTGGTGCTGGCCTTGCCACTGTTCGACATCACGCTGGTGACGATCACCCGCTTGAGCGAAGGGCGCTCGCCCGGCCAAGCCGGGAAGGATCATACTTCCCATCGCATTCGGATTCTTGGCCTTAGTACACGCGGGACGGTGTTCACGCTCTACGGCTTTTGTGTGCTCTGTGGCAGCATCGCCCTCACCATCAGCTTGGTTCCAGCGGGCTTGGGGTTATGGGTGGGGATTGTCGGATTTATCTTGTTAGCGGGCTTGTTCGGGATCATGTTCTGGATTCGCTGGCGCTATCAACTCAACTATGGAAAGGTCAAACCTTGAGCCGTATTAGTGTTGTGACAGGCGGAGCAGGCTTTATTGGGTCGCACTTGGTGCGCGCACTGCTGGCGCATGGCGATTCCGTGCGGGTGATTGACAACTTCAGCACGGGCAAATCAGCTAACTTAGACGCCATCGCGGGCGATCTGACGGTGCATCCGGTGAGCTTCACGGATTTAGACGCTATCACGCCGATTATACAGGGGGCGGAAGTTGTCTATCACTTGGGGGCGTTGGCCTCTGTGCCGCGCAGCGTCGCTACCCCGATTGAGTCTCACCATCACAACGTCACAGGAACGTTGAACGTGTTGGTCGCTGCCCGCGATGGTGGGGTGCGGCGGGTGGTCTATGCGGCGTCATCGTCGGCGTATGGAGAAGTCAAAGGCGAGTTCAAGGTTGAAACGATGCCACCGAACCCGCTATCTCCGTATGGCGCATACAAGCTGGCCGGGGAATACTATTGCAAGGCGTTTACGGCCTCCTATGGCCTAGAGACGGTCTGCACACGCTTCTTCAATGTCTTTGGGGAGCGCCAAGACCCAAACTCGCAATATGCCGCTGTGATCCCGCGCTTTGTGAGTGCGCTACTCGAAGGCCGCGCCCCTGTCATCTATGGCGACGGGACACAATCGCGTGATTTCACCTATGTGGCAAACGTGATCTATGGGCTGCAATTGGCGTCGTCTGCACCGCAGGCCGTTGGTCACTCGATCAACTTGGCAACGGGCGGGCGCGTCAGCCTGCTAGAACTGCTGGAACAGATCAACGGGCTGTTGGGGACGGCCATCGCGCCGCAGTTTGATCCACCGCGGGTGGGCGATATTCAACATTCGCGGGCAGATGTGACCTTAGCCGCCGAACTGTTGGATTACGCGCCACAGGTGTCTTTTGCTGACGGACTGGCGCGCACCGTGGGATGGTTCAAGGAACAACGGTAGTGGGATGAACAATTATGCGCCCACGCCCCTACACTGACTGAAGCGACAACTAGCTCAAAACAGTGGCAACCCCTTGCCCCACGCCAACCACCCTCGGCGTGGGGCAAATGTTATACATATAGGGCTTGACAGGTAACTATAAAGTCACGTATAGTATAGGTAACTAACCAGTCACCTATAAAGCGAACCGCATATGGATGACGAACAAATCTTTAAGGCGCTGGCAGACGATACACGGCGCAAGCTGTTGGATCTGTTGTTCCAGCAAGACGGGCAGACGCTTTTACAACTGTGCAGCCACTTTGAAATGACGCGGCACGGCGTGATGAAGCACCTGCAAATTTTAGAGGACGCCGAATTGGTCATCACGGAAAAAGTCGGGCGTGAAAAGTTCCACTACCTGAACCCCATTCCGATCCAAGAGGCGTACAACCGTTGGGTGAGCAAATATGCCCAACCCTTTGCACACGGGCTAAACGCCCTTAAGCACATCCTAGAAGGGACAACGATGAGCGCAGGCATCACCCACATCTACCAAACTTACATCCGCACCACGCCAGAGCGTTTGTGGCAAGCCCTCACAGATGGTACCTTTACGCAGCAGTATTACATGGCCGCACGGGTGGAATCTGATTGGCAGGCTGGCAGCACCTACCGTTACGTTCAAGCAGGCAAGAATGTGATGGTTGAGGGGGATGTGGTGGAAGCAGACCCGCCGCGCAAGCTCGTGACGACCTTTAACGCGATGTGGATGCCAGAAGCAGAACGGGGCGAGCCAACCACTGTCATTTTTGAGATTGAAGCGCTTGGTGGTTTGTGTAAGCTGAAGATGTCTCACATTGGGCTGAACCCGTCCAACGCCCTCAGCGAGAGTGTGCAAACGGGTTGGGCGCAGGTGCTTTCTGGGTTGAAGTCGCTCTTAGAAACAGGGGAGCCGCTCAACTTCGGCAGTTAAATTCGGGAAGGGACAGCAACGAAGCCTCGTAAACTCACGTTACTGCCTCCCTTGACGCTGTGAATACCAGTATAGCAGTTCTATGCAACATACGCACACGCTATTTTTACCTGTAGCGGCACAGCGCCGCCAATCTACCTCACCTTAAGGAGCGTAAACCCATGACTAACCTCAAGAACAAGCACATTCTCGTTTTTGCCGCCACGGGCGCCATTGCCAAGCAAGCCGCGCAACAGTTCGCCGCAGAAGGCGCACACGTTTACCTCAGTGGCCGTGATGCAGGCCGCGTGGAAGCGATTGCCAACGACATCCGTAACGCTGGCGGTCAGGCCAGCGCCGATGTGGTAGACGCCACCAACGCCGACGCCGTGAGCGCTTATGTCGCCCGCATTGCCGCGCAAGCCGGCCAGATTGACGGTGTGTTTAACGGCATCGGTGGCCGCCCGGTAGAACTGGGCTACCCGCAGGTGTCTGCCATGACTTCGCTCAACGACTTCATGATTCCGTTTGAGGTGATCGTCGCCAGCCAATTTTTAACCGCGCGCGAAGCGGCCAAGTTCATGAAGCCGGGCGCTTCGGTGCTGTTCCTTTCGGCCTCGTTGAGCCGCATGACAGCCCCGTTCATGGCCGGGATCAGCGCAGCACAAGGCGCAATTGAGGCGCTCACCCGCGCATTGGCCGGGGAGTACGGCCAAGCAGGGATTCGGGTCAACTGTGTGCGCGGCTCTGGGATGTACGAAACGCGCACGATTCAAGAAACTGGGGCGGCTTACGCCGCGATGGGCTTGACTGTGCCGATGAGCCTGCCGCCGCTCGGTCACCCGATCAGCGTTGCCGATACTGTCAAGACCGCGACTTACTTGCTATCTGACCTTTCCAGCGGCCTAACCGGGCAAGTGGTGGATGTCAGCGCGGGGTTGTTCGTCTAACGCTATTCGGTGGGAGGGGTGGCTATTGTGCCGCCCCCTACAACAATATAGTGTTAAACGGGTGGGGCTGGCGGTAAGGTTCATCGTTGCGATATTGTCTGACCTCTATGATTTACAATTCATCTAGGAGTGCTGAACCCCACCATGACCGATCCGCTTATCACCAACGCCCCTCGCCCCTTTGAGATTGGGCTATATTCGTTTGCCGAACTGACCGCCGACCCCAAAAGCGGCCACAAAATCAGCCCTGCCGAGCGCATGAAGAATCTGCTTGAAGAAGTTGAACTGGCCGACCAAGTTGGGCTAGATATCTTTGGGCTAGGCGAACATCACCGCGACGAATTTATCTCGTCTGCGCCAGAGGTGATTTTGGGCGCAGCAGCAGCCCGCACTAAAAATATCCGATTGAGCAGTGCCGTCACAGTGTTAAGCTCAGACGACCCCGTGCGCGTCTTCCAGCGCTTTGCCACCCTCGACTTGCTTTCTAATGGTCGCGCAGAAATCCTTGCCGGGCGCGGCTCGTTCATTGAGTCCTTCCCACTATTCGGCTATGACCTGAAAGACTACGACACGCTGTTCAGCGAAAAGCTCGACCTGCTGCTGAAATTGCGCGACAGCGAAACCATCACATGGGCTGGCCGTCACCGTGCGGCCTTGAACAATGTCGGCATTTATCCGCGTCCGGTGCAAAACCCAATTCCGGTGTGGGTGGGTGTTGGCGGCACGCCAGAATCGGTCGTGCGGGCGGCCAGCCGTGGCTTGCCGATGGCACTGGCGATCATCGGCGGTCTACCAGAACGCTTTGCCTCCTACGCTGAACTTTACCGTGAAGCAGCGCAACAGTACGGGCATAACCCGGCAACGCTCCCCATGAGCATCAATTCACATGGCTTTATTGCAGACAGCCGCCAAACCGCCATTGATGATTCCTTTGCTGCTGTCAAGGTCGTGATGGACAAAATTGGGCGTGAGCGCGGTTGGGGGCCAATGCGCCGCGACCAATACGAAGCAGCAGCAACCTTACGCGGGGCAAACTTCGTCGGCACGCCGGATGATGTGATTGAGAAAATTTTGTTCCAACACGGGCTGTTCGGCCATCAACGCTTTGGGCTGCAATTGAGCGTCGGCTCGATGCCACACCAGAAGATCATGCACGCCATTGAACTGCTTGGGACGAAGGTCGCCCCCGTTGTGCGGGCAGAAATCGCGCGGCGGGTAGCCGTCCCCACGCCGTAATTCGGGGTATACGCTAACCCCTCCCTAAATCCCTCCCCCTGCGGGAGAGGGACTTGTTTGGCTCCCTTTCTCCCGACGGGGGAAAGGGTTGGGGATAGGGGT
>JBMOFU010000202.1:0-7336 GCA_049318725.1 Phototrophicaceae bacterium | reverse complement strand
TACTCATCCCTGGGGTACTCATCACTTTTTTTACTTGTCCCTGCGGTTCTTCGACTATACTAAAGACAAACGGAAGCCTCACCGAAAGGATGCATTTCAATGCGCCGACTTTCCCGCGTCATCGCCCTAGTGTTGTGCTTGAGTATTGTCACGCTGTTACACGCTCAAACGCCTGCCCCGAATCCAGAGTTTAACCTGACCTTCCCGCCGCCAGTTTACGTGCTGGGTGGCGAAGTCAGCATTTACGGCTCGGCCAATCTCAACGGCCAAAATGCCTACTTCTTAGAGTATCAACCGCTGAACGAAAATACCTTTGCCCCGCGTGAAGGGGAAAACGCTGCATGGTTCCCTGCCACCCTGATTAACCGCACGCCTGTGCGCGACGGTCTGTTGGGTGTCTGGGATACCGCCACTGCGCCCGATGGCCTGTATGCGCTGCGCTTGAATGCTTTTATGTCTGACGGCAGCAGTCAACGCGCCCTTGTGACGCCGCTACGGGTAGACAACAGCAATGCCACCCCCATCACGGTGTTGGATGAAGACACCGCGATCAACACCGCCTTGCTGGCGCTCACCGCCACTGCCAGCGCACGGATTACAGGGGCAGATGCCTTTGCCACGCTCGCTCCGTTGACGGGTGGAGCAGCCGCTACTGCCACGCCGACCTTGATCCCGCTAAACGGGGAATTGGGCGCAACGGTTATCATCTTGGCGAATTTGCGGCAGGGGGATAGCACACGCTTTGCCATCAGTGCCGGGCTGAACCCGGGCGTTGAGTTGGATGTGTTGGGGCGCAGTAGCCGAGGCAACAACTGGCTATTGGTCGAAACAGCAGACGGTGAACGCGGCTGGGTTGCCCCAAGCGTGGTGCGTCTGGATGGCAACATTCTCGATGCACCAGCGATTGACCCGCCGCCGCTACCTGCGCCGCTTGCCACTGCTACGCCAACCGCGCTCCCGCTGGCAAGCCTGCCCGACGCCGAAATGGTGCGCGTAGATGTTGACCGCGTGATTAAGCAGGGCGAAGCCTTCCAGATTTTAGCCACCGTTCGCAATAATGGCGGCGCATACCTCAACGAAAGCGCGTTGTTCTGCAATGTCGAACCGATGAACGTGTCTTTGGCCTTTATCTTCGGCAACCTTCAACCCGGCCAAAGCCAGACCTACGCCATGCCGCTACGCCTAGACAGCGGCGGCGGCCAATTAGTGAATATCATCTGTAAGATAGACATGAACGAAGAAATCCGTGAGGCGAACGAGTCTAACAACCTCAACCGCATTAGCATCTTCTTGAACAACCCCTAGTGCAATAGGCCGATCACATCAAACGCGGGGGATGGCGTGCCATGCCCATATCTATTCACCTGCCCGTAAATTTCAACGGCGGACGCCACAGGTGGCGCCCCTACAGACGATAACTCTGTAGGGGCGAGGCAGGCCTCGCCCGCCGAGCGTCTCACGGTATACCTTATTGCCCCGTTTTAGGCCAAATCACCCTTGATATTGCTATAGGGATTGTTACTATAATTCACGTAGATTTGATGTAAAGTTATCTTAGGCAACCACTATAATGTCCCCTTCCGTTGCGCCGCTAGACTTTTTCAAATTATTGGCACACGAACTGCGCTGGCAAATTATTCAGGGCTTGGCACTCAGCGACTTGCGGGTGAACGAATTGGTTTCCATGACGGGGGAACCGATGAACCTTGTTTCTTATCACTTGCGGATGTTGCGAAACGCTGGCGTGGTCGTTGCCCGCCGTAGCGACGCCGACCGCCGCGATGTCTACTACGGCCTAGATATGAACTCCTTGCGAGAGATGTATTTTGAAGGTGGGCAGGCCATTCACATTTCACTAGGCGCCACACCGCACCCCTTGCCACTACAACAAGCACCCCCCACACGGGTCTTGTTCGTTTGTACCCACAACAGCGCACGCTCACAAATGGCGGAAGCCTTGCTGCGCGCACGCGGCGGCATCAGCTTTGAAGTCTTTAGTGCAGGTAACCAGCCGTCTAACATCCGCCCAGAAGTTACGCCCGCGTTAGCGCCGTTTGGCGTTGCCCTCAACGGTCAGTACAGCAAGCCGCTGACGGTGTTCAGCGGGCAAGCCTTCGACTATGTGATTACGGTCTGCGACACTGCGCGGGAAGTCTGCCCGACGTTTGAGGGGCGCAACCAAAAACTGCACTGGGGCTATGCCGACCCGACGAACATCGCAGACGATGCCCAACGCCAAACCGCCTTTACTGATATTGCTGAACAGCTTCACCAACGAATTCTTTTGTTTATCCAAAATGTGCAACACGACCATTCCTAAGGGGAACCCGCTATGATCCATGTTTTAGTGCTGTGTACCCACAACAGTTCGCGCTCACAAATGGCAGAGGGCTTGATCCGTGCGCTAGGTCAGGGGCAGATCACCGTTGAAAGCGCAGGTAGTGCGCCTTCGCGTGTGAATCCGTTTGCCATTGAAGCCATGCAACTGCGCGGGATAGACATCAGCGGCCACACCTCTAAGTCGTTGACCCAGTTTTTAAGTCAGCCGTTTGATTATGTCATCACCGTTTGCGATGATGCCGCCGAAACCTGCCCGCTGTTCCCCGGCAAAGCCACCCGCATTCACTGGAGCTTCCCTGATCCTTCTGCCGTGCAGGGGAGTGACGCCGACAAGCTGGCGGCGTTCGTGCGTGTGCGGGATGGTCTTGAGGAAAAAATTCAGGGGTGGCTCAACGAAACCCTAACGATAAGCCAATAATCCCGCAATGATTTGGGATATATTTGGGATAACCCCCCAAAGCGCTTAAAAAAATTGCAGAGATTTAGCAGAAGGTGCTATACTGCGTGTGAAAAGTAAAGTGTTTCGCCACTGACTATATCACACGGGAAGAACCACCGATGGTAGATTTCACATCACACGAAGCGCCAGCACACGAACCCGCCGCATTGCCAGTGATGTTGCCTGCAAAGCTGATTGGGCGAGATGCGATCCTCAATGTGGCCTACCCTGAACTCAAGCAAAATCGCGTGGTGTTATTACACGGCGAAGCTGGGGTAGGCAAAACCGCCCTTGCCGGAATGCTTGCCAGCGCGTTTGCCCAGCAAAATCCCGGTGGGGTGCTTTGGCTCTCCGTAGAGGGAGATTCACTCGCCCAGTTGGTGGTGCGTGTCGCACGCGCTATGGGGGACATCACCATTGCCAATGCAGAAAATCCGTTGGCGCTGGTTGCGGCACTATCTGCACTCTTGTCTCAACAGAAACCGATGATTGTGTTGGACGGCGACCCACTGTTCCCCGCCGTGAGTGAGTTTATCAACCGTGTGGGCGCAAACCTGCCGATCTTGATCGTTGCCACTGAGGATGAACCCAGTAGCCAATGGAAAAGCATCTCCGTCTTGCCGCTGGCCGACGCGGACGCCGCGACCCTGTTCAGCGAAAAATCCGGCTTGACTGGCGCAGAAATCCCACAGATTGTTAGGCTGTTAGGCGGCTTGCCCTTGCCGCTGACGGTTGCCGCCGGAACCGCCCGTATCACCAAGATGACCGCCCCCCAAGTGTTGGCCGCCCTAACCGCCGCCACTGGCACACCGTCTAACCGTGCGTTGAGTGTTGGCTATAGCGCCATCCAACAGGGCTTACAAGGTTTGCTGTTGATGCTCGGTGCGTCGTTCGATGGCCGTGCCTCGCTGGAACTGCTGCACAAGGTCAGCGGTGCGCCTGCTGACAGCATCGAAAAGGTGATGGGCATCTTGGCCGCCGCTGGCTTCATCACGCTAGAAAAGCGCTATGGCGAAGCCCTCTATGGCCTACATCCAGAAGCCCACAGCTATTCGCAAAACTATTTGAAATCCGCAGGGCGCTTGGTGGTGCTGCAAGAGAAATATCGAGATACGCTGATCGAAATCGCCAAACTGTATTCCACGCCCGCCCCTGAAGCCCATAACAAGTTGGCCGCGTTGATGGATACCTTCTTGGCCGTTGCCCATTGGGCGTCTGAACGCGGTGAAAGTGATGTGTCCTCCCAGTTGGTTGTAGCCCTCACCCAAGCAGGGAACTTTATCAGCGGGCGCGGTTACCGCTATGAGTTGCTCCAACTGCGCGAAGCGGGTTCGAGTGGCCTAAGCGCCTTCCCGGCCAACCCTAGCCTGCTCACAGCGGCACAAATGGCCGCCCCTAGCGCAACTGATGATGACGATGACATCCCGAATGAAGATTTTGAGGATGATGACGACGACTTTTTAGACGACTTCCTCAACGATGATGACGACGACGATATTCCCGCGCCAGAGGACATGATCGCCGCGCCGCTGAACGTCAATGATCCCGATTCGCTGCGGATTGCCATTGCAGACGCACGCGCCAAAGGCAACCCCGCCCGCGCCTTAGAACTGCAAGAAACGGTTGGCGCGTTGCTGGTCAAGCAGGGCAAACACGATGAAGCGCTTGGCATTTACAACGAACTGCTGTTGACGCACGAAGAAAGCGACAACAACCGCAAAATCCTTGATACGCTCTTGGCGCTTGCGCCGTTGATGGTCAAGCTGGAAAGCCCGCAAGCGGCCATCCTCAATGCCACACGCGGCGCACGCTTGGCCGACGAGCTAAAAGACAGCCGCGCCCACATGCAGATGCAAATTGTGTTAGGGGACGCCCGTCAACAGTTGGGCGAGTCCACAGAAGCGATTATGGCCTATAGCGGCGCGCTGACCACTGCAAAATCGCTGGCAGACCGTGAGGCCGAAGCCGACGTTTTGATGAAGCTTGGCTTTGCCCAACTGGACGACGACCAGAGCGAAATCGCCATCCAAACGTGGAACGCCGCCCTAGCGCTGTGCAAATCACTGGGCAAGCGGGACTGTGAAGGGCGCGTCCTCGGTGGGTTAGGGACGGCTTACGGCGAGCTTGAACGCTGGCAAGAGGCAATCAACTATCACGCTTCGGCGTTGTACATTGCCCGTGAGGTCAAAGACCGCAAGGAAGAAGCGCTGCAACTGAACAATCTCGGTTACGCCAACAAGCAAGCGGGCAAGTTAGGCGAGTCTCTGTTGCGCTACCGTCAAGCGCTACACTTGGCCTATCAGAGCAACGAACGCGACTCCATTGTCAGCGCGCTGGTGGATGTCGCCCGCTTGCTCACCGCCAGCCCGATGCACCTCAACATTGCCGACGCACTGGTTAACGATGCGCTGGTGCGCGATGTCAACGACCGCGAAGCGCTCAAGCTCAAGGAACAGATCACCGCCGGGCGGATGCAGGCGGTTGCCGATGATGTGGACTTCAAGCCGATTTCGGGCAAGCCGCAAGATTACGCGGCAAAGGCATATCAACTGCTGGATGAGTAACCCCGTCTATGCCGCCTAGCAAATGGGTTGCCTGTGCGGTAGGCGTGGCCGGTCTTGTGCTCGTGTGTACCGAGAACATTATCGGCTATGGCTGGCCGCTGGCGGCGCAGTTTGCGCTGCTGGCAGGCGGCATGGTCGCGTTAGGCTACGGATTCGCGCCTGCCGACGGTGATCCCGCCGCATTATCCCCCCAACGCGCAGAGCAGGGTTTGTCTCCCCAACGGACAAGGCCGTTACGGACAAGGCTTGCCTTGTCCCTACTGGTTATCACGCTGTTGGCGTTTGGCCTGCGCGTGTATCGCCTTGAAACGGCTATCCACACCTTTGTAGACGAACATCACCTTGCGGCGGCAGTCGCTAACCTGCTAGAAACCGTCCAGCCGCCACACTTGCTGCGCCACTTTAGCTATACCTCTGCGTCAACGTGGGTTTACCCGTTGTGGGCGTCGTGGGGCGTGGAAGTGCTTGGGCGCAACCTCACCGGCTTGCGGATCGTCAGCGCGTTGTGCGGCGCGCTAACGATCCTCCCCGCCTATTGGCTGGCACGCGGCGCGTTTGGAGAATCCGTTGGGCTGGCCGCCGCGCTGATCTTGGCGACCTACCCGCCACACCTGCACTTTAGCCGACTAGGGCTGTACAACATTGCTGATCCGTTGTTTGGGACGTTAGCGTTTGCCGCCGCACTTTATGGCCTGCGAACGGGCAACCGTTGGGGATTTGCGTGGGCAGGCATCGCGCTGGGTGCCAGCCAATACTTCTATGAGGCGGGGCGGCTGTTGTTCCCCGTGCTGATGTTGACATGGCTCTTGGCGCTGTGGCTGTGGGCGCGGCGTGGACTCTATTGGCGCGGCATTTGGCGCTTGGCAGTGACGTTTGTGCTGACCACTGCGCCGATTTACAGTGTGAGCATCGGCAGCGGACAAGATGTGTTCCCGCGCCTAGCTGCCCGCACCGCCGAGAATAATGTATGGGGGCGCTTGCTGCTGGCGAACGCCTATGACGGCTCACTGGTAGCCGTGACCGATCAACTGACCGCGCCGTTTGCGCTTTACGTCACTGAGCGCGATCACGGCTATTTTTACATGGGCAATACCGCGCTGGTATTGCCGCTGTTGGTTCCGTTGTTGGCGATTGCCGTCGGATGGGGCATCTGGAAGATTATAGGGGTGTGGTGCGCGCCGATCACGGATAAGGCCGTTACGGACAAGGCAAGCCTCGTCCCTACGGGGGAATTTGCGGGCGCAACGCTGTTGTTATTGTGGGTTTTCGGCACGTCGGCGGGGAATACGCTCTTAGACGATGGCGCATGGGTCAGCCAATTTACTGTCGTGTTCCCTGCTATTGCGATTGTATTGGCGTGGGGGACGATCCTAGTGTGTCGTGCCGTCCAGCGGGTATGGCGCAGAATACCGCTAGGGGCGATCTTTGCGCTGCTGGTGTGTGGGATGGCTGTTTATCAGGCCGATTATTACCTGCGCGTGCATGTGGATGTGTTCGCCAACCAGTTTGCCCAACGGGCAGACACATCCGATTTACTGTTGCGGGCGGCAGAAACCTTGCCGCCGAACACCGAATTACACCTGCTAGGCTGGACGATCTTCTACGATTTTGACCGTGACGCGCTGCTTCAGTATCTTGGCCGCCTTGACCTACGCACTAGCACGGTGTACTTTGCACCAACGGGCATCAACCGTGATTGGGCATCTGCACTGGATAGCAGCCATCCGCACGCTTTTTTCATCCTGCCCAACGAAAACCCCGAATGGCTCAATCGGCTGGTGATCTATATCAGCGTGCTTCGCCCAGAGGCGCGGCTGCACCCGCGTTCGATGTCTCCGTACCGGGTGTCGCCGCAGTGGGGCTATGATCTGTACTTGCTGACATGGGATGAATAGCCGCAGCGTCAATTCTTGAAGCCGATCCCCTCAACGCCCCCGGCGCGGCAACCCATCCCAGTAGATAACGCCATGATCCGCCACTCGAACACACCATC
>JBMOFU010000201.1:0-7362 GCA_049318725.1 Phototrophicaceae bacterium | reverse complement strand
GGCAGGGTGATGCTACGCCCATCGTAGTAGAACTCGTCGGGCTGCCACTGAAGCGACAACACCGTAGAAAGCTGGTTGTGATCTGTGAGTGTCACGCCGCCATCGGGTGCAATCAGTGAGTAAGACAGCGCGTAGTTGGCGGGCAGCGGTTCGTCCGTCTGCCACCAGCTTTCGATCAACACGGGCTGACAAGCCGTGACGTTGACATCGGCCAGCCGCCAGTTTTCGAGCGTGATGGCATCATTGAAGCGGAATAAGGTTTCTGCATTTGTCGGCAGGTCTGGAATCCGCCGATATTGAAAAATGGTGAATTCCCATTGTTCGCCGTTGGGATAGGCCTCACTGACAGGGATGACATCCCACAAGAAAAAGCTGCGGCCTAACAAGGATTGCATTTGTTGTTTGGGTTCCCCTTGCTGATTGACTAATTCCAGCCAAAAGAGTTGGTCTGCGCTTTCGATGAAAGTCGGAAACCACGCTGGAACCTCTGCGGCGGTACTGGTAACCCAACGCTCGGGTTGATGGGGGAAGTTTACCCAGTTTTCCCATCGGCCAAGATAAAACATCATCTGTGTATCTTGAAGGGGGTAAGGCAAAAAGCGCCGCAACTGAAAGTTAGCCCCTAGTATTGCCGGGCTTAAATTATCGCCATCTTCAACTACATAAACGCTGTTTGGGGTGACTTTTTCGGTAAGCGCTTGATAGATGCTGTGCGTAGGAAGCGGACGTACAAGATAAATAAACTGTGCGCCCGGGTCAAAATAGGGCGAAAAACTGAATAATGGGATGAGCGCCATCCCCAAATAACCGAACCGAAACCATGCAGGCATGTGCGTCATCAGCACGCCAGAAATCCCTGCCGCCAATGGAACAACGATCAGCAAGGTTTTAGGATGAAAAAACGGAACCCAAAACCCTACCAGCCACATGCTCATTACTATAGCGGTCAGTATCGTGAGCGGTAAAGCGATTCGCCGTTTTAAGCGTATCAGGTCTGGGGAATGTTGGGGGAAGATACCAATCCCCAGCGCGGCAATCACAAATGGCACTAACGGGTATATGCGCGCATCATTCAAGAGCCGATGCAAATCATGGATCGTTTCAATGTTGGAAAGGTAAGAAACAATTTCCAGCGCGCCGCTCGTATCGAATTGAAAGCTAGAAAACATCTGCAAAAAGGGCAGCCCATACCCTAGAATCAGCGCCAAAGCCACTGCCGCAAATGCAGTAAAGCCATAGACTAGCTTTCGCCAACGGGTCGCTGAAAAGATACACAGCGCGACGGCATGGCCGACCACCACAAAAGCCATAGCGTATTGATGGTAAATGCCTAAAATCCCAACGGCGACATAAACCACCATGTAATAAGCTCGCCCAGTGTAAAACCAACGGACGAACAAAAAGGTCGTGGCTAGTGCCGCAAATGCCAGTACGGGGTATGGCCCGGCATCCCGCCCATAGAAGGCATAAACGGGCAACACCCCTAACAGCAACGTACCATATTGTGCGCTACGCAGGTCAAAGCGGTCTAACAGCAGCCGTATCAATAGCGCCAGTGTGAGCAGGCTAAACAGCATAGAAAGCGCACGGGTCGCTACCGGTTGATAACCCACCCACCCCACCCATACATTGAGCAACAACATCTCGCCGATGGGGTTGCCAATATCATTCAAGCGCTGATAGAGGATTTCTCTCCATGTTTGGTCAATCGCAGTATGTACCCGCCATACCTCATCCATCTGATAGGCAAAATTCCAGTGCATTTCACTCTGGATGATTTCTGCGCCCAAGATCAACGCAATAAGCGTCAACAGTTGGGCGCTGGTTTGGCGGGTACGTGGCATTAGGGATTCCCCTCAGTGGATAAACTAACATGCAGCGTCGTTAAGTAGATGTCTGTGGGCGCGGCGTTACCATCAAGATAAGCAACCTCCAGCGGTTGCGCCGTTGCAGGATCATAGACGGTCATCACCAGCGCGTAGTTGCCTGCGGGCAAATCACACGGCAGGGTGATGCTACGCCCATCGTAGTAGAACTCGTCGGGCTGCCACTGAAGCGACAAGACATTCGACAGCGTGCCGTGATCGGTCAACGCCACGCCGCCATCGGCTGCAATCAGCGAATAGGACATATTGTAATTGGCAGGCAGGGAGGCTTCTGTTTGCCACCAGCTTTCAATCAAGACTGGTTCGCAGGCATTTACGTTGACATCTGCCAGCCGCCAGTTTTCCAGCGTGAGGGTATCGTTAAAACGGAAGTAGGGTTCGTCGCGGGTGGGGACACGTTCGTAAACGTTGATATACATCTCTTGCCAATAGTAATTGACACTATCCCGTTGAGCTAAGTAATGGGTCTGATTGAGAATCGCCCCCAGCCCACTGGCCTGCGCTTGGTAGGACAACCAAATAATCTGTTCAGCCTGCTGGGTAAAATCCCTGAAACCGATTGGGTTTTCGGCATAATAGCTTTCATAGGCGGGGAAATGTGGCGTATTCATGGTGTCTACAAAACTAGGGGCTTGTTGGTGCATCAAGAAGATGTCATCACTGTGAAAAGGATAGTCTAGGGTACGCTGTATAACATAATTCAGTGGGATAGATTCCACTTGATTGCGGGTAATAAATTCCATGATGAAGCGTGTGTCTGGGCGAACATAGGTATTCAACGCAAGGGTGGTATCCCGAACATCAATATCATAGGGGGCAATCGTGAAAACGCGGTACTGAAAGGTAATCACAACCCCTAAAACGATGGGGATAGCCGCCCAGCGAAAGGGGAGTGGCATTTCATGGGCAATGATCCAACCCGTCAATAACGCTAAGGGAACCATCAAGAAGGCCATGTTGCGTAAAGTCACCAAAGGAATCACTTGGTGAACAGCAATTACACTGCAAAAACCGCCTACAAACCCCAATGCCAAGAACTGCACACCCCAGCGCTCTATAGATGAAAGCGAACTCCGCTGCGGCCTTATTGCGAAGAATAGCCCTACCAACAAGGGCAGGTAAATCATAGGATTGGCAAGGTTAAAGAGCAACCTAACCATGTCTGTAAGTTGATTAAGCGTTAAGCTATGCCCCAAACCAACCCCACTAAATACTATAAAGCGCTGTGATAAGGGCAAGCCCCACCCTAGCATCAATGCCAGTGCAATCATCGCAAACGTGTAAAACCCATACACCACTTGCCGCCATTGCCGATCTGTGAGCAATAGTAGTGCTGCCGCGTGCCAGATGACCACAAAAACGACAAAATAATGGCTATAAATGGCTAAACAACCTATCCCAGCATATATGACCATCAATGCAGGGCGGCGGTTGTGCAGCCAGCGCACAAATACCATCGTCAACATTGCTGTAGTGGTCAATAAGAGGGCATAGGGCCCTGTGTCGCGCCCATAGAATACTACCAATGGCAAGGTTCCGTAGATGAATAGTACCCACAAACCCGCTTGACTGGTAAACAAATCCAGTGTGATGCGGCTCATACAGGCCAAACCGAGCAGCGTCACCAATACTGAAACGACACGGGTGATATGCTGCGAATGATGCCCGCCCATGAGGATGAGCCAATAGCTATCTATAATACGGGGCAAGGGGGGGTTGTTAGTGTCCCCCACTTGTTGAAGGGTAATTTCACGCGGGGTTTGGTCAATGGCTGCGTGAACCCGCCAATACTCATCTAACTGATAATGACGGTTGAAATGGAACGCCGCGTGCAAGGTCTGTAGCCCTAAAATCAAGGCGACGAAGGTCAGCAGTTGGGCGCTGGTTTGGCGGGTACGCGGCATCGGTGAGATTGTCCTCTATTCGGCCAATTGCGCGGCGCGGTCTACGCCGACGCTGAAATACTTGGCGTCGGGATGATGGGTGAAGATCGCTGCCGTAGACTGCTCTGGAATCAGTTGATAGCTGGGCGAAAGCACCATCCCCATTTGCTCGACCTGTGGCAACAGGCGGAACACCGTTTCATGGTCTTCAAGGTCGGGGCAGGCCGGGTATCCCCAGCTATAGCGCTTGCCTTGATGGGGCGTGATACCCAGTTCTTTGGCAATGTGGCGCGTGACGTAATTGGCGGTGGCTTCTGCCGCTTGCACGGCCAACCCGTGAAAGAAATACGCCTCTGAGTATTGATCTGCGGCTTGCATCTTGTCGAAGTGTTCGCTGGCGGTTTGGCCGACGGTCACAACTTGGAAGGTTACCACATCGGTTTGACCGCTGTCTATACTGGCAAAGTAGTCGCTGATGCACAGGTGTTCCGCGCCCGGTTGACGGGGGAAGTTCATCCGTGCGACTTCCAGCTTTTCACCGCTGGCGGCGTAGCGTTCGTAATCCCAAATGAGCAGCGCGTCGCCGTCGCGGTTGCAGGGGAAGTAGCCATAAGTCGCCTGCGGCAATAACGTCTTGAGCCGTTGCGCCTCTTTGCTCATCACGGCCAAACGCTCGTCAAATTCCGCTTCGAGCTTTTCCCACGCTTCACCCTGTGTATTCTTCGCCCCCCAACTGAGGCGGTACAGTTCTGGTTTGTGGATGTACTTCAGCACAATTTCTAGCGGCATAGACTCAATCAGGCGATTCCCCCAGAACGGCGGGGTGGGGATGGTCGCAGGGCCTACACTGCTCAAGCGGCGCGGTAGCTCGCGCTTGGCTGGCACGGGTTTTTCCAGTTCGGCGTAGGCTTCGGCTATAATCTGAGAGAGGAAGTTCGCGCCCTCTTGGGCGTTGACCAGCAATTTATCCACGACGGCCAAGCCCTCAAAGGCGTCTTTACAATAGAACACGCCCGGCTTGTAGGGTTCGTTGCTGCCGTCTAGGAACAGAATGCGGCGGCCAAACTTGCGATTAATCGCCGCGCCACCGACCAATACCGGAATATCCAAGCCGCGCCGCCCTAGCTCATTAATCACCAGCGGCATTTGCTTAGACGTGCTGACCAAGAGCGCGCTGAGGCCGATGGCGTCGGCGTTGAACTCAATCGCCTTATCAATGATGGTGTTGACCGGAACCTGTTTGCCCAAATCATGGACGGTGTAGCCGTTGTTGCTCAAAATCGTCTTGACAAGGTTCTTGCCAATGTCGTGAACGTCCCCATAAACGGTTGCCAGCACGACCACACCCTTGCTGCTGCCTTCGATCCGTTCCATGTAGGTTTCTAGGCGGGCGACAGCCATCTTCATCACTTCGGCGCTTTGCAGCACAAACGGCAAGATCAACTCGCCCGCGCCGAATTTGTCCCCGACTTCTTTCATGGCGGGCAACAGCACGGTGTTCAGCACCGTTACCGGGTCTTGGCGCTTGACGGCGGCGTCAATCTTTTCTGGGATGCCTTCTTTCTTGCGGTGGACGATCTGCCAGTGGATGGCTTCTTCCAGCGTCATATGCTCAGTGGGGTCTACCGCGCTGTCTTCGTCGAGCGTGACGGCATTTTGTTCAAAGTATTGGATGAAGCGCGGCAAGGCGTCGGGGTCGGTGTTGTAAATCACATCGTTGGCGACTTTGCGCTGATCTTCTGGGATTTCGGCATAGGGCTTGATGTGCGCTGGATTGACGATTGCCATATCCAGCCCGGCCTGCACTGCATGGTACAAGAATACACTGTTGAGAACCGCACGGGCGGCCTTGCCCACGCCAAAGCTGACGTTGCTCACGCCTAATGCCGTCAAGACGCCGGGCAGTTCTTGCTTAATGCGGCGGATGCCCTCGATGGTTTCCATGGCGTCGTTACGCAGTTCTTCCTGCCCAGTCGTGAGCGGGAAGGTCAACACATCGAAGATCAAGTCGCTAGGGGGCATCCCGAACTCGTCTACAGCCAGTTCAGTGAGCCGCTTGGCAATCTCGAACTTCTTTTCGCGGGTGTGCGCCATGCCGTCTTCGTCAATGGTCATGGAAAGCACGCCTGCGCCATATTTGCGCGCCAACGGCAAGATAATATCGGGGCGTTCGCGCCCACGCTCAAGGTTGTTGCCGTTGATGATCCCCTTGCCGGGATAAACCGCCAGCGCCGCCTCTGCCACGTCGTATTCGGTGGTGTCGAAGATCAGCGGCACTTCAACGGCCATGCTGAGTTTCTTCACCAGCTTGGTCATCTGGGCTTTTTCGTCGTCGCGCTCGGTGAGCGCCACACACACGTCCAGCATGTGCGCGCCGCTTTCGACCTGTTCGACAGCAATCGCCACCAAGCTATCGTAATCGTCGGCCAAAAGCAATTGCTTGACCTTGCGCGACCCCTGACTGTTGACCCGTTCGCCAATCAGCGTCGGCGCTGGATTTTGGATCATGCGGGCGGCGGTCATCCCGCTGGACGCTTGCGGCTCAATTTCGGTGACGGTGCGCTTTTTGGCTTTGGCATGGTGGCCGTGACCGCTGGCGATTTCGTCGTGGCTGTGGCCGTGCAGCTTGTGATGCAGTTGCGCCATGTGTTCGGGGCGCGTGCCGCAGCATCCACCGACCACGCTCACGCCCCAACTGGCGAACTCTGCCACCATCGCGCTAAAGTCGTGGGCTTCCATCGGGTAAACGGCTTCGCCGTCTACGTTGATCGGCAAGCCCGCGTTGGGGATGACTGAAATCGGGAAGGGGCTACGCTCGATCAAGTATTGCACGGGTTGGCGCATGTAGTCGGGGCCTGTAGAGCAATTCATGCCCAGTACGTCTATCGGCAGGGCTTCGAGCGTGACCAACGCCGCGCTGATGTCGGTACCGAACAACATCCGCCCAGATGTGTCTAGCGTGATTTGCGCTTGCAGCGGCACGCGCACGTTGTAGTCGGCAAAGTAGCGGTTGACGCCTTCAATGGCCGCCTTGACCTCTAAAATGTCTTGGCTGGTTTCGATCAAGAGCAGGTCTACGCCGCCTTCTACAAGGCCGCGCGCCTGTTCGTAGAATAACTCGCTGAGTTGGGCAAAGTTCCAGTCCGACAGCGACGGATCATCACCAGAGGGCAACTTGCCCGAAGGCCCCATGCTACCCGCCACAAAGCGCGGGATTCCGGTTTTGGCTTCGTACTCGTCGCAGACGCCCCGCGCCAACTGTGCGGCGGCACGGTTGATCTCTAGTGTGCGGTCGGCAAGGCCATATTCACCCAACGTCAACCGATTGGAACGGAAGGTATTGGTTTCGACCACTTCGCTACCGACGGCCAAGAACGAGGCGTGAATCTCCCGAATCACGTCGGGGCGGGTGATAACCAAGTAATCCACGCAGCCGTTGAGCGTTTCGCCGCCGTAGTCTGCGGCAGTCAAGTTATAGCGCTGGATGCTGGTTCCCATTGCGCCGTCGAATAGCACCACATGGTCGTCTATGGCGTCCAAGTAGCGGCGGTTGGTGTGTCCTGTCGGTTGTGGCATTGGCTTTCCTCCGTGAT
>JBMOFU010000200.1:0-7435 GCA_049318725.1 Phototrophicaceae bacterium | reverse complement strand
GCCACCACATAGCCATTGGTGCCAGTGGTGCGGATCGTGACGCTTGCCCCACTTGCCCCCGCCCCCCCGCTAAAGACATAGCTCCCCACAGACACCCATGCGCCGCCGTTGGCCTGCTGATTCACCGTAACAGTAGTCGTAACGCCGCTGTGCGTGATGTCAATTGGCACGTTGGTCGCGCGGTTGGGGTGCGCCGTGTGGCGTACATAGACCTGATACGTGCCGCCCGTGACGATGTTTGGCACATACTGCACGCTCTTTGTCCCTTTGCCTGCGTTGCCGTCTTGCAGGTAGTTCGTACCATAGTAACCCGCCGCCCCTGTAGACGCCGACCATGCCCCCGTCACGGTTACGCCGCTGGTAGCGGTGTTATCTACAATGATTTCTTCTGCGACGCCCCCAATGCTGGCGGTTGCGGAAGCCAATTTACCGTCTAGGCGTGGCCCTGTGGCGTAGAACATATAAAGCGTATTACCAGCCGTGATAAACTCTGGTGACGAGGCTTTGGCATCATCGGGGCTGCCCGTCAGCGAATCGTAAAACAGCCCGGCGTAGTTCAAAACATTGAAGTTGGCGTCTACCTCATGCGCGTACATGTTGCCTAAATCTGAGTGATAGACCACGTAATACTTGTTATTCCACACCAAGAAGTTCGCGCTACTCAGTTGTGTTTGGCCTGACGGCGGCGAGATAAACGCGCTGGCTTGCGTCGTCCAGTTACGGCCATCATTTGACCATGCACGGTAAATGCGCCGCGTGCCGTTGTTGTTGCCCATCAAGAGCATCATATATTTGTTGCCCACCGACGGCATGGTATGACGGAACACCCGTGCGTAGGACGCCTCATTGATCCCAGTAAAGTTAGCGGTGTTGACCACCACCTTATCGTAGGTGAAGTTAATCCCGTTCGTGGAATTTGCCAAGCGGGTCGTGTTGTTTTCCCCGTGAAAGTACATAAACAGCTTGTTGGTGGTGTCGTCCCAAATCACATCAGGCGATGAAACATGGCTCACGTTGTAGTGCGGTTGCCAGTTGTTCGCAATCACTGGGTTGCTGGCGTACTCCGTCCACGGGCCGTTGAGCGAATTGGAATACGCCAAGTTGATCCCGCCCGGGGCGTCATGCGGCGCATAGTACAGGTAGTAGGTCGCCAGCGGACTAGCGACATAATCTGCAATACGGATGATGCTAGGGAAGATGATCTCGTTGGTCGGGTTGAAAATCAATTGCGACGGACTCAAGACGCGCGTCCGGTTGCCAAACACCGGGAACGTCGTACCCCCTTGTGCCTGCATCTGCTGTATCGGTTGTAAAATCAACAACACGCTAAACAGCCCAATACACCACAGCCCAAAACGATGCTTAAAAGACATTTTTTACGCTCCTATTTGATCTAAAAAAGTGTTCAGGCGGGGGAAATCTTCCTCCCCCACCCAGATTAAATCCCTAAGGGGTCGAGCTTGGTGCGTGGCGTCAGCCGAAGCTGCTCCGGCCATGCCAGCACAAAGCCCAGTTGATCGGCCAACACGCGCTGGAAGTCTTGCAAGTGATGACTTGTGTTACGGACTTGACGCGGCGTTAGGCCATGTGTAAGGCAATAAGATGCTAACGCCCCCGCCGCCTCCCCGATGTTCCACTCAATCGGGTGGAGCCGATAGCACCCGTTGGTGATGTGTGTCACCCCTAGGTTTTTGCAGGCGGGCAGCAAGTTTTCTACCCGTTGTGGGATCAACGCCCCTAGCGGGATTTGGTGCGGCCAGTTGGTGATGTCTAAGTAGTTCCGCCGATAGCTAGGGTGCAGGTCTATGCGGTAACTCCCAATCCCGACGGCGTCTTCAAAGACTTCAGCGCCTTGCAAATCGCCACGCGCCGCCACGCTAACGTGCTGCTCTAGCACCGTGAATTCAGCCTTGATGCGGCGGCTTTCGCGGATGTAAGGCGCTTGCGCCAGCGCATCAGATGAACCCACCAAATCCCCGCGCGGACGCAGGCCGGGGTAGCCATAGCCGCCCTCTGGACGTGGCGCTTCGGTTTGCATCCAATAGACCATGCTCAGGCTTAACTGGCGCGCCTCATACACCGCCTCCGCACGAAGGGCAGCATTCACCCCCACCAACGGCTTGAGCCAGTAATCAATTTGCGGCCAGTTCACCGCAATCACATCGCTGGCATAAAATCCGTCTGGGTAGAAACGCCGATACACCACGCGGCGGTAATGCCACAAGTCATCGCCGCGTGCGTCGTCTGTCGGCACGCGGAAAATCGGGCGGGTGATGGGCGCCAGCGTTTCGGGGTCGGCAGTCGTCCAACTGAGTTGTTTTGACGGCCAAAACGCTGCTTGATAGTCCCGCCAAATGTCATACATCGCGGGCTTTTCAACCGTGTAGTCAGCGTCAGGATGATAATCCAGCAAGAAGCACCAAGAAAACGCCTGTTGATCGAGCGGATCGGGGGCACCTGCCAGCGCGTTTGGCTCGCCCGTTTGCGATTGGCTTTCTGCGCCGCTGACATGCTCTACATTCGCCAGTTCCAGCAGGTCGCCTAGCTCGGTGGCGTCAAGGATGTACGGCGCTGTAATCACCGTCTTTGCTTGGGTTTGGGTGTGTTCCAGCGTCACCGCGCGGAGGGTGTCCCCGTCGCATTCGGCGTTGATTGGGCGTTGCTGAGTCAACACCGTCAAGCGTTGATTGGCGCGGTACGGCGCAAGCATCCCCTCTAACACCGCCAACGCGATGAACGGCTCATGACACAACGGCGAGACGTTGCCCATGCCGGGGTTCAAAAACGGATCACTGCGCGCTGCTTCGGTCAGCGGGAAGTATTGGCGGTAATACTGGCGCACACCGTCCCGAAAGCGGCGGTAGCTGGCTGTGCAACCCGTTTGCTGGCTGTCAATCCAAGGATTTTCATCCGGCGGCGTCCCCTGTGAAGTCAGTTGCCCGCCGATCCAGCTTGTTTCTTCGGTCAACGTCACGCGGTAACCCATCCGCAACGCCGCCAGCGCTGCGGCCACGCCGCCCACACTGCCCCCCACAATCAAGATGTCAGTTGCTCTTTCAACAACCATAATTACCCTTTCACCCCAGAAGATGCAAAGCTCTCGACCACGAGCCGCTGTGCCAGCACATAAAAGATCAAAATCGGGACGACAGAAAGCGCAGTCGCCGCCAGTTGTACTTCCCAAATCGGGACGCCGTACTCATCGGTAAAGCCGCGCAAGGCCAACGGCAAGGTGAACAAGTTCACATCTTCTAAGAAGACCAGCGGCTCTAAAAAGGCATTCCAGCTATATAAGAACGTGATAATCGCCACGGCGCTCAACACTGGGCGGGCAATCGGCAGGGCAATCTGCCAAAAGATGCCCCACCGAGAAAGGCCATCCAGCCGCGCGGCTTCTTCCAGTTCATCCGGCAGCCCCAAAAAGTATTGGCGCATCATAAAGGTTGCCACCACGCCCTGCGCCCCAAATATTGGGAAGATCACCAGCGGAATGTGGCTATTGTCTATCCCAAGCCATTGCACAAAGTAGAAGCGCGGCAAAATGGTCACTTCTTCAGGCATCATTAGCCCACTGAGCAGAACCAAGAACAGTAAGCTGTTCCCCCAAAAACGGATGCGCGCAAACGAATAGCCCGCCAACGATGAAAAGACCAGCGTCCCCACTGTGACCACAACGGCAATCCATACGCTGTTCCAATACTGTTGGGCATAAGGTTGCAGTTCAAAGACGCGCTGATAATTTTCCCAGTGCCACACCGACGGCAACAACGTCGGCGGGCTGGCAAACACTTCATTGGCAGACTTGAACGAACTAGCGATCATCCACAAGAACGGGAACACAAACGGGACGACGCACACCGTCAAAATGGCATACAACACGCTATGGCGTCGGAATGCCTGCCAAAGCAGGCTCGCGGCTTGACGCATCTCAGTTACCTTTCGCTGTAAACAAACGACTTACGCAGCGTCCACTGGATGACAGTTGCCAGCAACGCCAAGACGAACAACACCACAGACAGCGCACTAGCATAGCCTGTGTTAAAGACCTTGAACGCTTGGAAGTAAATGTAATTTACCAGCACCAGCGTCGCGTTGGCCGGGCCGCCGTTGGTCATCAACACAATATGGTCGAAGATTTTCAACGAACCGATGATCGTCAACACCGTGACCAACAAAATAGTGGGAGAAAGCAACGGGATCGTGATCTTGAAAAAGCGCTCTACGCCGCTTGCCCCGTCTACCATCGCCGCTTCATCATATTCACGCGGGATGTTCTGCAAGGCCGCCAAAAAGATAATCATGTTCAGGCCAACACTCTTTAGCACCCGCGTGAAGATCACCGCAAACATTGCCCAGCCCGGTTCACGTAGCCAGTTAGGGCCGTTGATGCCCACCTGCGCCAAAAATTGATTGAGCGTGCCGTCTTCCCCCTGCAAGATAAAGCGCCAGACAATCGCCCACGCTGCCGCAGAAGTCACCACTGGCGCAAAATACAAGGTACGGAACAACGTCACCCCCGGCATGGGGCGGTGCAGCATCACCGCCAGCACTAAGGCGATAATCAAGTTCAGCGGCACTAGCCCCGCAGTGAAGATCAAGCTGTTGTTCAGCACCGTTGGGAACAGCGGGTCGCCTTCTACCATGCGGGTATAGTTGCTTAATCCAGCGGGCATCGTCAGCCCACTGAGCATATTGCGCGACTCAAACGAGTAGATCACCACCGCCACCAGCGGCCCAACCACGAACAACAAGAAGCCAATCACCTGTGGCGCAACGAACAAATAGCCGAACAGGGCATCCCGCGCCTTCAAACTGAGAAATGGCTTGGGTTGCGTTGTCACTTTCACAAGATCATTCGGGGAAGAACGGGCTAACACAATAAAATCTCTTTCTTTTCACATACAACTTTTCAGATAGAGCCGTGAGGGGGTGATGCCTTCGTAGGTGGGGCGGCGCAGTTGCCGCCCCATCTGAAGCACATTGCAGGTGTACTATTGCGAAAGCAACGGCTGGATCGCCTCACACAGTTGATTGGCAATCGCGGGGATGTCTGCGTCTGCTGACCACATCTGGTCAAAGTAGGGGCGCGAAGTCAAATCAATGGTGGGGAAGTTCGGGTGAGCAGGCAATACGCGCCCAGTCAGCGTCGGGCCAATCACCGCTGTTTGCATACTCTCGGCAGAGACGCGCGGGTTGGCGTTTACCAGCACATCGGTTTCCAGCACAGACGCACGGATCGGCGGGAAGAACTGAGCAATCCGTAGCGTGTTGGCTTTATTGGTCAAGAACTTGAGGAAGTCCACAGTAGCTTCTGAGTTCGGGCTGTTGCGGAAGACGACAAACGCCGCCTGACCGACCACATCCACCGTACCAGCAGGGCCAGCAGGCAACGGCGCAATATCCCACGCAAACGTCACGTTTTCATCAGGAACACGGCTCAATTGGCCGACCAACATTGCAGCGCTTGCGCTGTAAAAGTCTACCGCTTGGCCGGGTTGTTCCATGCTTTCATCAACGAAGATCATATCGTGCAGCCGTTGTAGCCCGGCCACGCTCTCCGCAGAGTTCAGTTGGCACACGTTATTTTCGTCCCACGCATCGCCGCCGTAAGCCCACACCATCGGCACGATTGTCTGCCAAACACGCTCCCCGGTGTACAGCCCGCCGTTGATGCTCTGTAGCCCAACCACCCCGGTAGCCTCATGAACAGCGGCAAGGTTGGCTGAAAGCGAATCCCATGTGTAATCGCCATTAGCAATCATCACGTCTGGGGTATCCACGCCTGCCTGCTCAAACAGGTCGCGGTTGTAGATCAAGATGAACGGCGAAGTCGAAAACGGAATGCCATAAACCGCGTCCCCTTCTACCCACAACCCCATGCCGCTTGGCGAAAGGTCAGCGAAGTCAAATTCGGCGTCGTCGCGCAACACAGCGCCCATGTCGGTCAAAATCCCAGACGCGATCCACGTTGGCGCCACATTCTCAGTGATCCAACCCCCGTCAGGTGGATTAGAACCGCTCAAACGCAGCGGCAAGGTCGTGGTGTAATCGGCAAACGGGATGAAATCAAAGGCAACGGTGACGTTGGGATTTAGCGCGTTATATTCGCTGGCGATTTCGCTAAATAGCAGGCCGCGCGGTGAATCTGCCGGAATCCATTGGGTGAACGTCAGGGTGATGGGCGCATCTTGGGCGCTGATTGCCAGCGTAAACGGAGCCAACAACAAGCACAACAGGCACAGTAACAAGGTTTTTGCACGCATTTAGTAAGCCTCCAGTAGAAAATAAAAATGCTCTTATCGAAACAACACTGCCATAAAGTGCGCGTCACCTCCTTGACAAATCGCTTTATCAACCTGATAAAAAAAGGGCTTCACCGTTGCCGAACGCTGTTGCCCGCCTTAAACGTGCAACGGAGCGTCTGCCGTTGGGCAGAGCTACGTTCTTCAACAGGTTGCTTGAGCAGGTCAATCAACATCTTGAGCGCCGCCTGCCCCATCTCGCGGCGTGGGATGCTAAAGCTCATCCAGTCCGGCACTTCAATCAACGGGCTAAGGGGGTTGCCCAACACCGCCATCGAGAAGTCATCCGGGCAATGCAGGCCAAGCGACTGCGCCACCGTCAACAGTTGATGGCCTAGTTCGTCATCTTCTGCCACGAATGCCGTATAGCCTTGCGCCAGATATTCCCTCAGCGTTGCCGCCTCTAGCTGGCTGGGTTCCCCGCGCCACACCCCATCAGGGGTATCACGGTGGCCTAGCACCTCACGGATGCCCGCTTCACGATCTTGGCTGGCTTCAGTCTGACGAGTGGAACTCAGGTAAACGATTTGCTCATGGCCGCACGCCATCAAGTATTGGACGATCTCTACAGTGGCCGCGCGGTAATCTGCCGCCACATAAGAGATATTGCCCTCTACAGATTCCCGACGCCCCACAAACACAAAGGGGTAGCGCTCTTGCAAAAGCTGTTCGATCTCGCCACGCTCACCATGCCCCAACAGAATAGCGCCATCTGCACGCCGCAGCCGATTAATGCCGTCGCGGTAGATGTGGCGTATACCGTTGTTGCTTCCGTTTGCCCCAGTCACCAGCAAAATGTCGTAGCCGTACAGGTCCGCTTCTTGCTCAATGCCCACCAAAAACGGATAGTAGAAGTTGCGCGAATCTATCGGGAAGATTGGCTCAAAGGTGAACACCGCAAGGATGTGATTCTGCCCGCCCGCCAAACTTTGCGCGATTGGGTTTGCCACATACCCCAGTTCGCGAACCACCCCCCAGATTTTGCGCTGGGTTTCTTCGCTCACGCGCACATGCTCACCGACGCGGTTGTTCAACACCACCGAAACCGTCCCTTCAGAGACCCCGGCAAGTTTAGCAACATCAGCAATGCGTGGACGTTTTGCGACAGACATTGAACATTTCTCCTTTGATAT
>JBMOFU010000199.1:0-7450 GCA_049318725.1 Phototrophicaceae bacterium | reverse complement strand
GGCGTGGGGATTGTCGAGCATGGCCTTTCTATCACGCCGAGCAGCGTCACGGTGGGCGATGTGGTCATCCTCAGCGGCGATGTGGGGCGGCACGGCATGGCGATTATGGCTGTGCGCGAAGGGCTGGAGTTTGAAAGCACGATCATGAGCGATTGCGCCCCGTTAGCAGCGGATGTGCAGCGCTTGATCGCGGCGGGGGTGAATGTTCACTGCCTGCGCGACCTGACACGCGGCGGGCTGGCAAGCGCACTGGTAGAGATTGCTACGGCCACGCGCCAACGGATACACATCCATGAAACCGCCGTTCCGGTGTGTGAGGATGTGCGCGGCGCGTGCGAAATCTTGGGGCTAGACCCGCTCTATGTGGCGAATGAAGGGCGCTACATCGCCTTTGTTCCGGCAATTGACCAAGCGCGTGCCTTAGCCGCAATGGGCGCTGACGCCCGCGTGATTGGTGAGGTACAATCAACAGAGGCGCATGGGGTAGTCACACTCCGTAGTAGCATTGGCGCCACCCGAATTTTGGATATGTTAAGCGGCGAACAGTTGCCGCGTATTTGTTAATTGTCTACCTCACCCCCTATCCCCAACCCTTTCCCCCGTGGGGGAAAGGGAGCAGGGTAATGCACGAAAGCAGAAAGTCCCTCTCCCAGCGGGGGAGGGATTTAGGGAGGGGTTGAATTTATGAAAGGTCTAACCTCATGTACCCATCTTATGACGTTAACGCCGTGCGGCGTGACTTCCCGATTTTGGCGCAGGAGCATCATGACGGCGTGCCGCTGGTCTACCTCGACAACGGCGCGTCTAGCCAAAAGCCGCTGACCGTGATTGAGGCCATGAGCCAGTACTACACCCACGACCACGCCAACGTGCATCGTGGCATCCACAAGCTAAGTGAGGCCGCCACCGCCGCCTATGAAGAAGCGCGTAACAAGGTCAAACGCTGGATCAATGCGGCCAACCGCCGCGAAGTGATCTTTACACGCGGCACAACCGAAAGCATCAACCTTGTGGCGCACACATGGGGGCGTGTTAACCTCAAGGCGGGCGATGTGATCGTGCTAACGGTCATGGAACATCACGCCAATATCGTCCCGTGGCAGATCATCGCGGCAGAAACGGGCTGTTCGATCCGCTATGTGCCGATTTTGCCAGATGGCACGCTGGACGTTGCCGCCCTTGAAGCGCTTCTGATAGAGAACTCTGTGAAGTTGTTGGCCGTCACGCACTGCTCTAACGTGTTAGGCACCGTCAACCCTATTACCGAACTTGCGGCGCTGGCTCATGCCAACGGCGCGTTGATTCTTGTAGATGGCGCGCAGGCCGTGTCACATATGGCGGTGGATGTGCAAGCGCTGGACGTAGACTTTTACGCCTTTAGCGGCCACAAAATGCTTGGCCCCACCGGGATCGGTGTGTTGTACGGCAAGCGCGACCTGCTCGAAGCGATGCCCCCGTTCATGGGCGGCGGCGATATGATCCGCACCGTGACGCTACAGGGCAGCACATGGAACGACCTACCCTATAAGTTTGAGGCCGGCACACCAAGCATTGCCGAAGCCGTCGGGCTAGGCGCAGCAGTAGATTACCTCAACGGGCTAGGGATGGATGCCATTCACGCCCACACGCAAGCCTTGACCGAGTACGCGCTAGATTGCTTGGCAAGCATCCCTCAGGTGATGGTCTATGGCTACCCGCCCGAGCGTGGCGGCCTTGTGGCCTTTCGCGTAGAGGGCATCCACGCCCATGATGTGGCGCAACTGCTCGACCAAAACGGGGTGGCGGTGCGCGCCGGGCATCACTGCGCCATGCCGCTGCATCATCACTTGGGCTTAGAGGCCACTGTGCGCGCCAGCTTTGCCCTCTACAATACGTTCGGTGAAGTCAATGTGCTGTGCAACAGTGTGCGGCAGGCCATTGAAACCTTTGGACGAAAGGCAGTGCTGCATGTTTGACAATGACGCCAGCTTCTACCGTGAATTAATCTTAGACCACGCCCAGAATCAACGGAATTGGGGGCTACTCACGCCCAACGACTTTGACCATGCCGAAAGTAACCCGCTGTGCGGGGATGTGCTGCACCTGACGCTACAGCTAGACGCGCATGGGGTAATCCAAAGCGTCGGGTGGGCAGGTCACGGCTGCGCCATTAGTCAGGCGTCGGCGTCATTGCTCGGTGAAACGTTGGTCGGCAAGACCTTCGCGCAAGTCGCGGCGCTGCGCCGTGAGGATATGCTCGGCCTGTTGGGGATTCCGCTCACGCCCAACCGCATGAAGTGTGCGCTGTTGCCGCTTAAAACGGTGTTGGTCGGGCTGGTGGATCAACGCCACTGGGAACAGGTCGAAGACGGGGAATAAACGGTCAATTTTGTTGAAACCCAAGCGCGTGTTTTGCGTATAATTCACCACACGCTTGAGCAAGGTTAGAGGAATTCACGATGCCAATTCACATCTACTGGGACGACGAGAGCCAACGCATTATCCGCTGGGAACATGAGGGGCAGTTCACCATTGAGGAATTTTGGGACGCCCAAACCCGCCTCACAGCCTTAGATCAGACCGTCCCCTACGAAGTTGATGTGATCATTAACTCCAGCCATTCGCTTGCGATGCCTAAGGGCTTGTTTTCTGCAATGATGGCGTCTAACACACGCATGAATAACCCCTCCGTAGGCAAAAATGGTTCTATGTACAACGGCTTGGTCGTAATGGTATCTTCCACCACGGTTTTAGAAATGCTCATCCAGATGGTGCAGCGCGTGCTAGGTGCTAAACGCTGGCGTGCTGCCGCTAGTGTAGAAAAAGCCCGCTCGATGATCTACGAGTACCGCGAGCAAAATTAACCCCCTGTGTTTGAGGCCATCGCGCTCAAAGGTCGGGGTAGCCTTCGCGCCGTTTATGTGTTAGCATGTTTCGCTCGGTGAAAGGAACGGTCTCACACTATGAAAGTCTCTACATCTGTCAAAGTCCGGTGTCCCAAGTGCCGGGTGATTAAGCGCAACGGGCGCGTGATGGTCATCTGTAGCAACCCCAAGCACAAGCAACGTCAAGGGTAAGCACGGGGATACCCTAGCTCAACTTTAGGAAGAAAGCCTCATTATGGCGCGTATTGAAGGTGTTGATATTCCCCGCAATAAGCGGGTAGAAATTTCGCTGACGTACATTTATGGGATTGGCCGCACGACCAGCAAGAAAATTCTTGCGACAACGGGCATCAACCCAGACACCCGCGTCAAAGACCTCACAGAAGATCAAGTGCAGGCCTTGCGGGACGCCATCAGCGGCACGTTTATCGTAGAAGGTGACTTGCGTCGTCAAATCACCTTGAATATCAAGCGGCTATCAGAAATTGGTAGCTATCGTGGGCTACGTCACCGCCGCAGTTTGCCGGTACGCGGTCAACGCACACGCACAAACGCACGGACTCGTCGTGGCACCCGTAAGACGGTACCCGGTCGTGGTCGTCGTCGCGGCGCCAAGTAACCCTTTCGGGTACTTCGCCGCCCCTGTATCTGTGGGTGGGTGTACGCTTTAGCTAGGGGGGGCAGCGCGCTCCCGCCAAACGATGCATACCACCCCAGCATACTGTTCTAACTCCGCAAAAGCCTTGCGGTGGGTCAGGTCTTGACCCCTGTGGGGCAATCTTTGCGGTCTTTTTCCTACTGTCCAACCGGGTAAGTGGGATTTTCGTTTGAATGAGGACAGCACAAAGGGTCATTATGGCACGCCAACCCAAGAAAAGCGGTGCAGCCAGTGGGCGCCGCGCCCCCAAGAAAGTCACGCGCAATATCCCCTACGGTCAGGGGCATATTTACGCCACGTTTAACAACACCATTGTTTCCATGACCGACCAATCCGGGAACGTGATTGCCTGGGCCTCTGCCGGTACTGCCGGCTTTAAGGGTAGCCGCAAAAGCACCCCTTACGCGGCGCGTGTCGCTGCAGAAGCCGCCAGCGAAAACGCCAAGCAACACGGCATGACCGAAGTAGATGTGTTCGTCAAAGGCCCCGGGCCCGGGCGTGAAGCCGCCATCCGTGCCATTCAATCCAGCGGGTTGAAGGTGCGTTCCATCACCGATGTGACGCCAGTGGCGCACAATGGGGTTCGCCCGCCGAAGAAGCGCCGCGTGTAGTGAAGTGAGTCGCGGATGCGTTCGATTCCCGTCAGCCAAAGAGGTTCGCTAGGTAGGAGGGCAACAACACATATGCTCAACAATCAATTGATAGTCCCTCATCGCATTGAAATTGATGCGCTGGCAGCCAAATATGGGCGGTTCATCATCACCCCCCTTGAAAGCGGTTATGGAGTAACGCTCGGCAACGCGCTGCGCCGGGTGTTAATCTCATCGTTGACTGGGGCAGCCATCACCAGCATACGGATCAGTGACGTCCATCACGAGTTTTCTACCGTGCCTTACGTCCGTGAGGATATGACGCAACTGATCTTGCAGATTAAACAGCTTCGGGTGCGCTTGGCCGAAGGGCATGATTCTGCCCGTTTGCGGCTAGAACATCGTGGCGAGGGAACTGTGACCGCCGCGGACATCATCGCCCCGTCTGAAGTTGAAATTGTCAATGCCGACCTCTACCTTTTCACCGTAGATGACCGGGATGCACACCTTGAGATGGAATTTGAAGTGCGTGCTGGGCGCGGTTACAGCCCGGCTGAAGAACGCGGGCGGCTCCCGATTGGGGAACTGCCTGTAGACGCCATTTTTAGCCCCATCCGCCGTGTGAACTTTGAAGTAGCACGCTCTCGATCAGGGGAAAGCCCCCGCCACGATTCGCTGGTGTTAGAAGTCTGGACGGACGGCACGACTACGCCCCAAGAGGCCATGCGTCAAGCCGCCCAACTGCTGATTAAGCACTTGGCAATTGTTGCCGGCACAGACACGCTGATGCCTGACGGCGCGTTGGCAAGCGCCACTGAATTGCCCCCCGTAGAAGAACACCACACTGGGCAAAAGGCGGCGCTGTATGAGAAGCCTATCGAGGAGCTAGATTTAAGCGTGCGCGTGTTTAACTCGCTGAAGCGCACGGGCATCACCACCATCGGCGACGTACTGGATATGCTAGATCGCGGCCCCGACGCGATGCTGGCGATTCGCAACTTTGGCGAAAAGTCGCTCGATGAACTGACCGAAAAATTGCGGGCTAAGGGCTACTTGCCCGAAGAGTAGAAACGGATTGAATCATCATGCGTCATCGCGTTAAGGGTAAAAAGCTTAGTCGCAACAGCGGCCAACGCAAGTCGTTGCGCCAAAACCTGATTATCTCGCTCTTTGAGCATGGGCGGATCCGCACGACGTTGGCAAAGGCGCAATTCATGCGCGGCCAAGCAGAGCGGCTCATTACCATTGCCAAGCGCGGCTATAAGCGTAAAGAAAGCAGCGGCCAACAGTCCGATCTCGTCCACGCGCAGCGTGTAGCGGCTTCGCGCCTCTACAACCGCCGCGATGTGGTGCAACGGCTGTTTGACCACATCGCCCCGCACTTCATGGAGCGCGAAGGCGGCTACACTCGCATTATCAAAATCGGTGGGCGTCACGGCGACCAAGCCGAGATGGTCATCCTTGAACTGGTAGACTATAAAGACCTACCTGCACCGACCATGTTGACGGAAGCACGCACCGCGCAAAGCAGCTAAGGTCATTGATGGGACGTTACCGCGCCACAATCAGCTACGACGGCACAGACTTTCAGGGATTCCAACGCCAACGCAGTGGGGTTCCAACGGTGCAGTCAGCATTAGAGGTGGCGCTGGCGTCTATCGTAGGTGAACCGGTGGGGGTTTTGGCCGCCGGGCGCACCGACACCGGCGTTCATGCCACGGGGCAGGTCATTGCTTTTGATCTGAACTGGCGGCATGAAGAACGGGCGCTGATGGCGGCGCTGAATGCTAACCTGCCAGAATCTGTGGCGGTGGTTGCGCTGCAACTGGCGCCGCCAGACTTTCATCCGCGCTTTGATGCGGTGTCTCGGCAGTACCAATACACGCTGGTCAGCGCACGCCATCGGCTACCGTTGGAACAGCGTACAGCATGGGTGCTGACGAATGCCCGCTTGAGCATCAGCGCGATGGAGGCGTCAGCCGAACGGCTGTTGGGACGGCAAGATTTCGCCGCGTTGGGAACGCCGCCGCAAGGCGAAAGTACAGTGCGGACGATTTGGCGGGCAGAGTTTGACGCCCAAGACCGCGACGACGGGCTATGGTTGACCTTTACCATGGAGGCCGACGCCTTCTTATACCGCATGGTACGGCGTACCGTTGGGATGCTCGTGGATGTTGGCCGCGGGCAACTTTCTGGCAAGACGTTTGCCGCACTGTTGGCAAGCACACAGCTGGCACAAGGGGTCACCATTGCCCCGCCGCAAGGCCTAGTCTTAACACGGGTCACCTACCCAGAATAACCGTTAGACAAATCTTAGGGATGCCCAACCGAGGCGTCTGTAAATGAGGAATGCACCATGTATAAAACGCTATCCACCAAACCCACAGACATCCAGCGCGACTGGTGGGTGGTTGATGCTGAAGGCCAAACGCTTGGCCGCTTGGCGTCAGTCATTGCCCAATATCTGCGCGGGAAGAATAAGCCGTATTACACCCCCAACCTAGATTGCGGGGACTTTGTGATTGTGGTCAATGCTGAAAAGATTCACGTCACCAGCGACCGCCTAGACACCAAAATGTACTACCGTTACTCCGGCTACCCAAGCGGGTTGAGCGAACGCACCCTACGCGACATCCTTGCCCGCCACCCAGAGCGCGCCATAGAGTTGGCCGTCAAGGGCATGGTGCCGAGCAATTCTGCATTGGCACGCCAAGCCTTGAGGAAGCTCAAGGTCTACGCCGGGCCATCCCACCCCCATGAGGCGCAAAGCCCCAAACCGCTGGATATTCAAACGCGCCGCAAGGGTGCGGAATAACGCTAACAGAGAGGCCACTTCATGAGCGAGCTATTTACTTCGCAATACTACGAGGGTGTTGGCCGCCGCAAGGCAGCCAGCGCCCGCGTGCGCCTGTACCCGGGTGGTTCGGGCAACGTCATCATCAATGACAAAGAAGCCCAAGATTACATGCCGCGTTCGGGCGACATTGCCATCATGCTTGAACCGCTATCGAAGGTCAGTCAAGAGACCCAATACGATATTTCGGTGCATGTCATGGGCGGCGGCATTAGCGGCCAACGCGACGCGATCAAGTTGGGCATTGCCCGTGCGTTGCTCAAGGTAGACCCAGAACTGCGTGCCGAACTCAAGCCGCACGGCTTTTTGACCCGTGACGCCCGCGTCAAGGAACGGAAGAAGCCCGGTCTTAAGCGCGCACGTAAGGCCCCAACCTACACCAAGCGTTAAACCCGTTTGGGGTATCATCTAGGGCAACCGCGTTATTGAAAACCAGACAATTTCACTGTAGGGGCGTCCCATGGGACGCCCCTACAGTTTGATG
>JBMOFU010000198.1:0-7511 GCA_049318725.1 Phototrophicaceae bacterium | reverse complement strand
CATCTGGCAACCCAACCTTCACGTAAAAGATAATGCTGCAAAAAGTATGCACTAGGGTAAGTGAAAACAACATAAAATAGATAGAGGCATGATAACCCATGCCCCCACAATGCCATATGTGCAATTTACACGAAAGTCCTGCCCGTTAGCCCAGCTGATAGTCAAACTGCATCGGGTAGGTTGCAGATTCCCCGACCAGCGTCATGCTGCCCGTGCCGCGCAGTGTTGCCAGTCCATCGGTTCCTGAGCCAGCCACGACGAAAAACGACCCCTTCACGATTTCGTCTTCATACACGCCTGTGTGCTGGATCACGAAGCTGCCTGTATGCCCGCCTAGCGTGCCAGTGATGCGCTCTTGGCCGACAAAGCTGGCGGTGCCGTCCGCCCGATAGGTCATCAAGTAGTGCAATTCGCTTTCGCCGACCAGTTCCCCAGAATAGCTATAGTGAACAGTGGAGTGGGTTTCTTTTGCGCCTGTCACATCCTGTGTGCGCCGACCATCCCACGTTTTTTCGTCCCAACTTTTGATGGTGAAGAAGATGTTTTCTGGCATAGTATCCCCTGTGATGTAGGTAGAGTGATGGTTTGTTCATGTTTTTGGGCTGGTTTGCGGGGATAAGGCTTGCCTTGTCCCTACGGGCGCGTCGCAGGACGACACAGGTGTCGTCCTGCTTTTTTCTAAGATGTGCTGTTCAGCCGCCCACGCAAGAATGCGATTTCAGCCTCACGGGCGCGGCGGAATTGCTCGCCAAAGTCGCCATGCCCGATGCCGTCAAAGACCATGAAATCTACTGGGCGGCCTGCATTGGTTAGGGCATCCGCCAGCCCTTGCGATTCTGCAAACGGGACGACGGTATCTGCTGTGCCATGAATCAGCAATAGCGGCGGCTCATCGCCGTTGATCCAGTGCAACACGGAAGATTCGGCGGCTTGCTCTGGTGCCACCCCGATCAAGTAATCATTGAGAAACCACTGTGACCCGTGCGGATAGGCGCTACTGGTGGGGTTAACGACCGAGAAGTAAGCCACCGTCCCCGCCAGCGTTGCCCCTGTTGGTAGCGTGTGGTTGCATCCCGCCAGATATTGCGCGGGATCGCTCACCGTGCCGAGCATCAGCGCTAAGTTGCCGCCTGCTGACCATCCCCAAGTGGCAATGCGCGTCACATCTAGGCCGTATTCGGCGGCGTGGGCGTGAACCCATGCCAGCGCGCAAAAGCTATCTTCCACTGCGGCGGGGTAAGGGTGGGCAGGCGCAAGCCGATAGTTGAAGCTGACCACTGCCGCGCCGACAGCATCTCCCAAGCCGTTGACCCAGCCGACATCGCTCTTATCGCCCTGTACGAAGCCGCCACCGTGAATAGTGATGATGACTGGTGCCGGGCTAGGCGCGTTGGCCGGAATGTAGAGGTTGAGCCGTTGGCGCGGATGATCGCCATAGGCAAGGTCAAACGCGAAGGTTTCGGTCATGGTGGCTCCGGTGGGGATGATCGGGAACAAGGCCAGCCATACTATCGTCAACAGGGCGCGCCGCATAAGAGAATGCTCCATTTAGGGGGTAGCGTTGATCCAGTTTACTCGAACAAGGGGGGCTTGCCAAAGTCGCCTCAATATCTACCAGCCCCACGTTCCCGCGCCGCCCTTGAACGGCCCGACGATGTTTGATGTAATCCAGCCGCCGTAAAAATCGCCCTCTTGCGGCTGGACGGTTTCGCCGTCTATGGTGCAGATGTCCATACGCCCCGGATACAGCGAGATATAGCCAGCGATGGCCTCATAGCCGCTGTTGGGGGTGGGGTAGTACCATGCCCCGTTGACCGCGCGCTTTTCCCCTACTTGGATCGTGTAGTAAGACGCCTGCCCTTTGTACTCGCATTGGGTATGGCGCTCGGTGGGGATGAAGTATTGCATCTGCACGTCGTCGGGCGGCAGGTAATACGCTGGCGGATGGCTGGTTTCTAGCACACGGATCGCCCTTACGGTGGAGGCGATGACGATGCCGTTAAACACGACTTCAACGCGCTTGCTGGTGAGTTCCACACGCGGCGGGCGCGGATAGTCCCAGACCGATTCTTGGCCGGGTTGCAGCGTTGGCCGTTGTGCATTATTCATGATTGATGTGCCTTTTCATGTTCACGGTTAAGATTGCATTTGTGCCACTGCACGGACAAGGTTCCACCAACGGATGGGGCGGTTTGGCTCTAGTTCTGACCAAAAGAGCGCTTCGGTCAAGCGACCAAAGCCTACGCTGTTGAGGTCAACGCTGCTGAGGGTGTGGCGGAAGGGCAGCCGAATCACGGTTTTCTGGGCGTGTTCTAGCATCAACAAGTTGTTGATAAAGCCAATGCCGCTTTGAATGTCGCTGATGTCTTGCCCGCTGTGGCCGCCCCAAACCGTCGTCAGTAGCCCGTAATTGATGGAGGTATAGACGTTCACGCCAATCATGCCGTAGCGTAAATCGGCAATGCCCTGCTCCAGTGCCGCGCTGATTTGCGGGTCGTTGGCGCTGTTGGGGTGAACGATCAAAGTTGCGCCAAGCGTCCCCCACACGCGCATATTGACAAACTCCACTGCCCGCTGGATAAAGTCGGCGGGCGAAGCGGCCTCCAGCGGGACTTCGGTAGCGATGCTGCAAAATGCCTCTGTGCGGAAGGCGATTTCGTCAGGACTGGCGGCGTCTAGGTTGGCGATGATCGCCCATGCCAGTTGGTCGGCCTGCGGGTTGCCTAGCGTGATGGCGTCTGGGTGAGCCGTCAAGAAGGCATCATAGCGCGCTTGGGCGTTGGGGTAGTAGGCCATACGCGGCGGAACAGTAGCCAGTTGGTCTTGAATGGCCTGTAGAAACGCTTCGCGCAACGGCCAGCTTTTTTCCATCACCAGCAGGCGCGGGGTGATGCAGTTGAATCCTGCGTTGGCGGTGAAGTGTGAAACAAAGTGATTGGCTTGATAGGCGATGTCATCCTGTGACCACGCGCCGGGGACGACAATCACGGGGGTGATGTTACCCAATTCAGAGCTAAACGGCTTGTTGATCTTCGGTTGGCGGGCGGCCTTGCGCTGTATAGCTTCATCGCCTGTGCCGAACACAATCGCGTCGTGGGTGCGGTCTGCGCCGGTCATGTGCAGGTCTTGCACGGCGGGATGCTCAATCAAGTACGTGCCTTCTGCAACGCCGCCGTAGACCACCTGTAAAAATCCGCGCGTGATGAATGCGGCAAAGGTTTGCTCGACCAACGGGCCTAAATACTGGTTGACGGGGTTCATCTTCAAGATAACCACACGATTTTCATTGAACAGCTTGTACAAAAAGTCGCCGGGGACGAGCAACGACAAATTGCCCGCACCCAACACGAGCGTGACTGCGCCGTCAAAGTCTGGGTTATGATAGGCGTGCGCTTGATCTTCACGGATTTGTTCGGGCGTGATGTTCGGCTCAAACCACACTTCCCCGACCATGCCGCTATAGGTCAAGGCGTCCCGTTGCGTCAATGGGAAGACCTTTGCACTGACGCGGTTGTCTGGGCGTGGGGTGAACTGCGTCGGCTGGTGAGGGCGTCCGTCTTTGGCGATTTCGGTCAAAATGTGCTTGAGTTGTTGCAAGTGACGGATGGTGCTGGTCAGGTAGGTGTATTCCTCCCCTTCAGCGGCAGACTGACCGTTGCGCCCCTTGTGGCGCACCGAGGCTGCTACCCATTGCGGCGCATCCAGACGAAACTGGGCAAGCACCTCCTCTATAATAGCGATGCGCTCATAGGGCGCGGTCTGTACCCACTTGCGCTTGTTGGCGTTGAGGATGGCTAGTTTTGCGTCCATCTCTGCGGGCGATGTCGGCGGGAAGTCCGTTTGCGGGCGGCTAACAGTGAGGGTCATAGGGTATAAAATCCATGTAGGGGTATGAAAGTTTATCGGTCACGGCTACCACAGGGTAACAAACTCTAGTATAATGGATGAATCACCTCCAAAGGCGATCCATCACGTTTTTCTAAGCAGAATCAGGCGATGGATGGCGTTTGGGGGGGAAAAAACAGTAAATACAGTAACGAGTGATGAGTAAAAGCAGTAAGGGCAGGAAAAGCAGTTATGAGGGATGAGTAAAAGCGGTTAGTCGTCACCGTAGGGGCATGATAGTTCATGCCCCCATGTGTACCTACTTAACACGATCATGCACATTTTCGGGTTTTTAGGGGTTACACGGACGCGCCAGTGGCACGTCCCTACAGGTCACAAGGTTTGTGTAGGGACGACCCTCCGGGGCGTCTGTGTTTTACAGGCGAAAAACAATGTCAGCAAATCCTTAAGTGGGTGCCTATGGGGCATGATAGTTCATGCCCCCTACACAATCACCACTCACGGATTCGATTTTTCGGCGTTGGACGGACGTGACAGCTCACGTCCCTACAGGTCACAACGGTGGTCTAGGGACGCCACCTGTGGCGTCCGCGTTTTACTCGTGATGATATAAGGATATGATCCAATGAAATTGACTTTTCTTGGCGGCGCGAATGAAGTCGGCGCCAGTTGTACATTAGTCGAAATGGGCGGGCGCAAAATCTTGGTGGACGCGGGAATCCGCATTAGTCCCAAGACCAGCCGCGGGCTAGAAGGCGACCAGTTGCCCCACCTTGCCTACCTCACGGATGTTGGGCAAATTGACGCGATTTTGGTCACGCACGCCCATACTGACCATGTGGGCGCGTTGCCGCAAGTGATGCGGAGCTACCCGCGCATCCCCGTCTATGGGACGGCGGCCACGATTGCCTTAAGCCGTGTGTTGCTGCTGGATAGCACACGCTTGATGGGCAATCGCTTTGAGGCCGAAGGCGAATTGCCGCTGTATGATCTGCAAGACGTAGAGCGCTTGTTCAACAACTGGCAGCCTGTCGAATTTAAGACGGCGCTCAAGCTCGGCGCAGATTTGAGCGCGACCTACTACCCCAGTGGGCATATCGCCGGGGCGGGGATGATCCTACTCGAAAGCACAGAGGGCAATTTGATGATGGGCGGGGACATGTCTTTGTCTCCGCAACGGACGGTTGTCAGTGCTAAACCGCCGCGCCGCGTGGTAGACGCGCTGGTGCTAGAAACAACCTATGGCGGCAGGGCGCACGCCAACCGCCAATTTGAGGAACAACGCTTGATAGACACGCTGGTACAGATCACCGAAGGTGGCGGCTCCGTATTGATCCCGGCCTTTGCGCTAGGGCGCGCCCAAGAGGTGATTCAAATCTTGCTGGCGAACCATAAACACATCAGCGCGCCAGTGTATGCCGACGGCATGGTGCGGGCGATGTGCGAAGAATACGAAAACTTCCGCGAATTGCTCCCCAAGCCGATGCTCAAGCTGGCGCAAGACCGCCCGCTGTTCTTCCGTGATAACGTTCATGCGGTCAAGAGCCGCGAACAGCGCGAATCCTTGATGCGCGACGGTGTGCCGAAAATCATCATTGCCTCCAGTGGGATGCTCACGGGCGGGGCGAGTGTGGCCTACGCTTCTGCATTGGCAGGCGACCCGCGCAACGCGATCTTGCTCACGGGCTACCAAGACGAAGAATCGCCGGGGCGCTTTTTGCAGAACCTTGTCGAAAAGCAACAACAGGGAGAAACGCCCATCCTGCGCTTTGGCGAAGTAGCGGTTCCGGTGCGTTGCCACATCGGGCGCTATTCCCTCAGCGCGCACGCGGACGAATCTGAGTTAATCAGCATCGTGGAGGCGATCAATCCCCGCCGCGTGTATCTGGTACACGGTGACGACGAAGCGCGCAGCAGCATTTGGCGTCAACTGCAATTGAAAGAGCGTGTGGGCGTATTGCCGAAGGTCGGCCAAGAGAAAAACATCGCCCCGCGCCGCAAGACCGCCGTCCGTTCTAAGGCAAAGCAGGCCGAAAACGCTGGGGAATCCCCGACTAAAGACCGCCCAACGGCAGAAGAGTTGTGGAAGTTGGTCAAGCCGCATGAAGGCGAGTTCTTCACCGCCCGCGAGTTGTCGCAATTGTGGTACGGCGACGTAGAGCGCGAAGCGGATATTGTAGAAGTGTTGGAAGAAGAAAAGCTCTATTTTGCCCGCGATTGGCGGATGCAAGACCATTACGCCGTGCGTAAGGCCGAACAAGTAGAGCGCATGACGTTGGGGCGTACCCTGATGGCTGCCTTCCCCAACTTGACGGGGCAAATTGTGATGATGCGGAATAGCAACAATCAGCCGCGCTTGGGCGTAGTCACTGCTCAACGCTTTGACGGCTTTGAAGGGATCATTCAAGGGGGCGACCAAACCAGCCATCCCGGATTTGCGTTTGTGTGGGCGCTTGGGGAATATACAGGCGGCGGCCTAGAAAGTAAGGGATTCGTCAAGCGCTGGCTGAATGACCTGCACGCACAGGCCGAAGCGGTGCTAGATCAGTTAATGCCGTTTGAGATGCGCCAAATCTTGATGCTTAAGGCTGAAGAAGTCAACCCAGACGCCTACATCACTGCGCCTGCGCTTCCGTTCCCCGACGGCGAAGCGGGTCAAGCCGAAGAACGCCGCCTATTGGTTGAACGGACGGCGGTGGTGCTGGCGCTCGTCCGTGACGGGGCAGAACCTACCGCCAACGGATTGCGGGTGTTGCGGGCGTTGCCCAGTGGCCCCTTACCGCAGCAAGCCGCCTATGAAGCCGCGTTGAAGTTGTTCCCGCCAGAAGCCCGCTTGCGTAAGACAGGGATGTTCCAGCATCAAAAGCGGCTGTTGCTGACGTTTGACTTCCCTGAAGCGGCGTTGAAGCGCTATGCCAGCACCCTTGAAACGCTCAAAATGGAAACGGGCTGGGATGTAGATGTGAAACGCATCCCGAACCAGCAAGCGCTCACCGAAGCGATTCGTGAGGTGCTGCCAGAGGGGATTGTGCCGCTGAAAACGCCGTCGTTGTTTATGGCGGATCAATCGCTCTTGGTAGAGCTTGAAGGCATTAGCGCTGAACAGGTCAAACAGATCACAGCAGCCTATGAGGAACTGACGGGCTGGCGTTTGAAGATCAAACAGCGTGATTTTACACCGATCGCTATCCCTAGCGCGGCGCCTACGCCAGACGGGACGCCCCAAACACCCGCCAATGCTTCGCCGATGGCAGGGGGATTCACGAAGGCTGGCCGTATGGAAATCAACTATGCCTATGCGTTTTTGAAGCAACACCTAGAGCCGCTTGGCTTGCAACGGTTGGGATTGAAGGGCAGCAGCGAGATTATGCTCACGTTTATCACGCCGCAGGTGGGGGAACGCTATCGCCCACAGTTTGAGGGGTTGGCGCAACAGTGTGGCTACCTGCTGACGTTAAACCCCAGTCCGTTGCAGAACTTGATTTTGGATGAGGCAAAGGTGATCTTGCGGACGTTGGATGTGCCGATTGTGAAGGGGCCGGGCATTCATATTGACCGCCTAGAGGTGAGTGTGCGCTTCAATATTATCATGCCCGACGAGCAGATGGCCGCCCTCAGCGACGCGCTGGAGGCGAAAACGGGCTATCGGATGGTACAACGATAAA
>JBMOFU010000197.1:0-7604 GCA_049318725.1 Phototrophicaceae bacterium | reverse complement strand
TATGATAGACTCCATATCACTTTTGAACAGCAAAACACCTATAGGGGATTAAGATATTGCGCGTACTTGTGGCGGGCGGGGCTGGCTTTGTTGGCTCCCATTTATGTGAACAGCTACTCCGTGATGGCGATACGGTCATTGCGATGGATAACTTGCTGACCGGCAGTCAACAAAATGTCGCTCATCTGGAGGCAAACCCCAATTTTAAGTTTATCCACCATGACATTTGTCAGCCAATCACCCTAGACGGCACACTTGATGCAGTCTTCAACCTTGCGTCGCCGGCCAGCCCACCCCATTACCTGCGTCTGAAGATCGAAACGCTTCAGGTGGGATCGCTTGGCGCATACAACTGCTTAGAGCTTGCCCATCAAAAGAACGCACGAATCTTGCTTTCTTCGACCTCAGAGGTGTACGGTGATCCACTAGAGCATCCGCAAAAAGAGACCTACTTCGGCCATGTGAACCCGATTGGCGTGCGGAGCGTTTATGACGAATCTAAGCGCTTTGCTGAAGCCATGACAATGGCACATCATCGGCAGTTTGGCACGCAAACCCGCATTGTTCGCATCTTTAACACCTATGGGCCGCGTATGAACGCCGAAGATGGCCGTGTGGTGCCGAACTTTATTGTGCAGTCGCTCAAGGGCGAACCGTTGACGATCTACGGCGATGGCGCTCAAACGCGCAGCTTTCAATACGTAGATGACCTCATTCGGGGAATGCGTCTATTGCTGGCTTCAGACTATACCGACCCAGTGAATATCGGTAATCCGCATGAAATGACCATCCTCCAATTTGCCGAAACCATTAACGAAATTACTGGTAACACGGCGGGCATCATCGTACAACCTACCGAACGGATTGCCGATGATCCACAACGCCGCCGCCCTGATATTGCACGCGCCAAAGCCATTTTAGACTGGGAGCCGCAAATTTCGTTGCATGAAGGGTTAAGCCGCACCATTGAGTACTTCCGCAAGTTGGTTATTGCTTGATTGCAGCGAACCCAATTGCGGGTGTCTTTCATCCAGTGAACCGTATTAGGGTTATCACGGGGTTGCTGGCAATTGTCTTTGGCGTGAGCTTGTGGGTGTTGCCGCCCACAACGCTGCTCGTCGGGGCGGTAATCGCCAGCGTGATTTGCTTAAGCCTCATGTCGCCATTGGCGGGATTAGTATTCTTACTGGTGATTGGCCCTCTGGCCGTGTTGGGGGAAACCGAAGCCCCACAGCTGTTTCGTGTGGACGTTGACCAGCTATTATTCGCGTGGTTGATTTTTTCGTGGTTTGCTCACCGCGCAGTGATGGATCGGCGTTTGCCGAGCTTACGGTTTTCGCCAATCTTGGTGTTGATGGTTGTTTGGGTTGCCGTGTTGGGTTTAACGGCGCTGGTGTCCATATCTTTTTCGGCATGGCTCCGCGAGTGGCTCAAATGGGCAGAAGCCTTAATCCTGATCATTTTTGTGATGGATATGGCAGAAACAGACGGCTGGCAGTCGGTTGTCGTGGCACTGCTGGCGGCGGCTTTTGCTAACGCGGTGGTCGGGCTATATGAGTTCTTCGGCGGGAGCGGCGCGTTACATCTGTTGGTGAATGGGCGTTACTTTCGTGCATTTGGCACAATGGGGCAACCGAATCCGTTTGGCGGGTTTATGGGATTGGCTGCGCCGTTAGGGGTTGTGACTACCCTAGCCCTGCTCTGGCACAGCCTACATGCCTTCCTCCACAGTAAGCGGGTGGCGTTTGCGCCCTTGCTGCTTGGGGTGCTTACGGGCATAGTCACACTCGTGATTATGGCGGCGGTCATTGCGTCATGGAGTAGAGGGGCGTGGTTAGCGTTCTTTGCCTCCACAGGGCTGACGATTGTGCTATTCCCGCGCAGGGGATGGCATAGCCTCTCGATTTTGTTGGCTGGTACACTGCTTGTAGGCGGCGCATGGCTTGGCGGGGCGCTTCCGCAATCCATCACTGACCGCCTCTCGACCATCAACCGTGATTTTCAGTCAGAAATTGATGTGCGCGGCGCCAACATCAGCAACGACAACTACGCCGTGATTGAACGCCTTGCCCACTGGCAGGCTGCTATACGAATGGCTGAAGCGAATCCGTTGTTAGGAGTTGGGGCTGGGCATTATGAGCTGGTCTATCCTCAATATCGGCTTATCAACTGGGACGAGCCGCTCGGTCACGCCCACAACTACTATTTGAATATATTGGCTGAGGCGGGGTTGATCGGCTTATTTGGGTATCTTTTCTTATGGGTTGGGGTTATCATGTGCAGCCTACAATGCCTGAAACACCCTGATCTAGCGATGCGTTCATTGGCGGTTGGGCTGTTGGGAACATGGTCTTATTTACTGATCCACAGTTTAACCGATAATCTTTATGTGAACGGTCTGTTTTTGCACATTGGTGTGATGCTAGGTCTGTTGGCTGTCATCTATCAACAGCGAACGACTGGTGTAATTTTGGAGTGAGGGTTATGAGTCAAAGCAATACCACCGGAGTTCGTCCGTTGTATGTTCGTGTGGCTGCCACCCCTTGGCGTTGGCTGAATCAGATGATTTTGCAGGTTGCCAACCGCTTTGGGGAAGAACGTTCCAAAGAGGTCGAGCGCTTTTTGAAGTTCATCGTCGTGGGCGTTATGGGCGCACTCATAGACTTTGGAACATTATTTTTGCTCCAAGCAACGATTTTGCATCCTGACCAGCCCTATCAGCAGGTGAAGGTGCTGACCGCCAGCACGATTTCGTTCTTCGCTGCGATTGCGAGTAACTTCCTGTGGAATCGTTTTTGGACGTATCCAGATTCCCGTTCACGCTCATTGCGGCGGCAACTGGCACAGTTCACCTTCTTAAACGCGATTGGCTTAATTGTTCGTACCCTTTGGATTAAGTGGACGTACTTGCCCATTGGCCGTGCGATCACCCCCAGCATTGTAGCGATTGTGCATCTCTACCGCCCAGAGTATGTGCCGTCGGCAGAGGCCAGTGTCAAAATCGGTTCAGTGGCAGCACAATTTATGGCGATTTTGATTGTGATGATGTGGAACTTCTTCGCTAACCGCTACTGGACGTACAACGACGTGAATTAGGGCGCCCCCAATACAATGGCTGTCATCGCAATTGATTACACCCCTGCCCACGAACAAGGCGGGGGGATAGGTCGCTATGTTCGTGAACTGATTGACGCCCTACAAGCGCAGCCCAACGATCATCACTATCGGCTGTTGGTGGCCGGGGCAACATCCCCCCCATCCCATCCTATAACGCCGCAATTTACTTGGTGTACCACCCCACTTACCACCCAATGGTTAGCCAGAATTTGGCATCGTGCGCGGTTACCATTGCCTGTTGAAGCATTCACGGGCAAAGTGGATTTATACCATGCCACTGACTTTACCCTTCCCCCAACCTTGCCTCAAACTCGTACCCTGTTAACCGTCCATGATTTGTCTTTCACACGCACACCAGAAACCGCTCATCCCCGTTTGCGGCGTTACCTTGAGCGGGTTGTGCCGCGTTCGGTGGCACGCGCTGACCACATCCTTGCAGATTCTGTTGCGACCAAACAGGATTTGATGGCGTTATATGGCACCCCCGCTGAAAAGATCACGGTCTTGTTGAGCGGTGTCAATCACAAGTTTCATCCCATAGCGAATAGCACCGCACAGCAGTCAGTGCGCGCCAAGTATCAACTTGGTGATGCCCCCTATATCTTCGCCGTCGGCACGGTACAGCCACGCAAGAACTATGCACGGTTGGTTCGTGCGTTGCATCAAATCCGCCAGCAGGGACAAGATATTCATTTGGTCATCGCAGGCGGGCGCGGATGGCTAGAGGATGAACTCTATGCGACGATTAAGCAGCTTGATATTTCCCCTTTTGTTCACTTGATTGGGTATGCCGACGATAGCGATATTCCTGCGCTCTATTCAGCGGCGCGCTGTAGCGCGTTTATCTCATTGTATGAGGGGTTTGGCCTACCGATCCTTGAATCTATGGCGTGTGGAACGCCCGTCGTAACAGCGAACGTTTCATCCTTGCCAGAAGTCGCAGGGGATGCCGCCTTGATGGTCAATGATCCGACCGACATCCAACAGATTGTAGAGCAACTCACCCGCCTACTGCTGGATAGCCAACTTCACGCCACATTGACCCAACGGGGTTTGGTGCAGGCGGCACAATTCACTTGGGAAAATTCTGCGCGACAACTGCTAACCGTGTACAATCAACTCTTGAGTTCCTGAGCAGATCCAACCCACAAGTAGGCCATTGATGATCCAGTATCCCGCCAAAACGATAGCCACCTCTGCTGTGACGTTGGGGGCATTGATGAATCCCCAAGACGCCAACCCATTAGGCAATGTTCACGGCGGAGTGATCATGAAGTTGGTGGACGAAACCGGGGGGATCGTAGCCATGCGTCACGCGGGCATGGCAGTTGTGACCGTTGTTGTAGATTCCATGACCTTTCTTAAGCCGATTCTTGTGGGCAACTTGGTGTTATGCTCAGCGGAATTAACCTATGCGGGTAAAACCTCAATGGAAGTGCGGGTAGAGGTACACGCCGAAAATGTATTTAATGGGGAGCGCACACTCACAAATGCCGCCTATCTGGTGTATGTGGCACTGGATGGACAAGGCCGCCCCCACCCAGTCCCACCATTGGAATTCACCACCCCTGAAGAAATCGAACGGGCAGAACAAGCCGCCCAACGTCAAGCGCGCCGCAAACAACAACGCTAAAGGACATAGAACCCCATGAGTGATTCCTCATTACTGCCCAGTTTAGATAACGAAAAACAGAGTTCGGCGCTGCTGCGGTTGCTCGATCAATCTGGCGCACGGGCGGTCTTACGGTCAAAGTCGGTGGATTTTGGTTTGGCCGAACATGCGCCCTATCCCTTTATGGCGGTGGTTGGGCAAAATGAGATGCGCGTGGCCTTACTCTTGGCGGTCATCAACCCGGCCATCGGGGGGGTATTGCTCATTGGCCCACGCGGCACGGGTAAAACGACTGCCGTACGTAGCCTTGCAGACCTACTCCCCGACATTGAAGTGAGCGATTGCGAAGAAGGCGCGCTCCCTGAAGATTTAGAATCAGAAAATGCTGAGTTTCTCTATCCTGACTGCTATGAGCGCAGCCAACGCGGGGAGCAAATTTCTCACTACGAACGGGTACGCTTGGTCGAACTCCCCCTCAATGCTGCCCTAGATGATGTGGTCGGTGGCGTGAATCAGCGGGTGGCGGTGCAACAAAAGCGCGTACAAGTGGAACGCGGTATTTTAGCCCGTGCCGACCGTAACCTGCTCTATGTGGATGAGGTGAATTTGCTCGACGACGATATTGTAGATGCCATCTTAGACGCTGCTGCTGTTGGGAGCTATACCGTTCGGCGGGGCGCAATTGCTGGAACATACCGCTCACGATTTGTTTTGGTTGGCTCAATGAACCCAGAAGAAGGCCGCCTGCGCCCGCAGATCATGGATCGCTTTGGGTTGCGTGTGATGGTACGCGGCCTAACCAGCGACGAAGAACGGCTGGAGGTCTATCGGCGTGTGCGCGAATACCGACAACATCCATTGGCATTTGTTAAAATGTGGGAAGAGATGACCAAACACGCGCAAGAGGATATTGTCCGCGCACAAGAATTGCTCCGTCATACTGACCTTTCCGCAGAAGCCATTCAGCTTGGCCTGCGTTTGGTCAACGCGCTGAAAATAGATTCGCATCGAGCCGAATATACCCTCTTTGAAGCCGCACGCGCCTATGCCGCTTCTGATGGCCGCACAGAGGCCACTGTAACAGACATCCGCGCTGTTGCCCCAATCACGCTACGTCAAAGGCGCAGTGAATTTATGGTCAACTACTTTGAATCCACATTAGAAGAAGATCAACAGATTGAGGCGCAAATCCATGAGTACCTCCAACAACAATAGCCTTGCCGAGCGGTGGATGGGCTGGTTATTCGTCGGGACGGTTGTCGTTACGTTAGTCGGGTACAGTTTGCCGTGGCTACAAAGCATTGGGGTTGCACTACAACCCAATGCCTTTGACCTTGCAGAATGGATGACCTTACACCCCTTTGTACGGGCGAACGGGCGCTGGTTGCTTCCCGCGTTATTGTTGCGCCTGCCGCTAGTACTGCTCGGTTGGAGCATCCTCATGGCATTGCTCTACAAACCTTATGCCGTGTTGCCCGCCCGCTTGCTGTATGGCGTTGTCGCTGGGGTAGCATTGGCTTTAATCCCTGCCATTCCCTTCTTTCAGGGACAAACCCAAGATGCCAACTATCAACAACAGTTTGGATTGTGGGTCGTGTACCTTATCGGTGGGATCAGCCTTGTGGTGGGACGGCGTATTTTACCTTACCGCGAAGGATTAATTGGGTTGGCAAGTATTGGCGTGCTGTGCGCTTTGGTAGGGGTATTGCGGGCGTATAACTTGCTGGCAATTTATCAAGTGCCGCTTAGTATAGGGGGTGGATGTTTTATTTATACCATCGGCTTGCTCACATTGACCTTGCTGGCGGTTACAAACCGCCCCACAAACACAGGCGAGACTTTGCAAAAAGCCCCGCCCATGTAATGAGTGCAGAATGTTCACAGCCCGACAAGTTAGCGGTTGGTGCGGATGTATGTAACCGCCTCACCCACAGTATTGATCTTTTGGGCGTCTTCGTCGGAAATTTCTCCGCCGAATTCTTCTTCAAAAGCCATAATCAGTTCTACAAGGTCAAGTGAATCCGCCTCAAGGTCATCGCGGAAGTTCGCATTCAGGGTTACCCGTTCACGCTCCACGCCAAGCAAATTAATCACAATGTCAGTGATCCGTGCTTGAATATCGTCCGTCATCTTCTGACTTCCTCCCGACAGTAGGTCAAGGTTGAGTAAAATGGTACACGTCCCGAAGATTATACCCATATGAGTATTGCCTGCCAGTGGCAGTCTACATATGCTAGGTAGTGTTGATTCGGGGCAATCTATTCGTTAGCATCATACACAGGAAGGAACCCTTAACCATGACAGAAGTGACGCCAACAACAGAAAGTCGCAAAGTTGATCATATCAAGATCAACCTTGAAAGAAACGTACAGTTCCCACATGTTACTACCGGCCTTGAGAAATACCGCTTTTTGCACGACGCCCTGCCAGAATTAGACCTCAAGCAGGTTGACCCCAGCGTGCAGTTATTTGGTAAAACCCTGCGCGCACCCATTTTGATTTCCTCCATGACGGGTGGCGCTGAACTTGCCAAACGCATCAACCGCAACCTTGCGGAAGTTGCCCAGACTTATGGGTTTGCTATGGGCTTAGGCTCACAACGGGCTGCCATTGAAGACCCCAGTTTAGCGCACACCTACACCCTGCGGGACATTGCCCCAGACATCCTGTTATTTGCGAATTTAGGGGCGGTACAGTTCAACTACGGCTATGGCATTGACCAATGTCGCCGTGCGGTTGAAATGGTTGACGCCGACGCGCTCATTTTGCACTTCAACGTGCTACAAGAGGCCGTCCAGCCTGAAGGCGATGTGAACTGGGCGGGTTTGTTGGGCAAAGTGGAAGAAGTTGCCCGCCAATTGCACGTCCCCGTCAT
>JBMOFU010000196.1:0-7619 GCA_049318725.1 Phototrophicaceae bacterium | reverse complement strand
GACCCATGCTATCCCGCTTGACCGTGACAGTCTTGATCTCGCCTTCGATTTCCCGCGACTTCACAAACTTGTAGTTGTGATTGAGCAATCGAATTTTGTTCTTCCCAAGTAGCTTCCATCCTGCTTGTTTCAGCGTGAAACTGGGGTAGCCCTTGACTTTCTTGAACTTGGGAAAGCCACCTTGTTTCTTGAAAAAGCGTTCAAACGCCCGCTTGAGGCGCTGAATCACATCCTGCACTGCCTGCGAGCCAAGCTTTTGCCAAAAGGCAAATCGCCCGTTTCTCAACTTGGCGATGTGTTTCATCAAGTCGTTGAAGTCCATCCCACGACCGAACACACGGTAGTAGCGTTTGCACAACGCTAATGCATGGTTCCAGATGATTCCCGCAATATCAATCGCATTCATCAAATGCTTGTTGCGTTTGGTGTTATACAATCGATATTTGTACATCCGATGGACTTCAATTTGCGTTGTCATGGTCTTAATTATAGCACAGGAACGACACGCATTACCTCCCCATACCAGCTAGGGGCTTTACGGCGCTTTTTCGGTAAGCTTTATCACGAATCTGATATATTCAGTTAGGTTCGGCGAGTACCATTGTTGGCTTTCAAGGTCACTGCGCTGATAAGGGGCAAGCTCCCCCGCCAATGCCTGCGCCACCTGCTCGACCATCAACGGCAAGCCCACCAGATATTGCTTTACGGGCAAGGTGCGGTAGGTGTCTTGGGCAGGGTCAACGGTGATACTCGCCTGCGCCAAAATCCCGCCTGTGTCTATGCCCGCGTCAATCAGGTGGATCGTCACGCCTGCCAGTTCTGGCCGCCCTTCATAGACCGCCCAAAATGCCCCGTGAACGCCGCGATAGCGTGGGGTAATACCCGTGTGGATGTTGATAAAGGTGTCAGACAACGCCAGAATTTTCTTGCGGATGATCCCTGTGCCGCTGACTACCACGCACGCGGGTTGAATTTCTTGGAGCAGCGCTTGCACCGCTTCGCCGTTGATGCTGTCTACATCCATGCAACGCAGGCGATTATCGGGCGGGGCGTCGTTGTAGTCCGCCAACAACGCATTGATCTTGCCCTCAGAACGCGGGCGGATGATAAGGCGGTCATAGGCTAAGAAGGCCAATTGCCCCAATACGCGTAGCCACCCCAACGTTTTCAGCCGATAGCGCAACAGCTTGCGCCCCTGCCCGTGTTCAAAGACTACCGCAGCAACAGAGAATTGATCGGCAAGGGCATGAATCAGGGCGTATGAGGTGCGGCTACGGCTGGCAAAGATCACAATCGGGGGGGGATTCATAAAACATCCTTTGGGTGGGGCGGCACATAGGACGCCCCTACAGGTTGATTTTGTAGGGCTATCCTGTTACGGTCACTCAATCACCGTAATTGGCGCGGGGGCTAGGGCGATCACGCTGCCGTCAGCCAGCACGACCTCTGCCGTGAGCGTGTAACTGCCCGCTTCCAATTGCCACCACGCGCTGAATGGCGCGCTATCCAGCGTTGCCAGCGGCACACCGTTGATGGCATAGCGCACCTGTTGCGTTTCTGCGGGGACGCTTACGGCAACCTGTACCCGCTGATGTTCACGGGGGATGCGCGGTGCAACTCGATAGACGGTATAGGGGTCGGGCGAAAGCCAGCGCACGGTTTGCGCCCCTGCCAGTTTTGGCGACGTTACCCCGCTGATGAACCAGTCTAGGCGCGTTTGTGGGCAGGGCGTGCCATCGGGGAGTCCAGCGACAGCGCACACAGGTTGCTGTTCAACCCCAGACGGAACCGCGAACGCTGTTTCTGGCAGGTCGGCGCTAAACGCACGGATGGCGTGATGCCAAATCGGGGCGGCGCCGCTTAACCCCGTGACCCCGACCATTGGTGTGTAATCGGGGTTGCCCACCCACACCCCTACCACCAGATCGGGCGTATAGCCCACCACCCAATTGTCGCGCAAGTCGGTAGTGGTTCCGGTTTTGGCCGCCGCTGGACGCCCAATATTGAGCCGTGAATTGCGCCCAAAGCTGGGGAATCTGGCGCTGTCGTCAGCTAGAATATCCGTCACCAAAAAAGCCACCCGTTCGTCCATAACCCGTTGGGCGGGCGGGTTGAGCGCCGCGTAGAGCCGTTCGCCGTCTGCTGCTGTCACTTGCTGGATCAATTGCGGGCGCACACGCTCCCCACCGTTGGCAAGCGCGCCATAGGCCGCCGTGAGTTCGATCAAGCGCACTTCACCGCCGCCAAGCGTGACGGCCAAATCAAGGTCGGGGTTTTCGGCAAGGCTGACCACGCCTAAATTGCCCATCAAGCCGACAAAGGCATCAATGCCAACCTGTTCCAGCGCCAAAACCGCCGGAATATTGTAAGACGACCCCAACGCCGTCCGCACCGTGACCCAACCGTGTTCTTCAAGGTCATAGTTGGCTGGCACGTAGCTTTCTAGGCGGCGGGTGATAAACGGCGTGCGAACGTCCAACAGCGCGGTATTGGGGTTCCATGCGTCGGGACGGGCGGGATCAAAGGCCAGCGCATAGGTGAACGGCTTGAGCGCGCTCCCCGGTTGGCGGCGCACCCACGCCATATTCAACGCGCCGCTGATGGCTGAATCGGTGTAATCTGGGCTGCCAACCCACGCCAACACTTCTCCATTGTGCGGATTCAAGGCCACGAGCGCCGCGCCGTGCGCGTTGGCCGGGGGATGGGTGTTGGGCGGCGGGTGATTAAGCGCGGCCAATTCACGCGGGATGATCGTTTCAGCGGCCTGTTGCCAGTCTAAATCCAGCGTGGTGATGACCTCTAGCCCGCGTGTGTAGAGCGCTTCGGAGTAGTCGGCCTCGAGTTGTTCCCAGACCATCAGCACAAAGTGCGGCGCCAGCATCGGGTAGCTGCTGGCGGCATATTGCAGGGCATCGCGGGTGGCGTCTTGTTCCTGCTCGGTGCTGATATAGCCTGCTTCGCGCATCAGCCGTAAGACCGTCGCTTGACGGGCTTTGGCCGCGTCGGGCGCTGTCAACGGATTATAGCTGCTTGGCGACTGTGGCAGCCCTGCCAGTAGCGCGCATTCTGCTAAAGAAAGGGCATTGGCGGGCTTGCCGAAAACGGCATTCGCGGCGGCGTCAATCCCATAGGCGACGTTGCCGAAGTCGGTTTGATTCAGCCATAAGGCCAAAATCTCGTCTTTGCTGTAGCGCGCTTCAATCTGCCATGCTAAGGCCATCTCTCGCAATTTGCGCTGGAGCGTGCGCGCTTGGCGGGCGTGCGGGTCTAGCAGCAGGTTACGGGCAACCTGTTGAGTGATGGTGCTGCCGCCCGCCACCACATCGCCGCCGCGCAGGTTCAGCCACAGCGCCCGCGCCACCCCGCGCAAAGATACCCCGCTGTGATCGTAGAAAGTGGCGTCCTCTGTAGCGATGACCGCCTCAATGCAATGAGCGGGGATGCCTGCCAGTGCCAGCGGGCGGTTTCGCCCGCCGCTAGTGGGCGGCAAGATTTCATACAGCAACCGCCCATGCCGATCATAGATGCGGGTGGAAGGCAGCGCCAACCCCGCTGGAAGCGCGTCAATGCTCGGTAGCCCGCGCCACACCCAAGCCCACAGCCCCACACTGACGACTAGCCCAATCAGTGCCAGTAGCACAGCAACTTGCCTTGTCCGTTTGTGGCGTAGCAGCGCACTGAGTCGCTTCATTCCGCCAATCACTGCACGATCTGGCCTTCGTCGGTTTCGGGCGGGATCACCGCGTCGGGGTCATCTTTTTGCAGGATGACAAAGCCCCAAATCGGCGCGCCATCATGCCCGCCGCCACCGCTGGTGATGATCTGCCAGCCGTCGTTGACCAGCCATGTCAATTCTTGCTCGGCGCGTTCCCGCCCGATTTTGTCAATCATAAAGGTATTGATTTTAATGATTTTCGGCATGGTCAACCTTTCTGGTTAGGGACATCAACAGGCCTAGTATAAGGGGTTGCAGGGGGCGGGCGCAATGCGTAGCGCGGTTTTGTAGGGGGCGTGTTGCATCCGCCCTGAACGGGTGACGATTGTCATAGGATGTCGGTAAACGTTGCAGGGGTTGACTGCGCTGGCTCCCCTTACAATATGCCCATATCAAAGATGAGCGTTTGCCGAACACAAAAGGGAGATTTTCTTTATGAATCGTGCGCTTGCGGTTACCCTAATCGCCTTCGCGCTAGTCCTTGTCGGGTGTGGCCGTCAATTGCCAGACCCCGCCCTACAACCGGTTGCCGCCGCACCTACCGCTACGGCATTGAGTGCAACGGCACTCCCCCCCACCGAAGCCGCCGCCACTGAAGTGCTGGCAGAAGCCACTGCAACGCTGGCACCAGCCACTGCAACGCTGGCAGAACCCGCAGCCGCCCCTGTTGGCGATGCCGCCAACGGCGCCGTGCTGTTCGCCACCTTCTATAACGAAGTGTCGTTTGCCTGCGCCACCTGCCACAACGCCGCCAGCGCAGACCGCTTGATTGGGCCGGGGATGTTGGGAATCAGTGTGCGCGCCGCTACCCGCGTAGATGGGCTAACGGCCAGCGAGTACCTGCACACTTCGATTGTCAACCCAAGCGCCTATGTCGTGCCAGATTACCCAGACGCGCTGATGCCCAAGACCTACGCCGACGTGTTGACCGAAGCCGAAATCAACGATTTGGTCGCCTATTTGCTGTCGCTTTAAACCCTAAAGGAGTTCTACGATGACCGAAGCCCCCCCCATTCTTGAACCTGCTGTGACGGGGACGCCCGAACCCCAGATCAGCGCGCCTGCCCCTGTGGTGGCGCAAGCGCCCACCCCAGAAGAAAGCTATGCTCCCCCGCGTGGTGCATTCTTCTTCGTGGTGCTGATGTTCCTGTTTTTCATCGGGTACTGGGTTATCAATTGGATTGAAATTTTCATGTTAAGGAGCTAGGCCAAACATGGCACAAGTACACGTACCTGAACAACAACTGCACATTGACCCTTATGAGCGGCGTTGGCTCATCATGATTGTGGTCATGCTTGGGGTGTTTTTCGCCTCTCTGATCGCCGGGGCGCTGATCTATGGCGTGGTTCCTGCGGGCGAAGGCGGCTTCATCAATCCGCAACGGCTGGACGAAACCATGTTCGCTTCGCCCGGCCTGCGCGATATGGGCAACAATCACTACGATTTGGTGCTGTTGGCGCAAATGTGGAACTGGAACGGCAACCCAAATTATGAGGTTCGGCTGCCCGTTGGCGCAGAAGTAGAGTTCTACGTCACCAGCCGTGACGTGACACACGGCATGTTGATCGAAGGCCACAACATCAACTTTGAGGTCATTCCGGGGCATATTGCCCGCGCCCACTTGACCTTTACGAAGGCGGGCGAATATCGCCTGTTGTGCCATGAATACTGTGGGCGCTTGCATCAAGCCATGCACGCCACGATTATTGTAGAAGCTGCACCAAGCGCAGAGGGGACGAGCTAATGGCAACCTTACAACCCGCAATACTCCCGCAGGCGGAACCCACCAAACCAATCTTGACGCACCCGCTCACGAGCTTGATGCGCTATGAGCGCTTTCAGGTGGGGGCGCATTTGCTGATTGCCTTTGTCGCGCTTTCAGTCGGCATCCTGATGGGGCCGTTCCAGACCTTCCGCCGCTCGCCGTTTATGAACGCATGGGCGCTAGAAAACCTCGGCACCGCCATGCCGATGCCGATCTTCAGCTACTACTATCAAGCCTTGACCGCGCACGGCGTACTGAACGCGCTGGTCTTTACGACCTTCTTCATCATGGGGATGAGCTATTTTGTCGTGCAACGCTCGCTCCAGCGGCCAATGAAAAGCGGCTTGGCGGTGTGGGCGTCGTTCTGGATCATGGTGGTAGGGATGGCGTTGGCTGGCGGCGCGATCATCGGCAACCAATCGAACGTGTTGTATACATTTTATGCGCCGATGTTGGCACACTGGGCGTTTTACTTAGGGCTGGCGCTGGTGATCGTCGGCTCATGGGTCGGGGCGTTTAACGTGTTCTGGACGTATGCCGACTGGAAGCGTGACAACCCCGGCCAAAAAGCACCGCTGGCGACGTATGCCATTGTCTGTAACTTTGTGATGTGGTTCAGCGCGTCGTTGGGCGTTGCCATTGAAGTGTTGACCATGCTCTTACCGCTCTCGCTCGGCTGGGTAGACACCACCGACCCGCAAGTGGCGCGGATTTTCTTCTGGTTCTTTGGGCATCCATTGGTCTACTTCTGGCTGATCCCGGCCTATGTCTCTTGGTATACCATGCTGCCCAAGCAGTTGGGCGTCAAGCTGTTCAGCGACAGCTTTGCCCGCATCGCCTTCTTGATGATTGCCATTCTTTCCATCCCGATTGGCGTGCATCACCTGTTCACCGACCCGGGCGTGAGCGAACTGGCAAAGCTCTATCACAGCGCGTTGACCTTTGTCGTGGCAGTGCCAAGCCTGCTGACTGCCTTTAACATCGCCGCGACGATTGAGCGCGCTGGACGCAAGCGCGGGGCAACCAACATCCTAGACTGGATGTGGAAGCAGCCCTACGGCGACCCGGTAGTCGCCGCGCAGTATATGGGCATGTTCTTGTTCATCTTCGGCGGTATCAGTGGGTTGATGAACGCTTCCTACAACATGAATGTGGCGCTGCACAATACCACTTGGGTGACGGGTCACTTTCATACCACGTTGGGCGGCGCAGTGTTCTTGACCTATATCAGCGTCACCTTCTGGATTTTGCCGAAGATCACCGGGCGTAAGCTGTTTATGCCGCGTGTCGCGCTGGCGCATGTTTACTTGTGGTTCTTCGGGATGATTATCTTTGCGGGTTCAATGGGGCGCGCTGGCATCGCTGGAGCCACCCGCCGTACAGATTTAGGCGGCGTGGGCGCATATATCAGCGAAGCCGTCGGCTATTGGATGAACTGGTCAGCCGTCGCCGGGGTGATCTTGCTCATTAGCTCTATCTGCTTGTATGTAGTGCTGGTCGGTACGGCGTTGTTTTCCAAGCGCGAAGAAAACGATAGCATCATCCCCGTAGATGGCGTTCCGTCACAAACCGAATATGCCCCGCCAGTGCTGGAAAATTGGCGCTTGTGGGTCACAGTCGTGGTGATTTCTAACCTCATCATGTGGGGGCCGGTGATGCTCAACGCCATTAGCTTAACGCAGGGCTTCTGGGTATCCGGTCAGCCGGGCGCGGCACGCTAACCGCTTGACGGGGCGAGGCAGACCTCGCCCCTACACTCCAAACAGGCTCTTATGCCCCACAATCACAGAGCGACAAGGAACGCAACCATGCAACAGACTCCCCTATCCCCCCCATCTGCCTTGAATGACCGCGAGTTCTTGATGACCTTGCTCGGATTCTTCCTGTTAAGCAGCGGCGTCATGCTATTGGTCTTCACCAGCGCCTACGTCAAAGATATAGAGACCTTGCGCCGTTTGCCCAACGAGATTTGGAACGCCATTTGTGGCCGCCCGTCAGATGCAGGGGCGGTGTTGCCGCTGCTGTTGACGTTTGCCAGCTTAACCCTATTCGGCGGCGCTGGGATTTTGGCGTGGCAGCGCTTTAGCGCATGGCGGGGACAACATCGTGCAGCCTGAACTGAAAATGCCCAATGGCGG
>JBMOFU010000195.1:0-7689 GCA_049318725.1 Phototrophicaceae bacterium | reverse complement strand
AGCGACGACGACCAACTGGTAGACCGCATCTTCCATGTGTTGCGCCAACGCGGTTATGCGCTAGAGCGCACTTGGGAAGCAGACCGCCGCTATGTAGGCTATTCGCCACAGTTGCGCGTGCTATGTCAGCGCGGGGAGGTTGTGGTTTCCACACAACCCAACGGCGGGAACGTTTACCTAAACAGTACCAGTGAACAGGACGCGACACTGGCACAAATTCAGGCCGCCATACAAGCCAACGATGGCCCCGTCATGTTGGGGCTACCCTACCGCAGAGGATAAACTGCTATGTTGCTGGTGCATAACGCTACAATTTTGACGTGGGACGATAAACCAGAAATCTTGCCGAACTATGCTGTACTGATGGACGATGGCGTTATCCGCGCCATTGGCGGTAGCCTAGACTTGATCCAACAGTTCCCTGATGTAGAGCGGCTAGACGCTAAAGACCAGTTGATGTTGCCGGGCAACATCTGCGCGCACACGCACTTTTACGGCACCTTTGCACGCGGGATGGCAATCCCCGGCGAGCCTGCCAAAGACTTCCCCGAAGTATTGGCAAAGCTCTGGTGGCCGCTGGACAAAGCATTGGATGAAACGTCAGTGCGCCTCAGTGCAGAACTGATGATGGTTGACGCCATCAAGCACGGTACCACCACCTTGATAGACCATCACGCCAGCCCAAACTTCATTGACGGCAGCCTTGATGTGATTGCGGATGTGGTCGAGCGTGCCGGGCTACGCGGCGTACTGTGCTATGAAGTCACAGACCGCGACGGCAAAGCCCGCGCCCAAGCAGGCATCCGTGAAAACCTGCGCTTTATCGCTGCTCCGCGTGCGCGGGTACGCGGCACGTTTGGCCTACATGCCAGCCTCACGTTGGACGATGACACGCTAGAGGCGTGCGCGTCCCAATTGCCGAGCGGTGCAGGCTTCCACATCCACATTGCCGAACATGAAGCCGACCCACAAAACAGCCTGCAACGGAGCGGCAAGCGCACCGTACACCGCCTTGAGCAATTTGGCATTCTCGGTGAGCGTACACTCGCCGCCCATTGCATTCACATTGACGCCAGCGAACGTGAACGGTTGGCCGCCAGCGGAACATGGGTCAGCCATCAGCCGCGCTCGAATATGAACAACGGCGTCGGTGCAATGGACTTCAGCGAAATGCTGGCGCAGGGGGTCAAACTGTGCTTAGGAACCGACGGCTTTAGCCACAATATGTTTGCTGAATGGAAAGCGGCTTACTTGCTGCACAAGTTGGCGAACCGTGACCCGCGTGAGGCCAACGGCGCGGATGTGATACAGGTGGCGACAGCCAACAATGCCCGCCTTGCAGAAACCTTCTTCAGTGGCGAGCGGCTCGGTGAAATTAGTGTGGGCGCAGCCGCAGATGTCATCTTGCTAGATTACCGCCCGTTCACCCCACTCACACGCGGGAACGCGGCATGGCACTTGCTCTTTGGCTATGAGGCGTCCATGATTACAGCCACTATTGCCAACGGCAAGGTTTTGATGAAAGATCGTGTGCTAGTTGGGATTGATGAATCACGGATTGTCGCTGAAGCATTGGCCTATGCCCCAACCGTATGGGAGCGTTATGCAGCCAATGTTTCTGGAATAGCCTGATATTACCCAAGAGAAAAGTCAACAATGATTGTAGGGGCATCATATATGATGCCCCTACAAGGTAAATTATGTGTCTATAGGGGAATGCTATACAACACCCCCAACATAAAAGGCGAGTACCTATGACTGAAAACAGCGCATTGATGGTAAAAATCGCAGTATTAGGCGGCACCGGCAAAGAAGGCAGCGCGCTTGCCCGACGCTGGGCGAACAAGGGCTATGGGGTGGTGATTGGCTCACGCGATCCAGAAAAAGCCGCCCAAGTTGCGGCAGAGATCAATGCTGAAATTGGCGAAGCATTTGTGAGCGGGGCAGACAACCTCACAGCCGCTGCCGCCGCCGATGACATTGTTGTCTTGAGCGTTCCCTACAGCGCCCACCGCTCCACCCTAGAAAGCGTCAAAGATCAGCTTCAGGGCAAAATCCTTGTAGACCTCACCGTGCCAACCCCCTACCTGCAAAGTGTAGTGATCCCAGAGGGCAAATCGGCGGGGCTGGAAGCACAGGCACTTTTAGGGGATGGCGTACGGGTTGTGTCTGCCTTCCAAAACGTAGGCGCGGGCAAGCTCAAGAACCTTTCTGAGCCAGTAGCACTGGATGTGTTAGTGACAGGTGACGATGAACAGGCCAAACATGATGTGATTGCTTTGGTCGAGGCCGCCGGGATGCGCGGGCTAGATAGCGGCCCGTTGGCAAACTCGGTTGCAGCAGAAGCGCTCACAGCGGTGCTGTTCTACATCGGCAAGGTGTATAAGGTCAAAGGCGCAGGCATTCGTATTACGGGGATTGAGTGAACGCCATAGCTCCCAGTATCTCGCTGACGGCCATCCCCAATATCCCATTAATCCAGCCGCATGATGACCTTGCCGCGATCCTGCTCGCGGCGGCGCATGGGGCAGGCTTTGCCTTACAAACCGGAGACATCTTGGTTATCACCTCCAAGATTGTCTCTAAAGCAGAGGGGCGCATCATTCGCCTTGCCGATGTGACCCCCTCTGCCGATGCCCATCATTATGCCGAACTGACGGGCAAAGACCCGCGCCTTGTAGAAGTCATCTTAAGGGAGAGCAAAAGCGTTTCGCGCACAGCGTCCAATGGGGCGATCATCGTTGAGCATCGGCTTGGGTTTATCTGCGCCAACGCGGGGATAGACCAATCCAACCTAGAGGGCGGCGACGAGCGTGTGTTGTTACTCCCCCACAATCCAGACGAGTCTGCGGCACGCTTACGCCAACAGATTCACGCCCTCAGCGGGGTAGAGGTGGCGATTGTGATTAGCGACTCACAAGGGCGCCCATTCCGTATGGGCAATATTGGCGTGGCAATTGGCGCAACAGGCGTGCCGGGCTTGCTAGATTTGCGCGGCCAAACGGACTTGTTCGGGCGCGCGCTGAAAATTAGTATGCAGGGCTACGGGGATTTAATCTCATCTGCGGCGCAACTGTTGAGCGGTGAAGGGGCAGAAGGCTTGCCAGTGGTCGTCTTGCGCGGGCTAAACATCCCCACGCCACACGGCACGGCTGCCGACCTCAACCGCCCCGCGCACCAAGACCTTTATCGGTAAGCGCATTATGGATGTGTTTGAGGCGATTTTAACGCGGCGGTCTATACGGCGCTACACCCCACAGCCGATCCCTGATACACTCATGGAACAGATTTTACAGGCGGCCATCTGGTCGCCTTCGGCACACAACCGCCAACCCTTCCGCTTTATGGTGATCCGCACGCAGGCGACAAAAGAGCAGCTTGCCCGTGCAATGGGCGCACAATTGCGCCACGACCTCACGCGGGATGGCGCCCCTATAGACCTGATCGAACAAGATGTGAACCGTTCTTATGAGCGCATCACCCAAGCGCCAGCGCTGATCTTGTTGGCACTCTCTATGGTGGATATGGACAGCTACACCGACCCCACCCGCAACCAGCATGAGCGGACGATGGCCGTACAAAGTAGCGCGATGGCCGGGCAAAATATTTTGCTGGCCGCGCACGCGCTCGGGTTAGGTGCCTGTTGGATGTGCGCGCCGCTGTTCTGTGCTGCCGTTGTGAAATCTGTGTTGGAATTACCCATTGATTGGGAACCTCAAGCCCTTATCGCCTTGGGTTTCCCTGCCCAAACCCGCGAAAAAACGCGGCATCCCCTAGAAAAGAGCGTGCTATGGCGATAAAGCGTGTGGTGCTGTTGGTAGGCGGTGTCGGTGGCGCAAAGCTGGCCTACGGGCTAAAAGAGCTATTGCGCCCCGACCAATTAGACGTAGTGGTCAACACAGGCGATGATTTTTGGCTGTACGGCTTACGGATTTGCCCTGACCTTGATACGATTGTGTACACCCTCAGCGGGTTAGTAGACCGTGTGAACGGCTGGGGGATCATGCACGATTCCATGCGGACGCTACAAGCGCTCCAGCGCTTCGGCGAAGATACATGGTTCCGGCTAGGGGATTTAGACATCGCCACGCACCTACTGCGTACAGAAATGCTCCGCAACGGACAAACGTTAACGCAGGTCATTGCACGGCTCACCACCCAGTTGAACATCGAACATCGTGTGTTGCCGATGACCGATCATGAGGTCGCTACACTGGTGGATACTGTCGAACACGGTCAATTGGGCTTTCAGCAGTATTTTGTGCGCCACCGCTGGCAACCCACCGTCAGTGCGATTCACTACAGCGGAGCAGAACAGGCCACCCTTTCTCCACAAGTTGCCGAAGCCATCCAAACCGCAGATGCCATCATCATTGGGCCGTCAAACCCGTGGCTGTCGGTTGCGCCGATATTGGCCGTGAACGGGATGCGTGGGGCGCTACTCGCACGCGATGTACCGCGTGTGGCAGTCACCCCCATCATCGGCGGGCAAGCGATTAAAGGGCCAACGGCCAAAATCATGCACGAGTTGAACATCCCCCCGAGTAGCGAACAAGTGGCCGCCTTCTATGGGGACATCATCAACGGATTTGTCTATGACCAACAAGACGCCGCCCCTTCTATTGCAGGCTTGCGCGTCTTGAGCGCACAAACCTTGATGCGAACCGACCATGATAAAATCGCGCTGGCAAAAACAGTGTTGGGCTGGCTAGAAGCATGGGGGTCATCATGAGTGTCTGGGTACTCATTCCAGTAAAGCCACTGGGGGAGGCCAAAAGCCGCCTAGCCGAGGCACTCTCTGGCGATCAACGGCGGCAATTGGCCGAACATCTGTTGCGGCGGACGTTGAACGTGGTCAAACAAATTCCGTTCATCACTGGCACATTGGTCATTAGCCGAGACAACTATGTGCTGGCATTAGCCCGCGATTTTGGCTCACGCACCATTCAAGAAAGTGGTGCGCCGGAATTGAACAATGCCCTCATGCGGGCAACGCTAGTTTTACAAAGCTGGCGCGCAGAGGCGGCCTTGATCCTGCCAGCAGACATCCCCTTGATGAATGCAGAAGACCTCAGCGAGGTCTTAAAGCTCGGCCAAAAGCCGCGCAGCGTCGTTTTGGTCACCGATACACAAGGCGACGGCACCAACGTCTTATTGAGCCGCCCCCCCGGGCTGTTTGATTATGCCTATGGCGTGGGGAGCTTTGCCACCCACCAAAAACTGGCGAAAGAGGCTGGCGCTGCGGTATATATCTATGAATCGGAACGGTTGATGCTGGATATTGACCACCCGGTTGATCTTGAACGCTATCAGGGATACGTTGCCGCCGGGACGTTCGATGCAAAACCCTTGCTCTCTGAAAACCAAACAGGAAGATAAAACCCTATGTCAGACCGTGTAGCCCTTTACCTTCAAGACGCCCACGACATCCGTGAGGCCATGACCTATGTGCAATATGCTGAAGAAAAGGGGTTTGAGGCCGTCTGGCAGGCCGAAAGCCGCCTTGTGCGCGACGCGATTGTACCGATGGCGGCCTTTGCCGCTGTGACGAGCAAAATCAAGATTGGCTCTGGTGTGGTCAATAACTGGACGCGCAACACGGGCGTGATGGCCGCGACCTTCCTCACCTTAGACGACCTTGCTCCAGACCGCATTATCTATGGCGTTGGGGCGTGGTGGGATCCGCTGGCAAAAAACGTGGGGATCACCCGCACCAAGCCGCTACAGGCCATGCGTGAAAACATCGAAGTCATGCGCCGCCTGTTAGCCCGTGAGCGGGTCACCTATCAGGGCGAATTCGTCCAGATGACCGACGTTGAGCTAGACGTGGTGCATGGCCGCAAAGAAGCGCGTAACGTGCCGCTTTACATCGGCGCAACTGGGGACAAAATGCTAGAACTCACGGGGGAAATTGCCGACGGTGTGGTACTCAACTACTTGGTTTCCCCCGCTTACAACATCAAAGCGGTAGAACGGCTGGAAGCAGGCGCAAAGAAGGCCGGGCGCACGCTAGACAGCGTAGACCGCCCGCAATTGGTTGTCTGTTCAGTAGACCCAGACCGCAAAAAGGCGTTGGACGGCGCACGCAAGCTCGTCACACAATACTTAGGCCAACAGCCACACATCATGAAGGCCAGCGGCGTCAGCCAAGAACTGCTAGATGAGATCAATCAGGTGTTAACGTGGCCGGCCACCGAAGAACAGATCGAACAGGCGATGCACCTTGTCCCCGATGACGTGGTGCAACTGATTACAGCCTCTGGCACGGCTGATGAGGTCAAGGCGAAGGTGCGCGAATATATCGCCAACGGCGCAACCTGCCCGATCCTTTACCCGCTGGGGCCAGATGTCAAATACATGATTGACATCTTCTCGGATGGCTTTAGCCAATAATGCCACGCTCAGCTTGGCAACTGTGGGGGGCGTGTGGTCTGTTGGCGCTGATCGTGCTGGCGCTGTACACCCTCCCAGCGTGGCAGGCGGCGGGCGAACCCGTTTTGCCACTGGATGACGTGTACATCCACTTTCAGTATGCCCGTCAAATTGCCGCTGGCGAACTTTATCAGTACAACCCAGGTCAACCGCCGTCATCGGGCGCAACTAGCTTGATCTACCCGTATCTGTTGGCTGTCGGCTATCGGTTGGGGTTTAGCGGGCTATCACTTGGCCTGTGGGCGCTAGGGTGGGGCTGGATTGCCTTAACGCTATCCCTAGCGATGCTTACACAACTTATCAAACAGACATCCCTACCGCGCCCGCTGACCCTAGCATTTGTGTTGACCTTTGCTGCAACGGGCTTTATCGGCTGGCACTACGCCAGCGGCATGGAAACAGGGTTGCTCACGGCATGGATGCTGGTCACGCTTTACGGGGTCTATAGCACCAAGCCAAACATCACTGTCATGGGCGCGTGCTTGATGGCCGTCACCCGTCCTGAAGGCGGGATTATGGCCGTGATCGTCGTGGCCGCATTGCTGTGGCAACAAATCCATGCCTATCGTAAAGGGGAGGGATGGGTTCGCGCTACACTATGGCGCGTACTGCCTGTCTTGGCGCTTGGCCTACAACCGCTTATCAATTGGCTGATCACAGGCGAACGTGAGGCAGCAGGCAGTGACGCGAAATCGCTGTTGGGGATGATCCCCCAAGACTATACCGTGATTATCCCGCGCATTGTGGGCAATTTTGCCCGCCTGTGGCTGGAATTCGCCAGCGGATACAGCCCGCGTGAAGGGTTATATTTGCCGATTCCGTTATTGCTGTTGGCGGTTATCGGTTGGGTGTGGCTGTGGCGCAAGCAGTGGATCACCGCCGCACTGATCTTGCTTTGGCTTGGCGCGGGAACGGCTGCCGTTAGCACGCTCGACCCAGCGTTTTGGCACTTCAAGCGCTATCAAGTACCGTTTATGGTATTGCTGTTCCCGTTGGCGGGCTGGGGGATTGCGGCGCTGTGGTCGTGGCGTAAACCCGCCGCATGGGGCGCAAGCGGGCTGTTGCTCGTCAGCGCGTTGGTGAGTAGCGGTGTTTACTTCCAGCCTGCGTATGGCTTGAATGTGAGCTACCTTACCCGACAACAAATTCCAATGGCACGCTGGATTGACGCCAACCTGCCTAGCGATGCAGTGCTGGCCGTACATGATGTCGGCATCGTCCGTTACTTGGGCGGGCGCACCACAGTGGATATGGTCG
>JBMOFU010000194.1:0-7703 GCA_049318725.1 Phototrophicaceae bacterium | reverse complement strand
CGGCATGAACCTTGATATTCATAGCTGTAATAGCCCAATTGTAGCCGCCTGCCGTTAGTCGTGGCGCTACTGACGCCGGTTGCCGTTAAGTAGCTCCGGTGACGGTCAATCAGGTCTGTGGTGTTCCCATTGTTATTGAACAAACCTGTTGTTCCGGGGGGGTCATCATTGCCAGACATCCACTGACCCCATTGGGTCAGGTTCGCTCCACCCGTGCCGCTTAGCGTTCCACGAGTTTCTGAGTAGATATCCCGCGTAGTGTTAATTGGCAACCGAGTGGTGAACAGGAAGGGTTGCATGATATGCATTAAGGGGGAAACTTGCGTCCCTGGCGCGATGTGCGCGCTATACTCATCCCATACAGCGGCGGTTTCCAGCGGGCAAGCCCCATTGACAAGGAACGGCCCCGCATTGAGGCCGGCGGGGGTGACACGGTAAGTGTCTTCGTTAAACCTGCGCTCATCGCCTCGAATTATGCCGTCACCATTGGCATCAATAGGCGCAACTGTGGCGAAGTCATCCCAAATATCAATCCCCCCGTTTGTTTCAGCCTCATTGGCATCTTTAATGTCATTGTTGTTCGCGTCGTTAAAGGCGCTACGCCCGTTTGTCCAGTAGAAGTTATCTTCAGCACGCACGCCCACCAGACGGTTCAAAACGTCAACAGCATAGGCTTCTTCGTCAATCATGTGGGTTCGCGTCCCGATTCCATCGGGGTCAATCAAGTAAGCGCCACGGTCAAAGGTGACAAACGCCACACGATCCCCACGGAAGAAGTCAATCTTCCCCAAGAAGCTGCGGGTAGCATCACGAGCGGCCTTAAACGGCTGGCAAACGAGGTCACTGAAGTTGTTATCCTTCCCCCCCCACAGCGTAGAGTCGTCACTAAGGTTAATTAACCACTGACGACTATTGATCCCGCTGGTTGCGTTGGGGTTATAGGATAAATTCTCGCTGATCTGTGCGCCGCTGGTGGGGTCATTACAGCACCCATAGAAATCATAAGCGGTCTGGAAGCCATCAAAACTGTTGCTGGAATTGCTGTTCCATGCGTTAAAGAGCGTGCGATAGTCTGTAAGGGTACCTGTTTCAACTGGGATTCTACCCGCAGTACGCACGCGCACCCGACAATCTACACGCGGGCGGATGACACTTGTAGGCAACGCCTCACTTGCTTGTCTCGCTTGTAGAGAGGCGCTACCCGGGTCAACGATGTGTAGCGCGTTGGCGCTGTCTAGATAGTATTCGGCGGGGTCAAAGTTCATGATGCGCTTGTCTAGTGCGTTAAAATAGCCACCCATGAGGAAGCTGTTTGCATGTGTGGGTAACCCAAAGCCGTCTACTGCCGTTCGTGCCGCGATGCGGGCTGAAAGACTAAGCGGGCTATTGTCGTTAAAGGAGTCGAACAGAAACTCCTCTATATACCCGCGATTGTTTGGTGAGGCCTTGAGCGTACCGGTAAGGAACTCACGGCGGAATAGACTGGTGCTGTTGCTCGGGTAGATGGTATTGAGCAGGGCAGGGGCGGCACTCGTAGAAGTTAGCGATCCATACCACGAATAGACATCTGAAAGCCGTACAGGAACCCAGCGCGTCCAGCGGTTACCGCGAGCAGCCGAGTCTGCCCCGTAGGTGAATAGCTCTTCGTCCCACGTATTATAGGTGGTTTCGTCCAACATAGATTCTGAAACGTCTAAGACGATAACCACATCTAACGTCGCCGTTTCTGAAACTGCCGAAGCCTGTAAGGTCACGCTGCCGTAGCCAAAAATTGAAAGGAAGACGGTGGGGGACTCAATTTGTGCCGTCACCCGCACCAGCTTGCGCTGGCCGTCACACACTTCGTCAAACAGTTCTTTTTGCTGGCGTTCTTCAGCGGTGAGGCTAGAACTGGCAAGATTAATCGCCCCCCACGCCGCAGGCATTGAGGCACAGGTTTCAACCAATACCGCGTCGGGGGCAATCCCATGAAATTCAAGGAATTGGCGTGCGGCAAGGTTCACATTGCTAAAGGTGCGGTCTTGCCGTAGTTGCCCGGCAGCGGCCACCGCAGCGGCGTCTACCGCACGGCGGAGCGCAGCATAACGTACAAATAGAAGCGACACGTCAGTGACAACGCCAACAAACCCAATCAACGCCACGAAACCGATTGCCAACAGGAAGATGGCTTGGCCGGTTTGGTGGCGCTTGAAGGTGCGTTGAACTTGTAAGGAAATCGGGGTCATCAGGTAATTCCTCTGCACTACAGTGAACTTAAGGTAGAGTGAGGTCTAAATTGAACTCAGCGGAGGGTACAGGGAAGGCCGCCCACACGTTGATGTACGACCCATCTTCCCCACCAAGCAAGTCATACAGGGGGGAATACCCGGGTAAGTTGAGCAACAGGGTGTGGCGCCAGTAGATTTCTACCAAGACAAAGGCTTGGCTCGGCGGTAATTGGGCGATCTGAACTTCGTTAAAGCCAGATTGCACAAAGTTGACCATCTCTTCCATACGGGTCAGGCTCCAGTTAGAGCCATAACACCCGGGAAGCGTTTCAATTTCCCAGTTGCCTGTATAGGCGAAGCCGCGCCGTGTTTCTAAGGCAGTGTCTGCCAGCAAACGCCGCCCATTGGCGGTATTGCTGTTGGCAGTGCCACTGACTGCCGCGTTGTACCCATCAATGATGTCGCGGCGAATTTCATCATATTCGAAGCCTTCGCGGTCAAAGCCAGAGACGACATTACGAACAATACCATTGCCGTTGATGTCAAATGGGTCACGTTCGCTGAAGGAACTACACTCGTTTGCATTAGAGGGGTAACGCCCCGTAATCTTCACTTGGGCAGCCAATGGGTTACGGGTGTTCAAGGTTTGGCCGTCATCATCAACAGCGAACGGCGCTAAGCCATCCATCGCCTCGTTGTCTTCAAAGGGTCGGGAAATTGAATAGTAAGCTACAGGGTCAGTCCCGGTGGCTGGGGCGGCGGGTATCAAGTTGCTGGTAAACACCGAAATCACGATGTCATCGTTGACCAACGGGGTATTACCGTTTAAAAGCTCGGTATCGCTGATCCCATCTTCGATTTGAAGCGGATCCATAGACTGCTCCATGAAGCAAATAATCCCGCCATAAAAACTATCAATGGTGTCTTCATTTGAGCAATCTCGATAATCGAAACTGATTTCCCGCTCTGTACTCCCTACCGTATAAAATGGCGGGGGCAATGCACCGATCCGTGCAGCCGGGATAGTTTCCCAGTTGACGACGGTGCTGTCTCCCTCACGGGTGGTGCCATAGCGTGCGCCGACGCGCGTTACTTCCAACAAAATAAGGTAATTGTTGGTGAACCAACCGACCTCTACCAGCCCCACCAATAACAACAAGAAGATGGGGATCATAAAGGCAAGTTCCACCACACTTTGCCCTCGGTTAGGGGGGGCATATTCGGCAGAGGTGCCATCTAGCACGCGAACAATAGTGTCTAGCAGTTTTCGGATCATGGCGGTTATCACGACGATTAAAAATAGCCCGTAAGATGGCGTGCAGCATGAGGCTTCTCATGACACGCCTATCATACCATAGGGGAAACCGCCAATTTGTTGGAGATAAAGGCCGTAAATGATAGAGTTTTGTGCAGAGAGCTTAGAGGCTGTTGCTGGCGTTTGAGTCTGGTTTATGGGTGATACGCGGGCGTTTGGTGAAGCGCGCCGGGCGGGTATCATCAATGGTAATCTTGGCGACGATCATGTATCCACGCCGATGGCGAGACAGCAAAATTTGCGGGCGGTCTGCATCTACTTCAACTTTACGGCGGATGTTGCGAATGTGGTTACGCACCAACGCAGCATCCCCAACATTGCCGGGGTAGCCCCAAACATTCATGAGCAAGTCACGGGTGGTCAGCCATGTGTTGGCCTTGCGGCACATAAACGCCAGCAGATTAAATTCAACCCGCGTCAGTTCAACCGGGCGGCCATTGATGTAGACCAAAAACTTGGCGCGGATGAGGTCAAGTTGGGGGATGTTGCTCTCTTTGCGAACTTGCACGCGCCGCAGTTGGGCGCGCACCCGCGCCGAAAGCTCGCGTGCGGCAAACGGCTTTTGAATGTAATCGTCGCCGCCGACGTTGAGTGCTTCGGCCACATCGTCGGGAGACTTGCCCGCCCCGGTCAAGAAAATAATCGGGATTTCAACATAGGCCGCGTTTTGGCGTAAGTCTTGGCAAAGCGATAAGCCGTTGCGGTCGGGGAGGTTCACATCCATCAAGATCAGGTCTGGGGAGTGTTGTAGCAGCGTTTCTAAGACCCCTTGTGCCGATGAGGTTTTTATGACGTTGTAGCCATCGCGCTGGAGTAGTTTTTCCACCATACGCAACATAATGGGTTCATCATCGGCCACCAAAATTGTATACATCGGGGAAGCTCCGTCATTAGATTCGCTATAGCTCTACTATAGTGGAAGATAGCGCTTTTCCGTACGGTTTGCCTGTGAATTTTATGTGAAAAGTTATGTAGCCTTCAAGAAAACTCCGCCTGAATCACATAACCGACCCCGTGAACCGTTTCAATAAAGCGCCTGCCTAAGGACTTTTTGAGTTTGGCGCGCAAATTGCGGATGTGGGCGCGCACAAGGTCGGGGTCGCCGGTATTGGGGGGGTAATCCCACACTTCTTCTAGCAGGTGCATGGGCGGCAAGGGTTTGTCTAGGTTAAGCATCATATAGCGCAACAGGCGATGTTCAGTGGTGGTCAGTTGTACCAGCTTGCCCGAATAACTGACTTGATGGGTGCGGGAATCTAACTGGAGCTTGTCCACAATCAAGATGGCATCCTCCTTGAGGTCACGGATGTTGCGGCGTAGCAGGGCATTGACCCGTGCGCGCAACTCTGCCAAGTGGAACGGCTTAATAATGTAAGCATCCGCACCTGCGTCTAGCCCGGCGACAATATCGTCTGTGCGGCCTTTTGCGGTCAAGAACAAGATCGGTATGGCGGCAAAGCGGGCGTTTTCTCGCAGTTTGCGGCAAATCTGGATGCCGTCTATCCCGGGCATCAAAATATCAAGGATGACTAAATCTGGCATCTTTTCTTCAATGACCGCGTAGGCTTCCAGACTGTGGTTAACCAGCTGAACCTTCCACTCTTCCCGTTCTAACGCACGCCCCAACGCAGCCAGAACATCCATTTCATCATCCACTGCGACAATTAAAGCCATGCTAAAATTCCTTTCCAGTAGAGAACAGTACAATCGCCTCAGTGCCGCTCGCCGCCCGTTGCCGCAGGCGAAGGGTGGCGTTGCTGCGCGAAAGTACCTGCTCACACACATATAGGCCTAACCCCGGGTGTTCTTGAGATTTTGTGCTGTAAAAAGGCTTAAAGAGTTGTGCTTGATCTAACGTAGGTAGCCCAACCCCATTATCCCAAACGCGAACTTCAAGCTGACGGATATTCGGATGATACCCCATCACCACCCCGATTTGCGGATTTGGCTGGCCTAGCACGGCTTCGCGTGCGTTCATCAACAGGTTATACCACACATCGCCCAAGCCCTCTGGAACTGCCCATATGTTGGGGAGCGGGTCAGCAAACTCCGTGGAAAGTTGAATGCCCTCGTTGGTGAAGTGCGCCTCAAACAGGGCGAGGATGTCTGCCATACTGGGGCGCACGTCAAAGGCTTGGGGGATGCCCTCTGGGGAGTGGTTATGGGTGATGGTCATCAGCCGCCGCACGACTTCCCCCGCACGGTGGCTGGCACGCACAATGGCCTTTAGGCGCGGGGATAAAGGATGTTGTGCGGGTAACTCGGTCAACAGCATTTCGGCCTCGATCAAGACGGTAGAAAGCGGGTTATTCAGTTGATGGGCAATGGCGCTGGTCAGGTCACGCATGGCATTAAGCCGAAATTGCTCTACGGGTTGGATCATCAAACGCGACCACGCCACCGCTAAGAAGCCTAGCAAGAGCGTGAGCGAGGCAAGTTGGTTGCTGGCCTCTAACGCGGTGATGCACACCCCGATCTGTTGATCGTGATATTTGACAGGCAGGTAAAGCAGCTTCTTGTCATAAAAGACCTTGCCTGATTCCATCACTTGATAAATCAACGGGTCTACAGACAGGATTTCTGGGTAGAGTTCTGTGGTGTGACGGTCTTGCACCAACACGCACACTGGGTGATGTTCAGCCGATGAGGCAAGATACAGCCGAACATTGTGCAGCCCAAACACCCCAGTTAAGGCTTGCACAAAAGATGAGAGCAAGTCCTCTACACTAGACGCTTGGGTGAGCCGTTGCCCAAGCGTAACGATTTGCTCCTGCGGAACACTCTTGAAGGCCGTCACGTTCACGCACTTGCCCCCTAAGTTCTCATGATGGATCATTGGGGGGGGTAGGTTTGCTCAAGCGTGACCGCCGCCGAGAAAGGTCTTCTTCGATGGCATCTTTCGAGAGCGTTTGGCGGATTTCATCATGCAGTGGGTCGGCAGCGACCTGTACCTCATGGCTGGCGGTGAGTAGGTCATTCATCTTATTCACTTGCTCTTGGGCTTCGCGTAGCGCGTCGGCCAACATTTTGCCAGTGGCTTGGTTGAAATCGCGTGTTTGGCCGACCAGATCGTTGACTTCTGCCTGAATCGGGTCTGGTTTGGCGCTGACCACCGGTTGCGCTGGTGCAGCAGGTTTAGGCGTGGGCGGCGTGGGTGCAGGCGCAACACTGGGTTTAGGGGTGGGTGGGGCGGCAGGGGGTTCCTGCTGTACGGTCAAGCGCGTGGTGGGCGCTGGCGGCACATTCCCCTTTGCGCTTGGCGGCGTTGCGGGCGTTGCGCTGGAAGGCCGCGCCGCAGGTGCAATTGCGGGCGCGGCGGGCGGCACTTTATCAGTGGGATGGGCTTGGGCGTGTTGTGCCTCAGAAATCGTCGCGTCTAGTTCATTCACGCGCAAGATCAGCTCTTGTACTGCAATGCGATGGTCGCGCAAATCGGCTTCGGTCATCGCCATGCGCTGTTGGGCGCGGGTCATGCGCTCTAGCAGGTAACGGGCTTGATCTTCTTGGCCGTTGGCAACAGCGGCGTCGGCTTGGGCGTCTAGGCTAGTGACTTCCTGCTGGATTTGACCCACCCGCGCTTGCAACTCGTTTTCAAAGTCCAGCGCGTGGTTGACCTGCTCGCGCAGTTTCGACACTTCGCGCTCGATTCCAGCGCCTAAGCGGTGGGCTGGAATCCGTTGTAAGGGGGCAGTCACAGCTTTTTGCGCGTCTTCCAGCACTTCGTTGATGCTGGCACGCACCAGTACATTGAGCTTTCTAAATAGGTCAGTCACGGTTTTGTTTGTCTTCGGCAACTCGGTCAACGGGAATATTGACCTTATTATATGCCGAAGCGCACCGATTCTCCAAACGAGTATTACAATAGCGGAATAATTTACGGTGATTGCTAGTTCATATTTTTGGCCTGTTTTGCGGACGAGGCTTGCCTCGTCCCTACAATCTATGGCCTGTAGAGACGACACCTGTGTCGCCCTGCAACGCGGGTTAACTGCCCCCACACGAGCCTGACCACGCCAGCCGATAGATGCTCATGTTGGCGCCGCCTAAGCGTGGGGCGGCTTCGCCATTGGTGATGAAGATTGAGCAAAGGCGTGGGTCGGTCGGGTCATCCCCCGGCACTTGATCGGGGAAGGCCATCAAGTACACTGCGCCGCGTGCCTCCATCAAATCCCAAACGGCTT
>JBMOFU010000193.1:0-7720 GCA_049318725.1 Phototrophicaceae bacterium | reverse complement strand
TTGTGGAAGCGTCTGTAGGTAGGCCACCAGCGCGTTGATCTGGTCAATGGTAACGGTGTTGGTCAGTTGATGTGACCCAGCTTGAGTAAACACCGCCTGTAACGTTTGTGCGCGTCCGTCATGGTAGTAGGGGGCGCTCAACCACAACCAACGGAGCGTCGGCGTGTCGAAGGTGCCGCCCGTCCCTACATCATAGGCCAGCCCATTAGTCCCTAACGGCAGGGTATGGCAGTTGGCGCAGGCTTGTGCCTCAAAGATCACCTGCCCCTGTACGGCTAAGGGGTCATCAGCGCGGTATGGGCTGGCGGGGCATTGAAGCGTGTCTAGGTAAAATACCAGCGTGTCTAAGTCCAGCGATAAGCCCGCGTGCGGGTCGCCAAGCGCGGCGTTGGGCGTGCCTTCTAGCAGCCCGGTGCCAGCTTGAATCTGGCGCAGATGGATTTCGCTGTCGGCCACTTCATTCCACTCTGCGGCTAACCCATAGGGTGCGCTGTTGGGCAGGTCAAATAGGGCAGGGGTATTGCGCCCCTCTGCGGCGAACCCCTGCCACACTTGGCCGTCACTCATGCCATCGAAGTGACAACTGGCACAACTGACCCACCCCACTTGGCTCATGCGCGGGTCGCTGGCGCTGTGGAACAACTCTGCACCGATCAAGACATCTACTGGCACACTCACGCTGGAACTGGTTGTGGGGATAGTGTCGGTAATCCGCCGTTGACGGGTATCTAATACAGAAAGCGTGCCGTCAATCGTGTTATGGACGTAAGCCTGCGTGCTATCTGGATTGAGGATGATCCCACGCGGATTTTTGCCTACCCCAACGTTTGCCAAGCCGCTCCCATTGTTCAAGTCAATGATCGAAAGGTTGTTGCTGCCTGCGTTGACCACATAGGCAAGGCTACGGCTGGCGTCTACCGCCAGCGCAAACGGCATATTGACTGGGCGGTCTACGGTGTTAAGGGTGATGCGCCCTTCACGGCGCACTTGCAACCCACTGAGCGCCAACACATTGACCACAGGGAACACCGTGCTGTCGTAGGTGGGGGAGGGGTTGGCAGTGAAGGCGCGTTGCTGCGGCACATACGCTAACCCGCGTGTGATATCCAGCGCGATAGTTGGGGCTAGGCCGGTGTCTAGGCCGGTTGGGATGGTATTCACCACCCGCTGTTGTGGCAAATAGATCAAACTTACTTCGCCCGACCACAAATGGGTCACATACAAGAATTCACCCCAGAGCGCCAGTCCACTGGGGAAGTCTGGCGTTGGCACACGGTACAGCACACGGCGCTCGGCTACATCCACCGCCACGACTTCGTGGCTCCCTTGCAGCGCAACGTAGGCGATGTCGTTATTGCTGACAACCACCGATTGCGCCCATACCCCACCAAGCGGGATGGTTGCGGTGACGCCGCGCAAGTTGATGTCTACCACCATCAAACCAGATTCACCCCGATTAGCGACAACTGCCCGCACGCCATCGCTTAAAAAGGCCACCGAACGCGGGTCATCCCCCACCGGGATTTCGGCGCGTAGCTCACCTGCCACAGGCGCGACCACCGATAACGTGTCGCTGAACAAATTCACCACCACCACTAAGCCTGTGGTTTCACTTTGTGTCAGTGAACTACTCACTGCCGCACGGGTATTGCGGGCGTCAGGCAAGGCATAGAGTGGGCGCGGGGTTGGCTCCGCTTGGGCTTGGCTGACCGACGGACTTAGCCCTACGCCTGTCAAGAGCGCGAATAGGCTGATAAGTGCGGCCAACATTGCCCATCGAGTGAGCGAACGGGATTGAGTCATAGGATGCTCTCTACTCCAGCGTAATCAAACGGTCATGGCGAATGGTGATTTGGCGCGCCAGCAATTGCGGGATGCCGTTTTCATCGGTTCCGGTAGCGACAAACGTTAGGGTCACCGGGTCAGAACTGGCAGCGCCTCGGTTGCGGGCATCGTTCCCTTCAAAGAACGGCAAGCGTTGCGCCAATGCCGTCGGGTTAAACTGGTAACGCAGGCTCGTCCCCTGCAACGGAACGAGATTATCCTCCACAACCATGCTCGGCAACGTCACCGTGACGTAAGCCTGCACCGATGACCATGTAGCTGGCGGACGGAAGGTGAAGTTATACGGTGAGCCAGTCGGGAAGGGCTGGTCGCCCAATACATCGTTGGATCCCAATAACGGGGCGTCAACGTCAGTCACATAGACGTTAAACGTGTTGGAGGCCGCCCCTAGCAGCCCACCTGTAGGCAGAGGCGGTTCAATCAGCCCGCCAGAGGTAATGCCGCTATCGGTGGTGGTGATGGTCACACGCCACACCCCGCTTTCTTCTAGCACAATATCGTTGGTCGGATTATAGATATAGCCCACTGCATTGGCTTGCTCGTTGAAGCGCGTTTGCTCCCCAGACGGTGAAACCACAGTGACGGCAATTTGCCCTGCCAACGGCGGGAATAAATAGCCTGCAATGCTGAGGCGCTGACCAACAGTTAGCACCTCCCCAGCTTGGGTAGCAGTGGGATGAAAGAACTGGTTCACCTCACTGTCGTTAAGGCTAAAGAGGGCGCCACCCGTGGGGCTGCCGGCCTCCCCGCGATAAGGGGGATAAACCCGTGCGGTAGAAAATTCCCCATTCATCACCACTGCACCAGCGGCATAGATGCTGGTTTGACGAATGTCTTGGTCTGGCAGGCGTGTGACCGCGCCGCTGAACATCCACAGGTAATCGCCCGTGCGTGCGCCGCCCGTCCCTGCGCCAATTTGACCGTTGAGCGGGTCGTCACCGTTCCATAACAGCGGCTGGGCATTGCCCTCATTCCCTAACACCACTTGGCGGGCAGTGACGCTAGGGGTGACATAGCTAAAGTAAGTGTAGCTTTCGCTCCCGCTCAGGCGTGTATTGGGGAGCGCATCAGTGGCGTCTAAACGCTCTGCCGTCACCCCATTGATTTCAGGGTGATTTTCCAGCAGCCACACGGTATAAGTCCCTATGCGGTCTTGCAACCGTAATTGGGGCTGAATCCCGGCGTTGCGGCCATCGCTAACCCATGCCACATCGCCGCTGTAGTACGGCTGGTAAAGAGTGGCTTCGCGGCTGTCCCCCACGACGTTGAACCATGCTTCCCCTGTGCCGTCTGTATCGGCTTGGCCGCGTGTGCCATGTGCGATGAACATGCCATCCGGCGTGGCAATCACGCCCGCGCTTCTTAGGCTGGCCGCCCATAGTCGGTTGCTGTTGTCGGTGTAGCGCGCCTCATAGTCAATCACATATTCGCCGGGGATGTTGAAGATCGGCGCATTTTCTGGCACGTATACCCCAAAGTCGTTAGCCTGCCCACTAAAGATTTCCTCTGTTGGGGCGCTACCGTCTAGGGGGAACACTTGTACCGTGATTTCGATGTCCGCAGGTACCCCCGGCGAAAGATGAACGCCTAAGCTCAAGGCATCGCCCACTTCAAACGGCGCACCACTCAGTACCGTTGGGGTGAGGTCTAACGGCTCTGCCACGACAAAGGTATAGCGTCCGCCGCCTTCATAGCGGTTGCCCCAATTGTCCTCCACATAGCCGCTGATATTCAGTTCATAGTTGCCATACTCATCAAACGTCAGTTGGCGATAGGCGTCGTTCAGCGTAGAAATTTGCATCAGGTCAAGCGGAGATTGTTCGCCAAAGCGGGTACGCTCGTCCAGCGTGACGGTAGACAGTTGATATTGTGCAATCAGCGCCGTGCCTAACGCATTGACTTCGCCGCTAGGATATTGCAACGTGCCGCTGATGCGTCCAGTCGGTAATAAGGGGAGTAACGGAGCTGTACTGCTGGTGTAGCTGTTGGCAAGCATATTCGGCAGGTAAGGCTCTACGCTGTACGTGCGCGGCTGCCCGCTTTCACTGGTCGTCGGTGGAAGGATAGTCGTCGGGCTGTTGAAGCGTACCCGATTGGAGAGCGCCATCAGTGGGCGGTCTTCTTCGGCAACCAAGCCTCGGCTTCCGTCGCTAGGGGTGTCGTAGAACAATACCCACGGCAGCCGTAAAACGACATCCTCAGGCACACCGATCCGCAATGCAACCGGCATCCGTGTCAACGGAAATTGAGAAATCCCCGCGCCTTCCCCCAAAACACCGTTATCCGTCCATAAGAACGGTGTACCATCGCCAATTCGCCCGGTTCCAATAAAGAACGGCACATAGACGCCCGGCGGCAAGTCTGCTGGAATCGGCAAGTTGGCGTTGAACCCCGCCAATAGCTCCCCCCCTTTGCGGATCACCTGCGCGGCGGGGATGCGGACTTCACCTAAAATCACGTCGTTCTGGAGGTTGTCAATGGCAAGGTGGCTACTCGTCCGCACCGTTGCCCAACCGTTATTGGTGTGCAATCCGCTAGAAACAGGCCGCCCTAGCGCGTCCGTCACTTGTTGTAAGCCAAAGATGCCGCCCAGTTCTAGCCCGACAATGCCGTTGGGCAAGTTCGGCACGCTGAGGGTAGTGTCTAGCTCTAGGTTGAGGGTTTGGCCGGGGGTAAGCATTAGGCTTGCCAACCGCGCACGGGCGTACCATGTAGAAGCGCCTTGCGCCAACGCCCCAGAAAGGCTAAAGCGGGTGAGATCTGCGGGCAAGCTAGAATTGAGGTAAACAAACCCATCTTGTTCCGCAACTTTGATGAGTGTGGTCAGTTCTGGCAATACCACCGACTGAATCAGGTTGCCTTGTGGGTCAAGGTAGTCTAGCTGGAGGAGGCCAATGCTTTCTGGCGGGCGGTTGTTAATGAGCCGCTCGGCAAACGGAGCAATCGGCAAGCGTAGCTCAAGCGCTTCGGCTTGGCTGGCCGCCACAGCGATCACCCCTAAGTCTGTAACGCGATCAGAGGCGATTTCTTGCCAGACAGCGGGCGCAACCCCACGCGGATCGAATTGCAGCGTATACAACGCAGTTTCAATCCGTAGGGATAACCGAAGCTGGGCATAATCTGTAGGGAACTCGGTCACTGCTAAATAGATCGAATCATCGTTCCATAGGCCTAAAAAGCCTAACCCTAAGCTGTTGGCGGGGTAAGCATCCCAATCCGTGAGACTGCCATCAGTGACCAATTGGGTGATGGGTGTGGTTGGGGCTATGCGTCCTTCGGCAAACGTGCCGTAAATCACAATAGCAGGCCCGCCGGGCAGTGAGCCGGGCAGGTTCCGTAGGTCAGCAGCAATGCCTTCTGCCGGACTAATCAAAAAGGGTGTGTTACCGGGGCCATAGAGCGTGGCGCTGAATGAGCCAGTGATCCCCGCTGGAACGTACACCGTTTGTTCCGTGTACAAGTTACGTACCGCGACCGTTGCGTTTGGGAAGACCGCATTGTTGACGCCGGTAATGGTCACGTTTCCGTTGCCATCGGCATCAGAAATAGTGATATTACTGGCATTCGGCGGGTCGCCCACCGAAAGCACACTTGCACCTTGTGCCTGTACGCTCACGCTGATCCACAGCGCTGCCACACATACCACGATTGCCAGTTGCCTCGGCATAGGTTGCCCCCTTATAAACCGAAATCTCACCTTGTCAGTATAGAAAATTAGAGCGGCATTTGTCAATTTTTGCACAATCGCGCCCAAACCCCGTTATAATAGAGGATGCATCCGTATTCTAGCGATGAAAGCGCCTACCCCATGACCCCACCGACACCCCAAGAGCCATCCCCACCGCCAGAAAACCGTGTACTCATTGATTTTACGATGGAATTGATCCGCTTGGTGACACGTTTTCTGTTCGATTTAACCCGTTTATCGGCCAAAGGCGCGTGGATTGCCTTTCGTGCAATCTCTGGCAACCCCGCCACGCAGCAAGCGATTGCAGATCGGGCGCGTAACTTGCTCAAGCGCCCGGCGTCCAACACTACGGTGACGCCCGTCTTACAATCCGCTAACCCAAAACAACCCAAAGAAGCAGATAATGATCCCGAAGCGGCAGACCTACTGGCAGAGTTTTTGGCCTCCAACCAAAGCACACAAGCGCTAGATGAATCGGGGTTCGTGTCGAATACCGCCAGCACTACCCCAGAATTGATTCAGCAGGCAAAGGTCTTTGATTCCCTCGAAGCGCGGCAAGCACGCTTGTTGCGGCAGGTGCCGCCAACAATAGAGGAAGCCACCCAGACAGAAGCCCCATTGGTGAGCCTTAGCCCTGCCGAACGCGCTGCGGTTGCTGATGAAAAGCTGGCAAAGCAAGCGCAAGTCCGCCAAGCAGTAGAAGCAGACCGCGCCAGAATCGCGGCAGAGCGTCAAGCCCGTGAGGACGCCTTTAAGCAAGCAGAGGAGGAGCGCAAGCGCCGCCAAGTAGAACAGGCATCCCAACGCTTGAGCGACCGTCCCGGCAGTGAATCACCCCCTTCAAGCCTTGATGATGACGCCCAACGGCGCGCCAAAGGGAAGTAGTTTAGGGTATACTTTCGGGAGTTCGTTTTTGGGGTACAAGGGCAAATTCGCTTATGCCAATGGATATTAACCGTCAAAAAGAGCAGTTCAGCATTGCTTATATTCGTACCATCGTTGCGGCAGCAGGATGTAAAATTCGCAATGAGGAGGTTGATGATGATAGCATTGACTTTGACATTGTAGGGTATCGTGACTCTGAAATGCGGCAAACGCCCAAAATTGCAGTACAGCTTAAATGTACAATCAACAACCAAAACGCATACTATCTCGCTAAAGAAGATATCCCTTTTCGTCTAAAACAGAAAAACTATAACGATCTTGCGCGTGAAGATTCAATCCAAGCAATTTTAGTTGTTTTGATTGTGCCAGAAGACCCTAAAGACTGGGTTTCGCAAGATGAATTGGGGCTAAAGTTGCATAATGCTGCTTATTGGCTCTCGCTTAGTGGAAGATCGCCTACCGACCAAAAGACCGAACAGGTATATTTGCCCAGAACAAACTTGTTCACCGTGAATGCCTTAAAACAGATGATGCATGATGCGGGGTATAGAAGATAACCATGAAAGTTCATATCACTAGCTCTGCAATGCTTAAAAAATTAACGGGTAGTCAATTAAAGGGTTATCTGCACGTAAAAGGTTGGCGATTTCTCTATCCCTTACAAGAACCTCTAACAGATAAAGGGGAAATTTGGGAAAATCCGAAGGATAAGGATAAAGAAACGGTTACTGTCCCCCTAGACCCCGAATTTGGGGATTATGCTACCCGTGTTGCCGCTATACTCTCGGCATTGAGCGAGTATGAAAATCGCAACCAGCTAGAAATCTACAACGACATCGCCGCGATTGGGCAACCAAGTATTGGGGTGCGGGTGCAAACCGCAACGAGCGCACACGGCAAATTGTCCCTGCGGGTTGGAGTCGGCTTACTCAATGCCTTGAATGATCTTCTGGCGGCAGGCGCACAAGTGGTAAAAGACAAGCGCCATCACTGGCTAGGGCGCCCCCTGAAAACAATGCAAGACTTGCTCGATGCTTTAGAAATTGGGCAAAGCGAAGTCGGGAGTTATGTGCTTCTCATTCAGCCACAACCTGCACAAAAGCCCTTGGCAGAGCAGGTCTTCACCACGCTTGCAGAGGCGATCCTCGCAGTAGAAAAAAGCACGAACCAGCCAATCCCCCCCAGCGATGATGCGTTGATTCAACAAGGGGTGAGTGTGGCACTTTGCCGCGCACTGGAGCAATTGGCGAGCCTGACACAAGCAGGCGAGAGCATTGTGCTAGAAACGCACTATAGCGACCC
>JBMOFU010000192.1:0-7824 GCA_049318725.1 Phototrophicaceae bacterium | reverse complement strand
CTGCTTTTCCTGTGCTGTGCTATAATCGGGCGCAGTTTGCACCGGAACCTTAGATGACGCCCAAAGGATTGCCACCGATGACTGAAACGCCAAACACGCATCACATCTTCCTCACGGGGGGAGCTTCGGCACTGGGACGCGCTACCGTCCGCGCCTTAGCCGCCGCCGGACACCAAGTCACCAGCACCGCACCGACCTCGCTGGACGCCAATCACCTGCGGGCAGACGGCGCGCTACCCGTGTACAGCGCCCCAACCGACAGCAAAGCCATCGCCAACATGCTCAAGATGGCGAAAACCGACACAGTGATTCACCTTGCGCCGCAAGCCTACAACAGCGCTCCGTTTGGCCGCCATGATTGGGACGCCGCCGCACTGCAACTCCATGCCGAAACCGAAGCCTTGCTAGAAGCCGCCGCCGCCAGCGGCGTGAAGTCCTTCATCCACACCAGCTTTGCCAGCCTGCCCGACCACAACGACGATCACCTGCCCTTCTTTGAAGTCGCTGCGACGCTAGAAGCGGCTGTCTTGGCGATCAACGGCTGTGTGTTGCGCGTGGGCTTCCTGTTTGGAGAAAGCCCCGAAGACCCGCTGCACGAACTTGAACGGCTCTTGCGGCGCGGGCTACCGTTTGCCGTTGGCGACTCACACGCCCACGCCTACTGGTTGGCCGCCGCCGATTTGCCCGCCGCGCTCGTGAACGCCGTGCGCGTGCAACCCGCCGCTGAAACGTTGGCGCTGGTCAACGATACTCCGCTCACAGTCGCCGCCTTTGCCAAGCTGTTCGCCAGCAAGATCGGCCTGAGCCTGCCGGGGGCATTGCCCGCGTTCATGATTGGACAGGGCAACAACGGCAAAACGCAGGCCGCCATCTTGAGCAGCCACACCAGTGTAGAGGCCGCACCCGCCCGTGAACGGCTGAATTGGAAACCACGTTTTGCCACCACCGACGCCGCCCTAGAAGATATTCTGTTGACGTGGCGTGCCAGTGCCGTTGTCACCAAAGCGTTGGCAACCCGCTAGGGAACACCTTCCTGTTTTTGGGGGTATGAGTTATCATGCCCCTACCCGTTTAACAGCGACAGAGACCCTTCAAAACCGTTATGCCCCAACTCAAAGCGATTTTGTTTGACCTTGACAACACCCTGATTGACTGGCGCGGCTTTAATGGCGACTACCGCCAGCTAGAAATGCCCCGCATTGGCAGAATCCGTGATTATGTGATCGAGTGCGGCTATAGCCTGCCAGAAACGCTGGCGTTGGTAGAGGCGTTTGGCAGCATGGCCGAAGACGCATGGCACCATGGCCGCCAAACGTTGGTCGCGCCGAGCTTTTTCAGCATTCTTGAAACGCTGCTGACCATGTATGAAGTTCCCCTAAGCGCCCTCGACCGAGATATACTGATTGAGCGCTACGATTGGGGTGCCATCCCCGGCGCAGTCGTCTTTCCAGAAGTGCCACACACGCTCCAGACCTTGCGCGACGCCGGATTACATCTGGTGATTGTCACCAACGCCTTCCAGCCAATGGTGATGCGTGACCGCGAACTGGCGAATTTAGGCTTATTGCAGTATTTCGACGGCTTTTGCCGCCTGACCGCCGCCGATGTTGGCTACCTCAAGCCGCACCCGTTCATCTTTGAGCGTGCGTTGGCCTGTTCTGGCGCGACTGCCGAAGAAGCGGTCTTTGTGGGCGACAGCCTCGGCGCAGACATCGCTGGAGCGACCAGCTATGGCATTAAAGCCGTCTGGCGTGATGTTGGCACCCATGAATCTGAATCCTTGCGCGGCAAAGTGCTGCCAAACGCCACCATTCGCACGCTTGACCAACTGTTCCCGCTCTTGGATCAATGGTTCCCTAACTGGCGGCCATGAGCGCGCTGTCTTCAATCCTTCAAGCAGACCGTAATTTAATCCTCACGGGCTACAGCGGGCCGAACCAGCCCGCCATTGCTCGTGCGCTGGCGCAACAACTGGGTCGGCGCCTTGTGGTGGTGGAAACCCGCCTTGAGGAATACAGCGGCATCTCTTTGGATGAGCTACGGGCAACCTATGGGCAAGCCTCCCTTAAGCGCCTAGAACAAGAAGTGCTGGATGAAATCCGCTTAAATCGTGGGGCGGTGATCCGCGTCAACGGAGAGACGCTCTCGCACGGCGACCACCTCAGCGGGCTTGGCGAAACAGGCGTTATCATCTGTTTGGTGGCGGCGTTGGGCGCCGTCTTGCGTCAGATGCACATGGCAATGGGGTCGCGCTACCACAACCCCAACGAACGCGACCTTGCCTTTGGCGAACTGCGCCATGCGTGGTGGGCGCGTGGCAAGCCCAACGTCTATGTTGTGGATGTCACCGACTTGACCACTGACCAAATTGTTGAAACCGTTAGCACGCTGTTCCAGCGCTTGACCATACAGCGTGGCTAACAGCGGGGTGTACGGGCGCAAATGATGCTATATTGATCCGCCGCCCGCAGTGGCCGTGCAGCGTCAGCGGGCGTATTGGCGGCTTCGCTAAAGACGCAAGGCCAAAGATTCAAGCAGGATTCAGCAAGATCAAAATCGAAGGCGCATCCATGACGTGGCAACTGTGGCGTAACCTGCTCTACGAACGCTCGCCCTATCCGCTGTTTATCCTGTTGGCGCCGCGCGCTGCCATGCCAGAAAAAAACGCATTTATCCAGTGGCTGTTGGGTTACCTGCTGTTTGCATGGGTCGCTACCATCCTCTTGACCGAAAACCTGCGGGGCGCGCCGATCTTGGCGTTGCTCTATGTGGTGACGGCCTACCCGTTGTTCATCGCCATTTTCATGAGCTTGTTCGCCGCGCCGTTTGTGCTGTGGGGGGGCGTCTTCTATGGTCTCCGCTTTGCCCTGTTCACCGCGTCACACTTGGGCGCGCTCTTTGAAGGCGACTTTGCCACGTTGTTGGCGGTGGCTCCGGCGGGGCGTGATGGGATATTCCGTGCAGTGGGGGCGGCGGCCTTGCGTCGCGGGGAGCTATTCGTCGGCTTCGGGATCTATCAGGCGGCGCTAGGGCATGTGTTCTTTTCGATTGTGCTTAGTTTGGCGGTTTGTTTAACAATGCTGGGGCAGCTATGGTCGTCGGATGGTGCCATTGGCGTGATCGCCCCGTCTTCACTGGGCTATTTTGGCCTGTCATTGATCGGCACGGCGATCTTATCCGCGCTGGCGGTTGCCGAGTTCCGCCAGTCGTTGATGCTTGGCATCACAGCGGGGATTGTCGGCGGGGCAGTGTGGCATCAAAGCATCGGGGCGCAGGCGGGGGCGTTGGTCGCGCTGTTTTCGATTGGTACCGTTAGCGCGCTAGGGACGACACTCGTTAGCCTGCTCATGGGGGCATGGCTGTTCGGTCGCGTGCCAGATGCTTTAGCGCTGTTGGCGGTGGTCACGACCAGCTATGGTGCATGGCTGGCGATTCGTGAGGGGTTGTTGTGGTTGCTGTGGCGCTACGTGCGGCAGGCGTTGGTGCGGTAAGCACATCATCCGAAATTATGCCTAACCCGAAATTTCGGGCAGTGGAACGTAACGGACTTGATTTTCAAATTCTGTTGGGCGGCTGGTCATAATCAATAGCTCAAGATCATCAATCGCCTTCCCAATCGGCAAATTATCATTCACTTCGATGACCCCGGGAACCACAAGCCCATCCTCAACCCGTTGATAAAGGTAGCGCGGCATCGTTTTTACATCGTGGGTGATGAGGATACGGTTTTCCTCTGCTAACCATTCGAGTAATTGATGGTCAGGGGCTTGGTACATGATCGTATCTTGTACTCGAACCACATCAAGGTCAGGGATTCGGCGCTGTAACCCTGCCAACATGCGACCATCAAAATTTTCATCGGTGGCAAAACGCAAGATGACTATACATCCTTCTGTGGGGTTTCAAGGCGTGCGAGTAACTCTGTTCGTGTAGGCGGTGGATTGCGCGCTTCCCACAGTTGACGCATTCGTTCGCCTTCGGCGTCTTCTTCGGCCATATAGGTGTCTATCTGGGAGGTATGGGCAAGATAGTAGGCGATCACGGCGTAAATATCGGCCAGCGGTACAGTCGGGAATCCCTCATGAATGCCCTCTGGGGTATCCCCCCGTTTATGGGCGTTGATGATCGTATGGAGCGTTACACGGGTGTTGCTCACACGGATGACGCCATTATCATCTGTCCGTAGTGGGACATCTAAAGCAACAGGAGCAATAAACATAGCTTTCCCTTTTCACTAAACACGCTACCCTTTTATTATAGCCTAGCTACCGCCCAACCCATCACAGGTTTGTTCGCAGGCTGGTCAACTAATCTATTGAAGTTTCGGCATTTTTGAAGTAAGTTTATCAAGAGAGAGATGCAACCGCGCTAGTGACAATCCGTTGGAGGGCATGTGACCACCGTCAACCCAGAATCGTTCAAGACACTCGTAGACCTGCTGCATTGGCGGGGGCAACATCAACCCGATGACATTGCCATTACCTACCTTGTAGACGGCGAAGACGAAGAAGAACATTACACCTACGCCGAGTTTGACCAACGCAACCGCGCCATTGCCGCGTGGCTTCTGCAACGCGCCACCCCCGGCGACCGGATTTTGCTGTTATATCCGGCCAGCTTGGGCTATATTTCGGCGTTTTTCGGCTGCTTATACGCCGGGATGGTTGCCGTCCCCGCCTATCCGCCGCGCCTGAACCAGCCTGACCGCCGCCTGTATACCTTGATCGCCGATGCGGGCGCGAAACTGGTATTTACTGACCGTTCCATTTATGGCAAGGTCGAAAAGCGCTTTGAGCAGATGCCCGAACTGGCCGCGCTGGAATGGCAAGTCACAGAAGATATTCCGCTAGAGTACGCCAACCAGTGGCAAGCGCCCACCATTGCGCCCAGCGATGTGGCCTTCTTGCAATATACCTCTGGCTCCACCAGCGACCCTAAAGGCGTGATCGTCACGCACGGCAATTTGATGAGCAACGAGCGCCAAGTGAAGCTCGGCTACGAACACGACAAACCCGTGTTTATCACTTGGTTGCCGATGTATCACGACATGGGCTTGATTGGCAACATCATGCAGCCCTTATATTGCGGCGGACGCACGGTGGTGATGTCTCCCACAGCGTTCTTACAGCGTCCCTATCGCTGGTTGAAGGCGATCACCAAGTACGGCGGCGAAACCAGCGGCGCGCCCAACTTTGCCTATGACCTGTGCGTGGCAAAAATCACGCCAGAAGAAAAAGCCACGCTTGACCTCAGCACATGGACGATTGCCTACAACGGCGCGGAACCCGTCCGTGCAGAAACGCTGTACCACTTTGCCAACACCTTTAGCGAGGTTGGCTTTAACCCGACGGCGCTGTTCCCGTGCTACGGCTTGGCAGAGGCGACGCTGTTTGTGACAGGCGGCCCCAAGCAAGAGATGTTCGTTTACGACGCCTTCGACGCGCTCGGCCTAGAACGCAATGACGTGATTCCGGTAGCGCAAGACGCCGAAAACGCCCGTATGTTGGTCGGTAGCGGCGTGGTGTGGGGGCAAACCGTCCAGATTGTAGACCCAGACACGTTAGAGGCCGTAGACGGCACGCGCGTCGGTGAAATCTGGATCAAGGGGCCAAATGTGGCAGGCGGCTATTGGAACAAGCCCGAAAAGACCCGTGAGGACTTTGGCGCTTATCTTGCTGGCACCGATGACGGCCCCTACCTGCGGACGGGCGATCTTGGCTTTATCCGTGACGGGCAACTGTTCGTGACAGGCCGCATCAAAGACTTGATTATCATTCATGGCCGCAACCACTACCCGCAAGACATCGAATTGACGGTAGAGCGCGCCCATCCTGCCTTGCGCCCGGGTTGTACGGCGGCGTTTTCGGTGGATGTGCAGGGCGAAGAACAGTTAGTCGTCGTGCAAGAGGTCAAGCGCCAATACCGCCAAAACTTCAACGCCGACGAGATTTTTACCGCCATCCGCGAAGAAGTTGCCAAAAACCATCAATTGATGCTACATGGCATTGCGATCATTGACACGCTCACCATCCTCAAAACATCAAGCGGCAAGATTCAACGCCGCGCCAACAAGCGTGCCTATCTTGAGGGCGAACATGAAGTGTTGGCGGCGTGGGTCGCGCCATTGCCAGAGGTCAACGAAGCTGCCACCCCACCCCTAACGGATACATCCGTAGGGACGAGACCTGCCTCGTCCGTTGCGGTGACAGACGCGCCATTACGCGATTTTAACGGCTACGACAACGCGCTATACCCGTTGGCGTTGGGCGCGCAGAATGACCCGACTGCCGATAGCCTGATGGCATGGCTGCGCGATTACCTCAACACGCGCGTCAACAGCCGTATTATGGACGAGCGCCGCACGATTGCACCGCATATCGTGCTGGATATGGGCAATCGTGGGTTGTTGGGGATGCAAGTGCCGCACGACATGGGCGGGCTAGGCTTGGGTGCGTATGACACCATGCGCTTCATCCAACAGTTGGGCGCGGCAGATGTCACGCTGTCGTTGTTCGTCGGCTTGAGCAATATCTTGGGCGTGCGTCCGGTGATGAACTTTGCCCATTCGCCGCTACGGGAGCAACTTTTGCCGCTGTTGGCGTCTGGCCGTGAAGTGGCGTCCTTTGCCCTCACCGAACCGGGCGCGGGATCGAACCCGCGTGCGCTGGCAGGTACGGCTACCCCCGCCGGACATGGCCGCTGGTTGCTCAACGCCCACAAAATCTGGAGCGGCGTTGCCCAGTGGGCAGGCTCGATCAACGTGTTCGTCAAGCAACTGGACGACAAAGGCCACCCCATCGGCATGATCGCGTTCAACGTCCGTCAAGGGTCGCCCGGCCTCACGCAAGGGCCAGAGGCCATGACCTTTGGAATGCGCTCGATGATCCAAAACGCGATGTTCTTCCAAGATGTGCCAGTGACTGCCGAGCAGATGCTCGGTGAGCCGGGGCAAGGGATGGACGTTGCCCAAGACGCCATGATGTATGGCCGTTTGGCGATTGCCGCCTCTAGCGTTGGGGCGATGAAGCGCGCCGCACAGATCATCTTGCGCTATGCCGACCGCCGCACGGTTTCGACCGGGAACTTGCTCAAGAATCCGGTGACGCTGGCGACGTTAAGCCACATCACCGCCGCCGCTGATGCCGCCGACAGTGCGGTAGCGCAAATCGGGCTGGCGCTGGACGCAGGCGCAACCGTCCCCGTAGAGGCGTTTACGGCGGTCAAGATCGCCGCGCCAGAACTGGCCTACAGCGCCGTTGACCAAGCCATTCAACTGTTGGGCGGGCGCGGCTACATCGAAACCAGCGGCCTGCCGCAGATGTCCCGCGATGTTCGCATTTTCCGCATCTTTGAAGGGCCTACCGAAACCTTGCGCGTCTACCTCGGTAGCCGCATCATGAATCAGCCCGACGACCTGAGCCAGTTCATTGCCGGGGTATTGGGCGCTACAGAAGTCGCGCAGCAGATGGTCAACGCCGCCGCGCACATCCGCGACCGCATCACCGCCAACAAACGCCTGTTCAGCGACGACGCCACACGGCTCCAGTGGGCGTATAATCTTGCGGGCGAAGTCGCAACCTACGCGGTGATTTTGGCCGCCGCCCAGAATGCCTTTGCTCAAACCCGCCAGAACCGTTACCGCCGTGCGATGGAGTGGGCAGAGACGGTGTTTGAAATTGCCATCAACCAAGCGATTAGCGGCGCCCCTGCCGAAAATACGTTGCTGGACAGCGACGCGCTGCGCGATGTGATCGCCGGATTCACCGACAGCATCGGTGACCTTGAGCAGACGCTTTCCAATGAGGACTACACCGTAGACGGCTA
>JBMOFU010000191.1:0-7890 GCA_049318725.1 Phototrophicaceae bacterium | reverse complement strand
TGCGCCCCTACACAAAAATCTCGCATGGTCGTGAAACGCGATTGCCCTATGTACTGTGGCGGATAGAAAAGAATATCCGCCTGTACAGATAACAAAACCGCACGCTCTGGGGCAAGAACGTGCGGTTTTGTCAGGGGTTATATAACGGATAATAGCGGTTCACTACGGGCAGAATAAAATGAATTAGCCCTCAAAGATATTGTACATCAAACGCAGGACAACGTTCTTGACCACTTCAAAATCGCTGGCGATGCACGGCATAATCGGCACATCGTCGGTGATTCGCAACATCACCTTCAAGTCGTTGGTACTCCATGCGCGGAAGTGGTTTTGCTTGTTGGCCGCCACCAAAATCGGCAGGTCGGTGTGTTGGGCGCGGATGGTGTATAACACGCTGATAAATTCGCCAAAGGTTTCTGGCTTGGTGCTGTCTACCAAAACAACATACCCAGACACATCAAGGTTTTCGATCAAGTCTCGCAGCCAAATGAAGTCAAAGCGTTCACCACTGGGCGGCTCTAAAAATTGTAGTGTGAGCGAATCGTCAACGTCTACTTGACCGTAGCGCCACAAGGCGGTGCCTTCGCCCTGTTGGGCAACCCGCTGGCTAATTGTATTGATAAACGTGGATTTGCCCGCCCCATACAGCCCAAGCACAGCAATATTCACAATTTGGACTTGGGTGTTTTCGGTGGTGGTCATTGCAACGCCTTCACACTTTTTATACTACTTTGCTATTGTAGCGTTCTTTTGGATAACTCACCACGCGCCGCAGGTCAAAAATAGGGGATTCCCCCAGAAATTTACGCCTTTCATGAAACCTCAACAATTACAGATTACCCAAAACGCAAATTAACGGAACCCTAACCGAGGGTTTGCAAAGACTCCCCTGCCCCTGAATTTCAACGATGGACGCCAGAGGTGGCGCCCCTACATGAGGCGTTACAATGCCCTAGAGCGTCTCTAGGTGGGCGTTGACCCATTCGGCGTAGGCCGCCCGTAATTGTGTGGTGAACGCGCCGGGCGATCCATCCCCTAGCGCGATGCCGTCTATCTCGACCACTGGGACGATGCCACGGCTGGCGCTAGAGATAAACGCCTCTTGCAGGTCTTCCAGTTGGCTGACGTGCAACGGGCGGCGGATCAACGGCAGCACCGACGGCGCGACCTCAAACACAATCTGCCGAGAAATCCCGCCCAAGACGCCATCTAGCGCCGAATAGAGCGCGTCTTGCATCACGGCGTAGAAGTTGCTGCTGGTGCCTTCGAGCAGGTGGCCGCCCGCGTCGGTGAGGATAACCTCATATACGCCCGCCGGCAGGTTCGCCAATAGCGCTTGACGGTCTAGCATCCATGCGTTGGTTTTGGCCGCTGGATTGTTGCGGGCGGCGTTGGCGGCGGTCATCACGCGCACGCCCTGCGTATACAGACTATCGGGATAGCCCGCGAAGGGTTCCACACTCAAGATCGGTGTATCGGGTGTGTCACGCGGGATCGTGATCCGAAAGCGCACATCGCCGTAGCCCGCCAGCGCGATCAATTCGCGCAGCGCGCCGCGCAACATCGTGTCATCCAGCACGTAGGGGATGCCTGCGCGCTCGGCAGAATCCTTGAGGCGTTCAAGGTGAGCGGTCAGCTTGACGACCTGAAAGGTGTTCACCGTGTTGGTGATGGTGTACACCCCGTCGGCGGATTCGTGTTGCGCGGCGGCTTGGAGTGAGTCTGCGGCATAGGGGACGGCTTCAAGGCCGTGCGGCGTCAATCGGCGGATTTCAGTGGGCATGGGGTGGCCTTTCTGGGTAAGGGTTAACAGGTTGATCTAGGGTAGGCGCTATCTATGATAAACGATCAGAGGAACATATTACGATGATTGCTCGTTCACGGGTTTGGGCTGTTTTGCGGACAAGGCAGGCCTTGTTCCTACAGGATGGGGTCGCATTGCAACAGTTTTGTAGGGACGACACCTGTGTCGTCCGTCTCTGTGGCGTTAAAATCCGTAACGAGCAATCACGGCAATGATATTTTACAAACTGTATAAACTGCTCATTTGCGCGCAGAAAGTTTTTGTGTTACTGTTTGAAGCATATTATTTTCAATAGAATGTGCTTTTAGCCGATGTCTTTTATCAAAACCCGCTTCAACACCCCGAATACCCATCCAAGCGCCCCCATTGCGCTGGATTCCGCTCAATATTTGGCGCTGACGGCCTTACGCCAGCGCGGGCAACTGTCTCGCACCCATCTTGCAGAAGTCATCGGGTACTCGCCCTCTAAAATCACCGGGTTGGTCAACGACCTGATTGGCGGCGGCATACTCGAAGAAACCGACGACAGCACCTATACCGGCGGGCGGCGCGCCAAAGACCTGTACTTCAACCCGGCTTACGGCTACATCGTTGGGGTGGTGATTGGCGTAGACAAGCTGGACGTGGCGGTGATTGACGCCCGCGAGAACGTCCGCGTGCGCCGTATGGTTTCGATCCAGCCCGAAGACAGCCCAGTACGGATTATGGAATCCCTCAGCCGCATTGTACTAGAGCGGCTCCAACAGCTTTCGATCCCGATTGAGCGCGTGTATGGCGTGGGGGTGACGTTGCCCACCGCCATTGATTCGCGCAAGCACACCCCCTATGCCAGCGCTGCTTTGCCCGCGTGGGGCGGCTACCAGCTAGAAAGCTACCTGCGCGAAGTGTTCCCCTACGCAGTGGTGATGATCGAACGCGACGCCAACGGCATGGCCTTTGCCGAACTGCGGCGCGGAGCAGGCCGTTACCTGAATCACCTCTTATACCTGAACTTGGGCGAGCCAGTCGGGGTGGGGATCATCTTAGACGGGCATATTTATCGTGGGGCGAATGGCCGCGCAGGGATGATGCTTGACCTGCCCAACGCGCTTTCAGACACGTTGCCCATCGAAGATTCTGCCCAGTGGATTGGGCGGGCGTTGGCGCAGTTGGTCAACTTTATAGACCCAGAGCTTATCCTCGTCGGCGGGGATTCCCCCCACGTCGGCGCGTCATTCCTTGCCAGCCTGCGGCGCAGCATTTTAGATTATTCGCAGTCTTTGGCAACCCAACACTTACAAATTGACCTTGCCCCGCTTGGCACCGAAGCCAACCTGACGGGCATTACCTTACTGACGGCAGAAGCCATCTTCACCGTCGCTAAATAACCTTGTTTACCCGCCTCACCTACATTTCGTAGGAGGGGCATAAAAATATTTTCAAAGGAGTTTGTCAAATGCTTCGTTCTTGGCGTAAAGCTTCATTTGTGGCGCTGTTGCTGTTGATGCTCAGTGTCGTGCCGGCTTCGTTTAGCGCGCAATCCACCGAACTTTCGATCATCTGGTTTGCATGGCCGCCGTGTGATTTGCTAGACACCATCACCGACGACTATCCAGACGCCACCGTGACTGTGACCTGTGTGCCGATTGGTCAATGGTTCGACCAGATTTTCCTCGACTTTGCCTCCGGCGGCGGCGCTGACCTGCCGATCTTGGACAGCCAATTCATGGGGGCAGCCGTTGAAGGCGGCCATGTGCTTAACCTCACCGACTGGATGGCGGCAAACCTCCCGTTGGAAGACTACGTGCCAGCAGCGTTGGCCGCTTACGGTGAAGTTCCCGCAGGCAGCGGCCAATTCTACTCTGTGCCGACCATGACCGACACGCGGATGCTGGTTTACCGCACGGATGTGTTTGAAGCCGCTGGCTTTGAGCCGCCGACGACATGGACGGAATTGCTGGAGCAGGCACAATTCTTCAAGGATTCTGACCTGATTGAGAACGGCTTCGCTACCCACTGGAGTCCTGACGGCGACCTTGTGGCGACCACATGGAACCACATTCTATGGTCGTTCGGCGGGGAACTGTGGAACCCAGAAACGGGTGAAATTGAAGGCGTCTTGAATACTGAGCCGGGCGTGCGGGCGATTGAGTTCGCTAACGCGCTGTGGCAGACCGCCCCAGATGGCGCGGGCAGCTTCGGCTTTGATGAAGTCGTGGGTGCGATGTGTAATGGCACTACGGCAATGGTCGAAATTTGGTACGGCTTCGGCGGCGCGTTCACCAGCCCAGATAGCTGCGCTCAAGCAGAAAATATCGGCTTTGCGGTCATCCCCGGCGAAGACATGCACTTTATCAGTCTCGGCGGGATGGGCATGAGCGTCAGCGCCTACAGCGAAAATCCCGATGAAGCCTTAGCGCTGTTGGCTTGGTTGCAATCGGACGAAGTACAACTGCGTTGGGCGCGTGAAGGCGGCTTCCCCGGACGGATTTCGGTACTCCAGAGCGCAGACTTCCTCGACGCTGCCCCCTATAACCCATCGTTTTCAGAAGCCTTCCAACTGGTGAAGGACTTCTGGAACTTGCCACAATACCAAGAGATGTTGGGCGTTCAACAAGAATACTTAAACCTTGCCATCACCGGCCAGATGGACGCGCAAGAAGCCCTAGACGAAATTGCCGCTGAACAACAGGCGATTTTGGACGAATCATAACCGTTGTAGGGGCTTGACATGTCAAGCCCCTACAAACGCCATTGTGATATTTTGTAGGGGCGCAGCGCGCTGCGCCCCTACAGGCCACACCCAATAAAATCATTCAAATACATGTCTTGTTAGAAACGGTTATCCTCTATGGCTGCCCAAACAGAACTTTCTGTTCGTCCCCAACCGACCCCCGCCAAGCGCGACGCGCTCCGCCCGCGCTTTAGCTGGCTGACTGACCGCTGGTTGTCGTTCATCTTCGTCATCCCGACCTTTGTGATTTTGCTGTTCATCGCCATCTATCCCCTAATTTGGTCGCTGAACGCCAGTTTTACCAACCGTACCCTACTGAGCCGTCCTGACCAGATCGAATATGTGGGCGGGGCAAACTACGCCGAAATGCTCACCAACGAGCGCGCATGGGAACGCTTTGTCGTCACCGGGCGGATTGTCGTCCCTTCGATTGCAATAGAACTGGTGTTGGGCTTCTTGATTGCGATGTTGCTCAGTGGGCAGTTTGGCGGGCGCAGCGTCATCATGACCTTGATGCTCATCCCCATGATGCTTTCGCCTGTGGTCGTGGCGCTGTTTTGGCGCTTCATGATGCAGGGGGACGGCGTGCTGAACTACTACATCAGCGATGTCTTTGGCTTGGCGCCGGTCTTGTGGCTGTCTGACCGCAACGTACTCCCGTGGGCGGTGATTTTGGTGGACGTGTGGATGTGGACGCCGTTCATGATGTTGATCTCGCTGGCGGGCTTGACCGCCGTGCCGAAATACCTGTATGAGGCCGCCGAAGTAGACCGCGCGGGCGCATGGTTCCGCTTTAGGAACATCACCTTGCCGATTGTGTCGCCGTTGTTGCTGATTGGCGTCATCTTCCGCACGATGGACGCCTACAAAATGATTGATACGATTTTCGTCCTTGTCGGGGATCGCGGTGGCACAGGCCGCGCCGCCCAAACCGCTGGCTTGTACGTCTATGATTTAGCCTTCAAGAACTTTGAAACTGGGGTTGGCTCGGCGTATGGCTACATTATGTTGATCGTGATTATGGCGCTGGCAAACTTGCTCATCCGCCAATTGAACAGCTTGAAAGGCTAACGCCCATGAAAACGTTACGACAAGTGGCCTTTTGGCTGGCGCTAGGGATCGTGTTCCTGTTCTTCACCTTCCCGCTGTACTGGATTTTGATTTCGTCGTTCAAAACCCGCGCAGACATCGTGAGTACCGTCCCCAGTTACATCCCGTTTGTGCAGTTCCAGCCCACGCTGGCAAACTACAGCGATGTGTTCATCACGCGCAGCACAAGCACTGGCGAAGGCTCCACTGTGACCGCCTCTGCGGACGTGAGCCGCTTTAGAGATCGCCTCATCAACAGCGTGATTATCACTGGGGCGTCAACGACGTTGGCAGTGGTCGTCGGCACGCTAACGGCCTATGCCGTGTCTCGCTTTCGGATTCCGCTAGAAAGCGACTTTATGTTCTTTGTCCTCAGCACGCGGATGCTCCCGCCGATTGTCGTCTTGATCCCGATTTTTGTGCTGTTCACCAATCTTGGCCTGCGCGATAGCTACTTTGGCCTCATCATCCTGTATACGGCCTTCAACCTGCCGTTCGTGGTCTGGATTATGAAGGGCTTCTTTGACGAAATCCCCGCCGAGTATGAAGACGCGGCGATGGTAGACGGCTATTCACGCTTTCAGGCCATCTACAAAATTGTATTGCCAGAAGCCCTGCCCGCGATGGCCGCCACTGCCGTGTTTTCGATCATCGTCTCTTGGAACGAATTTGTGCTGGCGAACTTCCTCAACCGCGACGCCGCCGCCACCGTGCCGCCCTTCTTGAACAGCATCATCGGCGTGGGCGCAGTAGAATGGGGGCGCTTGGCCGCCGCTTCAGTGGTCTATGTGCTGCCAGTGGTGATCTTTACCTTTTTAGTCCGTAACCATTTGTTGCGCGGCGTCACATTCGGCGCGGTTAGACGCTAAGGGGGGTTACATGGCACAAATTCAATTAGAGTCCGTGACCAAACGCTTCGGGGATGGCATCCCGCCTGCGGTCAAGTCGCTCACCATGACGATTCAAGACGGCGAATTTTTGGTGCTGTTGGGGCCTTCGGGTTGCGGCAAAACCACCACCCTACGGATGATTGCCGGGCTAGAGACGCAAAGCGACGGCGATATTTTCATCGGTGACCGACGGGTGAATGATCTGCGCCCCGGCGACCGCAATATTGCCTTTGTCTTTCAGTTTTACGCGCTGTACCCGCACTTGACCGTGAAGGACAACATCTCGTTTTCGTTGCGGGCGCAGGGTTTGCCCGCCCCAGAGGTCGAACGACGGGTGAGCGATGTTGCCAAGCGGCTACGGATCAGCCACTTACTACATCAACGCCCCGGCAAGCTCCCCGGCGGCGAACAGCAGCGCGTGGCGCTTGGGCGGGCGATGGTACGCCAGCCGCAAGTGTTCTTGATGGACGAGCCGCTCACCAACCTAGACGCGGCCTTGCGCGCCGATATGCGCGCTGAACTCAAGCACTTGCAGCACGAACTGGCTACAACAATGGTCTACGTCACGCATGACCAAGTAGAAGCGATGTCCATGAGCCACCGCATTGCCGTAATGAACAAGGGTGTGCTGGAACAACTCGACACGCCGTTGAACATCTACCGTCACCCGCAAACGCTGTTTGTGGCAACGTTTATCGGCTCGCCGCCGATGAACATCATCGAGTGCTACCAGCGAGAAGGCGCGCTCCACACCGAAGGCGGCTTCCACTATCAGTTGCCCGCCGCGCTCAAACCGATTTTGACCGTTGGGCAATCGGCGTCGTTCGGCATCCGTGCGGAAGACTTACGCATCGTTCCGAACGGCAGCAACCAAGCCGACCTTGCTGGCGTGGTGACGTTGCGCGAGCCGTTGGGCGATGAAACGCTCTACTTGGTGGATGTGAGCGGGCAACTGTTAAGCGTCAAGGCCGAGCCAACACTGATCTTATCGGCGGGGGATCGGGTTGGGCTGGTGGTCAACCCAACGCGGGTGCATCTGTTCCACATCGAAACGCAAAAATCACTCATTCGCCGCGAGGTCGCCCATGTCTAGCTTAACCGTAGAATCCCTCCAGAAGCAGTTCGGCAAGGTCAACGCGCTGAAGGATGTCTCGTTCAGCGTGGGCGAAGGCGAGTTCATGGTGATGTTGGGGCCAACCGCGGCAGGCAAAACGACCACGCTCCGTTGTATCGCTGGCCTTGAAAAGCCCGACGGCGGCGCGGTGAAAATGGACGGCCAAGCCGTAACCCAACTCAGCCCGGCAGAACGCGATGTCGCGCTGGTATTCCAGACCTACGCGTTGTACCCGCGCAAGACCGCCTATCAAAATATGGCCTTCCCGCTGCAAGCGCGC
>JBMOFU010000190.1:0-7960 GCA_049318725.1 Phototrophicaceae bacterium | reverse complement strand
TATGACCCGAATTTAGGCTGGGGATACATTTGGCGTGCCGGACTGACCGATGCCACTGCCAAGCTCGCCAGCGGTAACGACGCGCTGATGTGGATGGTAGACGGCTTCCAAATCTATGCGCGTGAAAATGGGCATCCGCCGGTTGTGGCAGCGCCGGGGGTCAAGCGCCTGCCGTTCTTCTTCCCGACTGCGGATATTCGCATTGCCGACGCGCCGACGCGCCTCACCCAACTAGACGGCGTGACCTATTTTGTGAATAGCCACCCCGACGGCACAGAAGCCTATATGGGCGTGCCGTTGCAACAGAATCAAGTCTTGAGCGCGCTAGGCCGCACCGACATCTTACGCAAGGCGTGGTGGCGCGATGACGGCATCTTCCGCTATGAGATTTACGAATTATTCCTTGAAAACCGCTTTGTTCCGCCCACGATCCATGCGCCGATAGAGGCCGATGTTACCTTTGGCGGGTTTGCCCGCTTGCTAGGGCATGATATTGGCCTGACGACCTTCCAGATTGGCGAGCAGCGCGTGCTGAAGCTGTTCTGGCAAGCGATTCAGCCCGCTGATGCTGACTATATGATTTACATCCATTTGCGCGACGCGCAAGACAACGTACAAATGACGTGGGATTCCCCAGTCGCCCTCACGGAAGACCGCCAAACTTACTACACGACGTTGGTTTGGGAGCCGAGTGAGTACATCTTGGATGAGCGCTTTTTGCGGTTGACTAACCTAGACGCTCCCCCCGGCGAAGGCTATACGCTGGTGGTGGGGATGTATAACCTCGTCACGGGCGAACGGTTGCCCGTGACAGTGAACGGCACGCCCGCAGGGGATGGCTACCGCTTAGATGAGGCGATTACAGTCATCCCGCGCTAGTAGATGCACAGTTGTGCTAGCGCGCCGTGTTTTTGCGTTTCAAGGGTAAAAAAGTTGCGCCAAGCCGCATGAAACGTCTGATAGTGGCGTTCGCGGCGGGTGGTGAGCGTCTGGCGATATTCTTTTAAGAGCGCGATCTGCTCTTGGTCAAGGCTGGCGCGGGGCAGGTGAATCAGCCAGTGGATGGCGTAATGTGCCTCACTGAGGTGCATCAGGGCGTCTTGTAGCGCGCTCATCGGGCGGTGGTACTCTTGCGTGCTTGATCCCAAAAATGGGGTGAGTAGGCTTAAGCTGGCCTCAAAGTGGGTGAAGCGCTTTAATAAGCCGTTGAGCCGCTCATGGTCTTGCAGTTGCTCTAATGTGCTGTTGTAGCAATAGACGCCCAATAACGGCTCTTGAATCAGCAACGGCAGCCGATAGCGAAAGCCGGCCATCTTCTGCTCGTCTGGCTCGGTTAGGGCAAAGTCAAAGGCTGATGCCAGCGGTTCCCGCAAGAATTGGATCAGGTCGGTTGCAAATTCAAGATGCTTTTCACCCGTCAGCAGTTCGCTAAACGCACTGTGACAAATCAACCGACGGGCATCAATCACAGCGACAATCGCGGCGGTTTCGCTGCGCCGCCCTACGCTTTGCCCATAGAGCATTAGTTCATTGACCATGCTATCGAGTTGATAGATGGGTAAGGCACGCTCTAGTAGTTTGTTGACCCGTTTGCGGTAGTCATGGTAAACCCCCTCATACAGATAGGGCTTCATCCACTTGAACAATACCAGCAAGCGCTCCCCGTTGGCAATCAGCCGCCGAATTGCGGTGCGGTCTTTGTCCGAAACGCTGGCCGCCTCTAGCTCGGTAAATTCCCGTATGAGCGGGATCATCAAGCGTCGTGAAAAGTCTGCGGTATGCAGGTCTAGCTCTAATGCTGGTTGGCCTAGCAACTTGAGCAGTTCTAGGCGTTCGGCAGTGGTTAACAACAAATCGCTCCAACATCAGAAGTTGATATTTTCCAACAAAATGCGGATAAAGTCTGCAACAGTGATGTTGGGATTGTTGACGATTTTCCTTAAGCCTTCGTTAAGAATAACCCATTGATAGACTTGAAACAATAACAATAACGGGATGGCGACACTCAGAATCCGCACGGGGAGACGCGCAACGACCACCGACACCGGCGTTTCTGAAATTTCTGTCAGCCGTGAACGGAGCGTTACCACTTGTAGCCGTTGCATATTGAGGTCGTCACGTTCGCCGTTAAGTTGAATGTAACGGTGAAGCGTGTTGATACGGTTCTTGAGTTGCGCGGTGTCGTCGCTATGCCGCCCAGTGAACTGCCATTGGTTATCCATTTGGCCGAGTTCCGTGTTGAGGGTGCGAATGCGGCGGTCAATGCCTTGTAAGTCGCGCTCTAGCTTTTCCGTTTGGCGCTTGCGCCATACCCCTTGCCCCCGCCCATAGGGGAAGCGTACCAGCAAGAAAAAGTGCAAATACAACAAGATCAGCGGCACAAACACGTAGAAGGCTAAAATCCGCCCTAAATCGCGCTCAAACGTGGGGATTCTGCCCTCATTCACCGCTTGGGTAAATGGAATGGCAAACAGATAGAGGGTAATCACCAAGACAATTAAAAAGCCAACCGGCAAATCATTCATCAGCTTTTCGCGGTCATCGGCAGAAAGGTTGCCGTTGCTGATGACGCCTGCGTAAAGTAACAAGAGCAACACGACTAACACATAAAACGGAATCACACTCAATAACGCCAACGATTGTTCAAACGATTCAATGAACGCCTGCCCACGCTCTAAAATCACTTGGCTGGCAAAGCTGATAATCCCTTCACTTTCGCCAAAAATGAGCAAATTCACCGGGATTAATGTCACCAATACCGCCAATGTCAACAAAATATCAGTGTCAGAAAGCGCCTTGATCCCGTTCCGCAACCCTTCTGGCAGATGTTCCAGCAGGTTATCGGGGAAGAAACGCTCTTGAATCCCACGATTGCTGGTGTATACCAAAATCAGCAAGACAAATTCCAGCAACCATAATACGGGGGAAAGCGCAAAGACAGCGGTATCAAACAGGGTATTGCTCAATAAGCTGGCGGTGCGTGGGTCTAACCGATTGGTGAAGCGGGAGAACACTAAAATTGTGGTGGCTGCCAGCAAAAACGGGATGATGAAGCGAATCCCCACCAGCCATACGCCCTCACGACTGAGCCAGTCGTTAAAACGCTTGCCCCACATCAGTTGGACAATCGTGTAGTACAGTAGGATGACAATTGCTACGCCGATGGCGTTGATGTAATTAATGCGGGTGCTAAATACATTCGGCTGGAAGAACCGTACCAATACATCTGCCCACACATAGCTAGTCAGCGCTAGGGTGATGCTTTCGTTGAGTGCTAACAAAACTTGCTCCCAAATGGGGATTTGGGTGCTGAACCATTGATAGGCGCGCGGCCATGTTAGGATCAAGCCAGAGCGAATCAGCATCCACAACACGCCCAATACGCCAATGAACAAGACGTAGAAGAATTGGCTCTCTTTGCCCGTAGATGGAGTCACGAGCAATAGCATAAAAAGCCGCACAAAGACCGCCCCGGCAACCCAAAAGATAATCAGGTGCAGCAGATGGCGCAGGCGTATTTCTTCGCCAATCAGCCGTTGGCGCATTGGAGCAAACAGCATCAAGCCGCCGAGCAATAACAATCCGGGCAAAAATATCGCAAGGGCTGCCCACGTTCGCGCGTAGAGCAGGTAGGCCGAGTAAACAAGGCCGAATGCCGCGACGACAAACGGCGCCCCCTGCACCACCGCCTCTGAACTAGGGCGCAGGAATTGCAACAAGCGTGAAAACCAATTGCGAAAAGGTGCCATCATAGGGGAAAATTCTTCTTGCAGATAGACTTGTACGATAGGCTTGAGTACAGTTTAATTGCACCACACATTCTAGCTCACTGAAAGGGGCAATGCCGTATGAATTCGCCGCGTGTGGTTTTAATTACGGGAACATCTAGCGGGATAGGCTATGCCACCAGTTTGGCGTTCCTGAAGCGTGGCGATCATGTGATCGGCACTGCAAGGGATTTAGCCAGCCTTGATGGGTTAGTGGCTGAAGCCAACGCTTTACCGACACCACACGGCGAATTTGTGCCATTGGCCGCCGATGTGCGCGACCCTGTGGCGATGCAGGCGGCAGTAGAACAAGCGGTGGCACGCTTTGGGCGGCTTGATGTGTTGGTGGCAAATGCCGGGGTAGGGCATCGTGGGGGGGTTACAGAAGCCAAGTGGGAAGACGTAGAGTTGCTGATGCAGACCAACATCTATGGGGTGTTGCACAGCATCCGCGCTGCAGTGCCTGCCATGAAGATCAGCGGGGGTGGGCAAATTGTCTTGCTACTTTCTGTGACCTATAACATGACCGTCCCCTACGCGGCTTACTATGCCGCCAGCAAAGCGTTTGTGACTAGCATTGGGCGGGCGTTACGCTTAGAGCTTGAGGCCGACAAAATCGGCGTGATAGAAATGATTGTTGGGCGCACCGACACCAGCTTTAACCAGAATCGGCTTGGCGGTGCACGCACGGGGGACGGTATCCCGCGCATGAAGCCAGAGCAAGTGGCTGAAGGGATTGTCAAGGCCATCAATGGCCGTCGGCGTTGGGTGGCCTTACGTTTTTTTGACCGTTTGACGATCTTTGCAAATATCTTCTTCCCAGAATATATTGGGCGGGTTGCCCTGCGGCAGTACAAATAACGAATGAGGCGTAGCGATGACGACAAAACCGAAGAAACTCAACAGTATGCGCCTGTTGGAACAGCACAACATCCCCTATGAGGCACTCCAATACCCCAACACGATCCGTGACGCGGTAGAAGTGGCTGAGGTGTTGGGGGTTCCCGCGCACTTGTTGTACAAAACGCTGGTGATCCAAAGCGCGAAGGCTGGCGAAAAGCCCATCTTGGCGATGTTGGCCTCTGAGCGTCACCTTGACCTGAAAAAGCTGGCGGTGGCTGCCGGAGAGAAGAAAGTCCAGTTGGCCGCGCATAAGGACGCCGAAGCGCTGACTGGGTTGCAGGTGGGGGGAATTTCCCCGTTGGCATTGACCCATAAGGGCTGGCGGGTCTTTTTAGATGCCCCTGCCAGTGAACTTGCATACCTGATGATGAGCGCTGGCGAAAAAGGGACGCAAATCCGTGTCCCCACCGCAGACTTCATCCGCTTGGTGGGGGCGCGCTTGGCAGAAATTGGCACTGAATCTGGCGAGGAATAGTTAGTCTATGACCTGCAACGTGGTCAAGTAGACAATATCCCCAAGGGGGCTTCCGTCTGGATGGGTGGCTGCTAGGGGGATCAGCGAGGTGGCGTCGTAGACCCCTAACAGCAGATTATAGCTCCCCGCTGGCGTTCCGCATGGGATTTCCACCTCACGGCGGTCAAAATAGGGTGCGTTTGCCGCCCACTGGCTAGAAGGAACGCTTGTGATGCCGTCTGATTGGGCAATCCCATTGCCATCTTGTGAGGCAGCCGTGAATGTGAGGCTAAAATCGTCTGTTAGCGGGCGCTCTGCAACCCAGTAGGTTTCTAATGGAATAGTGGCACAGGCTTGCACGGTTAAGTCATGGGGGATGTGCCAATGTACAGCGGTGAGTTGTTCCCCGTAGGTGATGGGGGTTTTGTCAAAAACAGGCAGGCGCACCCACTGGCTTAAGGTCATCTCATAGTCAAGCGTTGCTTGGCTGGCGATTGCGTAACCGTCAGCGGGAATCGTAGGGAGTGCTGCAAGGAATGACCGCTGGAGTATCCACAGGGTAGAGGGCTGTGGGGCTGGCAAGGAGTTGATAATTTGTGGCGGATGGGACAGTTTTTCCATGACGAGTAAGGATTCCTCATCGGGTATTGGAACCCAGTGATAGATTGCTTCGGCAGGGATGCCATGTAACAGGCGGTCACGCACATGGACACTAAACCATGCGTCATCAGAGGTGATGATAACGGCGTCTTCAGGCTGATAGCGCCCCTCTAGCAGGTTGCGGCGCGGCAAATTCTGATAGCCAGCAATGTTGAAGGCGGCCATTTGATCGCGGGGTTCACTGCGGTAGTCTGGTATAGGGTTGCCGTCATAATCTGTACAGCTATCGGTTGCACGGAGCGGATAGCCAGCAAAACAGGCCATGAACAACGTTTGGCGGGCGATAGGGTGGCTGAGGTTATCAAAGGATTGGGTGCGTTGGTAGGCAGTGGGGATATACAAGCCTGCAATGCTCACCAGCAGTAGCAAGTTGAGTGTGACAAGCGCGCCTGACCAACGGCGCTTGATCGTTTCTTGGTGGTGAACCACCAACACACTCAGCGCAATGATAGTGACCCAAAATGCGCTGGTGGGGTGGCTAAAACGCTCATGCAGAATCAGGCCATAGCCATATTGATAGCGGGCAATGGCAATCAATCCACTAAGCGAAATAAAGCTAACGCCTAGTGCAATCCATGGGCGGCTGGCTTGTTGTATGCCAGAAAACCAGAGGGATAGGCCATTCAGCACAAAGACTATTATCCCAATACCGCCGATCCATGCGCTTAAAACGGCCTGATGTAGCCCAATCGGACTCCCCAAAAAGGTCAGGCTGGATTGAATCACCGTCCAGATTGGCGGAGAAAGCATCTGGGTAAAGCTGGTTGTGGTTCGGTCGTCGTTGATCCCCCAGCTATAAAGCGCCACACTCAGCGCACCGATGGCAATCATCACGCCTAATTTGGGCAAACGCCGGTAAGCGGGTGTCAGTAACATATACACCCCAACCATCACCCAACTGGTTGCGCCGTTCCCTAGCGAGTACAGCGCCGCCCAACATAAGCCCGCACTCACCAGCAGCCTCGCCCAACTTGCCCTCCCTCGGTCTAATACCGTCAGGGCAAGCAAGGTAAACAATAAACCAAAGTGCCAACTGGTATAGGTGATCGAAAGCCAAATCAAACCTAGCTGAGTAGATAACATCAGCACTGAAGCAGGGATGAGTAGCCAGTGGCTGATTTTGGGGCTATGGCGTACCCATAAGCTCATCAACAGGCCAACATTGATAACTCCCATACACAGCATCAGGGCTAACTCTGCGCGTAAGTCCCACTGATTGATGTAGAGCAATGCGCTAGAGGTGAGCAAGCTGAACAGGTGGCGATGCCCATTAAATGGCCGTAGCAGATCACTTAGGGTAAATTGGTCAGTTTTAATGCTCAAGACAATGGGAACTTGTAGGCGGATGGTGTCTTCATCCATTGGGAAGCGGTTGCCATACTGAGCCATATAGTAGATCAAATAAATGAGGGGCAGTAAGGCGACCAGCGCGCAAAACAACTTGATGGGGCTTTGCACCCATCCCACAAAACGCCGTAAGGCAGCAGACATCTGAGTTACTTTCTGGCGACCAGCCATGCCTGCTTGCCAAAGATGAATTGGGCAGGGGGCAGTAGCAAATACAGGCGAATGATCCAGTTCCAGCGCGGCAGGCGGCTTTTGGTCGTGTAGGGCAAAAAGCGCGCCTTGATTTCTTCAACGTGCATTTCTAACAGTTCAACAGCTTCAACCAATGTGCGGTCTGTTAGCGGCAAGTGATGGTCTATAAAATCCCAGTAGGCGCCATGCAGCACGCCGATATTGGGCTGCAAAACCAGTAGTTTGCCGCCCGGCTTGAGGACGCGCTTGATCTCTACCAGCGTGTCCATAAAAGCGCGTTTGTTAGGCAAATGTTCAAAGAAGTTGCTGACAAAGACCACATCAATGGAGTTTTCAGGAACTTGTGCCATGTCATCGCTGCGCGCCAAGATAAACTCGACATCGGCATTAGCATACTTCGGCGTATCTTCGTTGAGGTCAACAGCAATCTTGCGCCCGCAATGAATGTTGTTGATGAATTCACAGCGCCCGGCGGCTAAATCCAACACGGTGTCTGTGGGGCGGACGTAACGCTGCATCCAGTGTTGACATAACACCTCCCACATTTGATTGCGGGTAGGGTCAACGCGCTTCCCAAAGCGTTTGTCATAGATCGAACGCAGGTTATCCCGTGTTTCTGGGGCGATTGAAGTTGAAG
>JBMOFU010000189.1:0-7962 GCA_049318725.1 Phototrophicaceae bacterium | reverse complement strand
ACCGAATAACTTTGATCGTCGTTGAGGCCAATGCCTGTCACGGCCATCTTGAGCATGATATCGGCTGTTAAGCGCTGGCGGATCGTCTCTACCAGAAGCGCCATCCCGCCCTTGAGAAATGCCACCGTTGAGGCGGGGTCACGCAAGGGCATCAGCGCTTGGATTCTGTCTGTCAAGCCGAGTTGTGCCATGATGGGTAAGTGATACTCGGTTTGATGGATCACAAACGTGGAGGGCGAATCCAAGACAAAGCCATCCTCATATTTCGTATATAGGCTGCCGCCTAAGCGATCTTTGACTTCAATCAGCGTATAGGGGATGCCGCGTTGTTCCAGCGCCAAAGCCGCGCCTAACCCGCTTAAGCCGCCACCAATGATGATTACAGGGGGATTTGCCATGACAAGCCATCTTTCATTCGCGGTCTATACGTCTTATAATACCTGAATCATTCTACGATACCCAAGAGGTTTATCATTTATCATGTCTGGTGAATTTTTATCGCGCATTTTCGGGATGTTCTTCTTCATGATTGTCGGCGCACAGATCGGGGTGAGCAATGCAAACTTATTCAGCTTCCCCCCAGATATCGTCGGCTTTATCTTCGCGCTCGTCGGGATTTTGGTTGGGCTGATTATCACGCCCTATTTGACCATCCGCCCTGTGGAATTTGTCCGCCGCACGTTGAACGGCGTTTCGGTGGAAGTGTTTTTAATCTCGGCAGTGGGGTTGGTGGTCGGGTTGGTATTGGCGTTGTTGGTGGCGTACCCGCTGTCATTGCTGAATGATCCGATTGGCTCTGTCGCGCCGGGCATCCTCACGCTGGTGTTTGGCTACTTGGGGCTTTCGATTTTTGGCTATCGCACGCGGGAAATCTTAGATTATGTGCTGAACCGCAACCGACCGAACACCTTGCTAGGCGGGCGTGAACTGCTGTTAGATACCAGCGTCTTGATTGACGGACGGATTGTAGACATTGCCCAGACGGGCTTTTTAGGCGGGCGCTTGGTCGTACCGCGCTTTGTGCTGTCTGAACTGCACCAAGTAGCAGATTCCGCCGACGCGCTGCGCCGCAATCGTGGGCGGCGCGGGCTGGCGAAGCTGAACGAACTCCAGCGCGACCCGACCATCAACTTAGACATCATTGACGAAGATGTGCCAAACATCCCGCAAGTAGACGATAAGCTCATTGCCCTTGCCATTGAACGTGACGCAGTGGTAGTCACCAACGACTTCAACCTAAATCAGGTGGCCGAAGCGCAAGGCGTGAGCGTCTTGAACATCAACGCGCTGGCAAAGGCCGTCCGCAGCATTTACATCCCCGGCGAAACCTTCGCCATCCATGTGATTCAAGAGGGGCGCGAAGAAGGGCAGGGCGTCGGCTACCTTGAAGATGGGACGATGGTCGTCATTGAAGGCGGGATGCGCCACATGGATCGGACGATCAACGTAGAAGTCACCAAGCTGATTGAACGTGACGCTGGGCGCATGATCTTTGCTAGGCCGAACACGCAAACGCGCTATTAAAGGTGCCTGATGAAATTCATCATAGGCCGTGAAATCATACAAGCAATCCTACCCTTAACGGGTAGGATTTTGCCGTATGTGAGTGGGCGTTCTCAGTTGCGGATTGAGGCAATTGAACAGCCTGAAGGCCCCGTGCGGTTTGTGAATCTGGATGAAAATGGCGCTATAACCCGTCATGGGAATATTACCAGACAACAGATTGCCAAAATTGCGGCAACCTGCTCTGCTTACCCAAATTACCCCATTCATGTAGATCGGATTTTCAGCGCGGGCGGCAATACCCGCTCCGCGCTGGAAACCCTGTTAGCGCATACGCCCAATTTCTTTATCTGCTATCCCCAACGGATTGAGGTCTATTCGGGTGAAATCGTTGCTAATCTAAAACACCTGATGTGGTGTCCAGACGATACCCACCCACTTGGGGAAATCGCCTATAAAGCGTTTAAGCAGACGATCACTGAGGTCGAACTAGGCATTGATTTTGGTAGTGTAGATGTTTCTGGGGTAGATACCACTGAGCAGTTTGAATCTATAGAAACGCGCACCATGCACGCCCAAATTCAAGTTGCGTTGGTGCAAATCGGTCATGCGCTGAACTTTCGTACATGGGTAGCACGTAATGACCGTGCCATTCGGGTGAAGGACAAAACCCTAGCCGATTTAGAGGGCGTGATTGACTCCTTGCAGGCGATCCAATTGTTTTATAAGCAAGAAATCAAAGAAGCCGCCGCTCTGATTGATTGTATCTGGTTTACCCAAGACCTAGATCGCATTCCAGCCATCATTGAAATTGAACATTCTACCGGGGTTACCTCTGGCCTCACACGGATGAAGAAACTTCGTGAAGCATTCCCTGCATTGCAAGCAGAATTTTTGATTGTTGCCCCTAACGCACTTCGTAGCAAGGTGGTGCGTGAAGCCAATCAAAAAATATTTTATGACCTGCGCGCCCGCTATATGCCTTATTCCACGGTGCGTGAGCTATTTAGTTTGGTTCAACGTTATCCGCTTAGGGGCATTGTAGATCATAAATTTGTGCAACCCTTTATGGAAAAAATCATCCAAGACTGAAAACGATGCTACAATAACGCTTATATGTCCTAGTGCGTCTTGGGTTTATCTATTCATGTCAATGCCACAATCCCTACTCGATACCATCCATTTGGGGGATGCCCTTAGCTTCCTCAAAACCCTTCCTGATAACAGCGTTCAGGCCATTGTGACCTCGCCACCTTATTTCGGGCAACGCGATTACGGGGTTGACGGGCAAATTGGTCTGGAACTCCACCCAGATGCGTATATCGCCGCATTGGTGAATATATTTCGAGAAGGCCGCCGAGTGCTAAGAAATGACGGTACCTTCTGGCTTAATCTTGGCGATAGTTATGTTGGTGCAACCAGTCAGCACCGTGAAGGCGGTTCTCAGGGGAAGAACTCTCGATATAGCCGTAAACACATGAACGGCATCCCAACCACAGGCCGCGCTGAACGGAATAAAACCCTATACGGGATGGGGTTGCCCATGAAAAGTCTGATTGGGATGCCGTGGCGTGTGGCCTTTGCCTTACAAAGTGATGGGTGGCTTTTGCGAAGTGACATCATTTGGCATCGTCCAGCCACAAGCGAGAGCGTTAAAGACCGCCCGACTCATGCCCATGAATATATTTTCATGTTCTCTAAAAAGCAAAAGTACCACTACAACCGTAGCGAGATGCTCACAGAAACGGGTGCAAATATCCAAACCGTTTGGCGCGTGAATGGTAGCCCATTTACGGGGGCGCATTGTGCAGTGTTCCCGTCAGAACTCATTGAACCGATCATCTTGGCGGCTTGCCCGCCCGATGGGGTGGTTTTAGACCCCTTTGGTGGGGCTGGCACTGTGGGTGTAGTATGCCGTCAGCATGGCCGCCACTTTATCTTGTGCGACATCAACCCCGAAAATAAAGTGTTAGCCGAAAAGCGTGTTGTTGAGGGGATTACCAGCGACGACAAAAAGCGCTTATTCATGCCTCAATTGCCACTGATTGGGGACAAACTCGGCGCGGATTAGTTTCTAAATGCCTATGCAGCCCCCAAGTGGTTACCCCCCATGCGGACGCCCCTAGAGACCACGACCCTGTGGGGCGCAATAGTTTGCGCCCCTACGCATTAACGCCCAGTGTGCTTCGCTTGCGTGGGCATGACGATCAATGCGCTAACCTGTGAGTTACCGAGTTCTAGTTTTGCCGATTTCATGATTGACTAAGTTCCCTATTAATATAGCTATCCCCTGTTCTGAGACAAGATCATCCTAAAGAATGACTGCATAACCCCCCCGTGGCGGATGTTTGGCGAGGCGGCAACCCCTATACTGAAAGGTAGTGATAAAGTATGAATCCATTGGAGATACCCATTATGAGTGCAATACAAATGAGCTGGTTGGCTTGGTTAATTGTTGGCGCAGTGTCTGGTTGGTTGGCAAGTATGGTGATGCGTACCAACCGTCAACAAGGGCTATTGATGGATATTGTAGTCGGCATCCTCGGCGCGTTTGTCGGCGGATTTCTGTTTAATCAATTTGGGTCAGTGGGTGTAACCGGCTTCAACGTATGGAGTGTGTTTGTTGCATTCGTTGGCGCGGTAGTCTTGCTTGGCCTGATTCGCCTCTTTACGGGTCGTGGCGCGCTTGCCCCGTAGTTTTGCCTGCTTTAACGCTGCGGGAAGGGCTAAATCCTTCCCGCAGGCACCTCTCTGATCGCTACCCCTCTAATCGCTACTATAAGGAAACCGACACATGAATCACGACCGCAATTACTTTAACCATGATGAAGACACCCACACCACTGTTGAAACCGCTGGTTTGATGGTCTTGTCTTTGATCGTTGGCTTGGGCATTGGCACGCTGGTCTTGTTAGTGGCCCCGGCCTCTGGCAAAAGAACCCGCCGCAATATTGCCCATAACGTTGAAGAAGGCTTACATAGCGGGCGTGAAAGCGCCGAACAGTTGATGAAGCGTCTTGAAGGCGAGTTTGCCGACCTGCGTAAAAGCATTGATGAGCGCGTCAAACAATCCTAATCTGCGCGATTGTGAGTGCATATACGTAGTTTTGCGGACAAGGCAGGCCTTGTCCCTACAGAACGTTAACGGTTTTGTAGGGACGACACCTGTGTCGTCCGTCTTTAAGGCTGGCAATTAGAGTAAAACATAGATGCCATATAGAAAGAACGGTGGGTGTGATGATAAAAAAAGAAGTGGGTTTATGGATTGACCATCGTAAGGCCGTCATTGTATTTGCGGTTGAGCCAACAGACACGATGACCTTACAGGAAATTGAATCTGGGATGGAAAAGCATATTCGCTATTCTGGCGCTTCTCATGCCAGCGGGGACAACGACCATAACGACACCACTGAAGATGGGCGTGATCGGCGTTTTGGTAACGAACTGAACCGTTTTTATGATGATGTGATTGCAGTGGTGGGTAACGCCACCCATGTGTTGATTATCGGGCCGGGCGAGGCCAAGGTTGAGCTTCAAACCCGCATCGAGACGGACGGGCAACGTGACCAGCACGTCACCCTGAAAACCGCTGACAAACTGACCGACGAGCAGATTATGGCAGAAGTGCGCCAGCATTTTGGGCTGTTCCCACACGGCTCCAATAGCCATCAAAGCCCTACAAAAGACAGTTAACGCCCCTAAAGGATTGCCCCACGACAAAAAAGGCTCATCTCACGCTTGCTTTCGCCAAAAGAGATGGATAGACGTTAGCCAGAAATACCTAAAAATTCCGGCCACAAGCCTAAGGATTTTGGTGCGGCGCGGCACTTGACATGTTATAATCCGGTAAACAACTTCTGCCGCGAGTTAACATTTAGAGGACTGCCTCACAATGACCGAAAAGCCCAAAGTGGGTAGCGATGAAGCGATCATCACGCTAAAGAATATGAACAAGTGGTACGGCGATTTTCACGTTTTGCGCGACATCAACTTACAGGTGATGCCGCAAGAAGTGGTCGTGATTATTGGCCCTTCGGGGTCGGGGAAATCTACCTTGATCCGCTGCATTAACCGTCTTGAGGAACATCAAGCGGGCGATATTGTCGTAGACGGCATCACGATGGGCAACGACATCCGCAACATCTCTGAAATCCGGCGCGAAGTCGGGATGGTGTTCCAACAGTTTAACCTATTCCCGCATTTGACCATCCTCCAAAACATTACGCTTGCGCCCATGCGGGTGCGCCAGTGGTCGCGGGAAAAAGCCGAAGACAAGGCCATGCAATTGCTCCAGCGGGTCGGCATCCCCGAACAAGCCAACAAATACCCCGGTCAATTGAGTGGCGGCCAGCAACAGCGGGTAGCGATTGCCCGTGCGTTGGCAATGGAACCCAAAATCATGTTGTTTGATGAGCCAACTTCCGCGCTTGACCCAGAAATGGTCAACGAAGTGCTGAACGTGATGAAGGAACTCGCCACCAGCGGCATGACGATGATGGTCGTCACGCACGAGATGGGCTTTGCCCGCGAAGTGGGGGACAGGGTGATCTTCATGGACGCCGGGCGGATTGTCGAAGAAGGCCCGCCGGATTACTTCTTTGGGCGCGCACAGCATCCACGCACCCGCGAGTTCTTGGCACAGATTTTATAAAAACAGTCAAAAACAGGAAAAGCAGTGAAAAAAAGTGATGAGTAAAAGCAGGAAAGCAGTGATGAGTAAAAACGCTTGTCACTGCCCTTACGCATTACTCATCCCTGCCTTTACTTATCCCTGCTTTTAGCCTGTACATTCCCCCTGATTTCGAGTATTCTTAACCTTGACAGCCAACGCATACCGAGACTACAATTTGTCTCATAACTGAATACATGAGGGCCTATAGCTCAGCTGGGAGAGCGCTTCAATGGCATTGAAGAGGTCATGGGTTCGAGTCCCCTTAGGTCCACTTTTCATGAACCCCTTTGCGTTGTTGCAAGGGGGTTTTGCGTTTGAATATAACTCACTCACAGAAGGGTTATGACTCATGGCGAAGCAAAAAAAGCGGGGCATCTTAGAAGAAGTCTCTGACCGGGTGCGCGAGTTCCTAGACGAACTGGATCGTCTTCTTCAACCCCAACCGCCGCGTGAACCCGTCCGCATCCCAATCCCAGTGGAAAATCCGCCGCAGCGCCGCCGCCGTTAGTTTTGCATGTCGTGGGGGCGCAACCTGTTGCGCCCTTGCCCGATATAAGTTAGTGCTTCGACCACAACCCGATGGTGTTGCCTTCGGTGTCCGTAAACACGGCGATATGGCCGTTTTCCCCACCCAAAGCCAGTTTAGGCATTGTCAGTGTTCCGCCTGCCGCGATAGCGCGGTTCAGGGCAATTTCCAGCGTTTCATCCTCTTTTTCACCCACATTGAAGTAAATCACCGGGCCGTCTGGGGTGGGATTAAAGCCGGCTACCTTCAACAAAGACCCACCCACACGCCCTTCAATCCACGGCAGATACAGCGATTCGCGCCCACCTACATTCGGCATTGGGGTGCATTCGCCTTCCAAAAGCGCTTCATAGAACGTCTTGGCACGATCCAAATCCGTTACGGGGATTTCAACCCAAGCGACAGAAAATTCAGCCATCATAGCCTCCTGTTTGATAGAATGGTGAAAGAATGTTCTGTTTAACAGGCTAATTATCGCACAATATTCATCATTGAGCAATTAAATGTGCTGTTTTTACATAAGTTTAACCATTTCTGGCGCTTGCCCTGCCTATTGCACAAGCCTGCTTATTTTGGCATGATATGATGGAATTAGTACAAGGCGGTTAAAATGAGCGAGACACCTAGCCAAACCCTGTCTTTGACATTTATTCGGCAGGAAGATTTACCCGCCGATGTGGAGTCGTTTATCGCCCAGCATCCAGAACTGATTGCCTATTTGAATACGGCTTATACCCATATCAAGGCTACCTTTGGTCAGGATGTGCAGCTGTCGTTACGGTTATACACTGACCCAGAGATTATGAACTATATTCATCTCGTCTGTTATGTAGGTAAACCCCATTTGGGTATAGATGAAGCCTTTAAGCGGCTGCATCAATTTCAAGATAACTGGCTATTTAACCAAGACAGCGCAATGGCCGAGCTTGTAAACTTTAGCTTAAATTCTAATGACTTTTGATTGGGAACAGTTTCTCACTCTAGCTGAAAACTGGTATAGCTCGCCGCCAAGTAGTTTGGCAGAGGCAACTTATCGGTCTGTCATCAGCAGGGCTTATTATTCCGCATATCATGTTGCTTTTAGTGTGGCCGAACAAGACCCTAAATTTGTCGCTAAAAGTACTGGAGAAGATCACGGCAATGTCATGCGGTTTTTTGATGGTGCTACCGATAAAGAACATAAGCGTATAGCGACGAATCTTAGAACGCTTAGAGAGATGCGTACTCACGCCGACTACAAAAACCCTTATCCTAACCCTGA
>JBMOFU010000188.1:0-7994 GCA_049318725.1 Phototrophicaceae bacterium | reverse complement strand
TGGCGCGGGCTTCGGCAAGGGTCGGTCTTTAAGTTCCTTGCGCGGGGCAGCGCTCCCACGCCGCCGCAGGAACAACGTAAGTCCAGCAACTACGAAGATCACCCCGCACACCACCTGCCCGAAGTTCAGCCCACCGACCACTGTGATTTCTAGCCGCAGGAACTCCAGCAAGAAGCGGATCACGCTGTATTGCATGAGGTAAATCAAGAACAGTTCGCCCGGCACCAGCTTATGACGGCGGCGGAGGAACAAGCTCAACAAGATGACGAATGCCAACAGGCTCCACAGCGCTTCGTACAAAAACAGCGGGTGGAACAGCGTCCCAATCGGGTAGTCTACCGTACTTTGATAGGGGAAGACGCGCTTGCTCACCTCATCAATGGCGATGCCCCACGGCAGCGTGGTGATGTCTCCGTACAGTTCTTGGTTGACGTAATTGGCAAAGCGGCCAATCGCCTGCGCCAACGGCAACCCCACAGCGGCAATATCCAGCCACGCGGGGATGGCAAGGCCGTTACGCCAAAAGTAGACCCATGCCCCCAACACGCCACCCAACAACGCGCCGAAGATGCTTAATCCGCCGCTCCAGATGGCAATGCCGCCGGTTTCCCAGTTAAAGAAGTTGCTGTAATAATAGGCGGTGTCAAATTGGCCGGTGATCGGCGGGAAGGTGATAAACCACAGCCGCGCCAACAAAATGCCGGGGATGATCGCCCAAGTGAGCGCGCCCCAAATGTGGTCGGGTTCACGCCCATCTACCCGCGCCAAACGTGCGCCAACGGATGCCGCAACGAGCATCGCTACCACGATGATGATGCCGTAGTAACGTACCCGATAGGCGGCAAAAATTTCGAGGCTTTCGCGTTCGTCAAACTGAATCCCCTGCGAAAAATCTGCTTCGACATTCCGCCACGCAGAAAACGCCAACACCCCGCCCAACAAGAGCGCCACTGCGCCTACCGTCCCGACAATATTCAAGATCAAGTCAGCGCGCTTGCCCAAGCGCGCCTTCACCCCGGCCAACTGGGGCGCACGCCCAATGGCTTCTGGCAAAATTGCTAACACTAAGCCGATCACTGCGATTGTAATGTAAAGCGCCAACATCGTTTATTTTTCCTCTGTGTGCCTGCGAACATAGGCCAGCCGCTGAATGGCAGTAAAATGAGTTCCCGCAGCCAGCAACGCCAATGCTGGAACCATCAACATCGGGAATCCGAATGCGACGATCAGCACCACCATCCGCTCTAGCCGTGAAAAAGCGCCAATCTTCACGCTGACGGCAATATCAGCAGAAGCAGCACGGGCGCGAATGTAACTCACAGCATAGCTTCCGGTCAAGGCTGTCAACGCCAAAAGCATCGCGCCGAACTGGTCACGCTGTGCGAAATAATAGCTTAAAGCGCCGAAAAGAAAACCGTCAGCATAGCGGTCTAGGGTAGAATCTAGCAATGCCCCAAACGGGCGCGGGGAACCCAGTGCGCGGGCGGTGGCGCCGTCGGCGACATCGCACAGGCCGCCCAGTGTCGTCCAGAACGCAGCCCACAGAAAGGCGCCATTGACGATGCACCACGCGGCGGCACCTGTGAAGCCGATCCCGAGCAAAGACAGTGCATCCGGGTGGATGTGTGCGCGTGCCAACCCTTCCCCAATGGCACGGGTCAGCCGCTCGGTGCGGGCGCGCAGGCGGTCAGAGAGCGGCGGCGTCAACGTCACCCCCCCAGTTCGGCCAAGCCGAAGCGGGCTGTTTGATAGGTCGGGTAGTCATCGCGCACGGTTTCAAAGCCATTCATACCTGTGGGGTTATCTTCATCGGCAAGGTCTTTCTTAGAAAATTATGATCCGTTAGTTTGCCCCCCCAAATGGCAGAGAGACGGTGATTGTTGTGCCAACCTGTAATGTACTTTGTAAATCAATTGTTCCACCATGTCTTTGCGCGGCAAAGGCCACAATGCTTAAGCCTAACCCCGTTCCAGAGATAGTGGTGGTGTTTGCCCCGCGATAAAACGGTTGAAACAGATGCGGGCGGTCAGCGTCAGCCACCCCAATGCCATAATCGCGCACCTTCAACCATGCGTTACTTTGCGTGTAGCCCACTTCTACATCCACGCGGTTAGCCTGCGGCGAATATTTTATCGCATTATTTAACAAATTGTTGACCATCTGAGAGATCAACTGGGGGTCAGCCAAGAGCGTTGGTTCCTCCTCTGGGCGGATCAAGTGGATTTCGTGGGTCTGTTGGATGTCATTATGGTGATGAATGATAGAAGCGACCAAATCCCCCAATTGTAACTGGGTAGGTTCAAAAACCACTTGACCACTGTCGGCGCGGCCAATCAACAAGACATCATTCAGCATTTGTTCCATGTGGCGCACTTGTTCCTCAATACGGTTGAAGTAGCGCTGCTGCTGCTCGGCGGCCATTGTTGCCCCATATTCGCGCAGCAGGCCGCTGCTGGTCAAGATCACCGTTAAGGGGGTGCGGAACTCATGAGACACGGTAAGGATAAAGCGCGTTTTGAGTTCGTTTAGCTCGCGTTGGGAATCTAGCGCCTGCATCAGCGACAGTTCGGCAGTTTTATGCTTGCTGATGTCGCGGATGCTCACCACATAGTCTGGCACATCGGTACTTGCCATCGAGCGACCAATTACCCGCACGGCGACCTCTGCATGTAGCGGGATGTTGCCGCGATGTGGCAGGATCAATTGCGTTTCTAGCACTTCGTTTTGGTAAGAGCTTTTGGCCTTGCTCAATAATTGCGGCAAGGCCGACTGTGCGCTTGGGTTTAAGAGGCTTTGCAAGGTCAAGCCGTGTAGGTTTATGGGGGCTTCTGCCATCAAGGTATAAAACGCACGGTTGGCCTGCAAGACCTCACCCGTGCTATCAATCAAGAGGATGACATCGCCAGCGTAGTTCAGCAACGCCTCTACGCGGCGGGTGGTGGCGTGCAGTTGGGCGGTACGCTCAATCACGCGCCGCTCTAGCGTTTCGGCTTGGCGTGCTAAGTCGCTATACAGTTGATGGTTGTGAATGGCAAACGACACATGCTCGGCAAAGGCCATTAACGCCCGCTGATCCATCGGGCTAAAGGCATCCAGTGTCGGGCTTTGCAGGTCTAACACCCCAATCACCTGATTTTTCGCTGTCCGTAGCGGGATCACTAACTCAGACTGAGTGCGTGGCTCATTGGCAACATAGTTCTGCACAAGGGTGACATCTGGCGCGTAGACGACTTTGCCTGTACGGGAGGCTTGTGCCACCAGCCCCTCTCCGTGGAGGTTAATCGCACCGCTGGCGTGGACTTCATAGTCCCCGGCGCGTGCGTAGCGCTGCAACTGGGCGTTAGGCGCATCTAGCAACATCACGCCACAATCGGCATGGTTAAAGGTCGTGATGACCGTTTGGGCAACCTGTTGGCATAAGGCCTCTAAATCACCGCCAAGCGTGAGTGGGGTGAATAAAAAAGCCATTTGATGCTTCAGCGTTTCTAAATCAAACGTCGTTTTGCGGATGGACGTGTTGAGTTGAGTATTTTTAATCACCAGCGTTAACTGTTGAGCAAAGACTTCTAACAGTTGTAGGTGTTGTGGGCTATAGTGGTAGGGGGTGCGGCTTTCAATATTGAGGATGCCGATCACGCGCCCGTCACCCAAAATCGGCACACCCACCCAACTGCGCGTGCCTAGCTCGTCCCAAGACTGCCACAACGGGGTTTCAGTGACATCTGGGATGTAGAGCGTCTGCTGGTTTTGCTGGATGGTTTGGTAGGTGGGCAGTACACTAAGGTCGCTGTTAAGGATGCGCTGGACAGCGCTAGGGGCGTAGCCACTGTGGTATAGCACCTGCCACTTGCCCTCTTGCTGCACGCTGAGGTTGACACTATCGTAGGGGACGGTGCGCCACAGCGTCGTCAGCGCTAGGTCAATGTGGCGCTCTGGGTCGCTTTCGTTAGTATAGATTTGGGTCAGTTCGTGGTGGGTGTTACAGAGCATCCCAAAGTTCCTCGACCGTTGACGCTCGGCATGGAGCGAAAGTTCCATCCGCACTTGATGAATCAGATGTTCGAGCGACAATGCCGGGAACACAAGTAAGGGTGCGCCAGATTCCAAGACCTCTGGGGCGGAAAAATAATAATAGATCGGCACACCGATGAAGCTGTTCAACAAAATTACGGTAACGGCTTGTAAGGTTTCACGGCTTACCGCAGGCGCTACCAGCACGATGACATCTGGGCGGACATCTACATCTAGCACGTTGCGGCATCGTAAGAGGGCTGCTAGGTCTACCACACGCAAGGCTGGGGGAAATTCGAGTTCTAACTGTAACCGTGATGCCACACTAAGGCCGTGGTCGGGTTGATGTACCAAAAGTAATTGGGCTGGAGTGACAAGGTGAGAAATCATACCGTTTTGCCTTAGGCTTAATCTTCATTGATATATTACACGCACTTGTGGTGTGGGGGTAGATGGGGTTAACGCCCCTGTAATAAACTGTGATTTTTTGCCCACTTGTGGGGTACCCCCCGCAACAGAAATTCATAACATCCAGACGAGAAACATAATTCTAACAGGGCAATCGCGTTCTCCAAAAATGTGCGATTTTAGGGTAGGGGCGCAATATATTGCGCCCCTACGGAATTGTGAATACGCCTGTAGGGGCATTGTTCAATAATACCTTGATATTTAGAATGCGATTGCCCTGATAATTCTAGCGGTTGGTTGCCCCTAGAAATCATTTCAACATTATAATAAGGGCATTATCCCAATTCACGCGATTTCACTGTTAGTTAAGGGTCATCATGGCACGCATCGTAATTCTTGGGTCAGCCGCCGCTGTCAGTGACGCGGAACATGACAACACGCACATACTCTTGATTGGCGAGCGCAGCAACCCGATCTTGATTGATGCCGGGTCAAACCCGCTCGGCAAGATCAAAAACTTAGGCGTTGATGACGAAAAGCTGCAAGACATCATCTTGACGCACTTTCACCCAGACCATGTGTCTGGTGTGCCGAACATGCTCATGCACATGTGGTTGTTAGGCCGCCGTGCGCCGCTGCGCTTTTACGGGCTGCATCACTGCCTAAACCGCATGGAAGAAATGCTCAAGGCGTTTAGCTGGGACGAGTGGCCGAACTTCTTCCCCGTGTACTTCAACCGCGTCAGCGAGCGAGACAGCGCCATGATTTTAGACAACGACGAATTTTTGATCCAGTCTTGGTCGGTCAAGCACTTTGTCCCGACCATTGGCTTACGCATCCTCAACAAGCTCAATGGGCGGGTATTGGCCTATAGCTGTGACACAGAACCGACCGAAACGCTTTATCAGTTGGCGGCCAACAGCCCAGACCTGCTGATCCATGAGGCAGCAGGCCCTCCGCCCGGCCACAGCACCGCCCGCCAAGCGGGGGAAGTCGCCACGCAAGTGGGGGCGAAGTCTTTGTACTTGATCCACTATCAGGTGTGGAACACCGACCCAGAGCCGTTGGTCGCCCAAGCACAAGACACCTACGACGGCCCGGTTCACCTGTGCAAAGACTTTGACGTGTACGAGTTCTAGGCTGTATCGCAAGGGGGCGGCCTATCTGCCGCCCCACCCATACGGAGGAACACATCGGTTCCTCCGTATGGGAAGCGCTTTTACGCCCCACCCGCGACGGTGAACCAGACGCCGCTATTGCCCACAATCAAGATTTCGCCGCGTTCCGCCAGTGCGATCATCCGCCCACGCTCAAAGTTGAGGACGGTTGCGCTAATCCCCTGTTCGGGCGCGGTTGCCCAGCCGATTGCGTTCCGTATCCCGCCCGCCTGCCGCCAGATTTTGCCGAAGCCGCGCACGGGTTCGATCAAGCCGCTAGGGGGTGTTTCGCCGCCGCTTTCGGGGTCTATCCCTGCCTGCCATGTATCGGTGACGATCAAGGCTGTGTTGTTCGGTTGCCCCACATAGATCATGCCGCCCGCCGCGCCGACATTCTGCACCCATACCATCAAACCGCGCTCAAACGGTTGATAGGCGCTGCCTGTGCTGTAGGGTGTGCCGACTATGCAGCCGATTTCTGCCACAATCGCTGGATTTTGGCTAATGGCGGTCAAAAATCCGCCCGTTGGGTTGGCGCTGCAATCGGTTTGCGCCAACGGATTGCCTGTACGCCCTGCGGCGGCAGTGAGCGTAACCGCCGGAATCCAGAACGAATCACGGCCAGCGACAATCGTCCCACCGACGGTGAAGCCGGGCGGCAAAATCGTCGCCTGTGCCGCCAATTGGCCGAGTTCATCTATATACGTGGTGGCGTAGGCTGTAGCGCTGGCAATGCGCGTCACGGTGGCTATTGGGCTAGGCGTGTCGGTGATGGTGGCACTGGGCATAAGGGTTACGGTAGCGGTGGCTTCTGAGGTGGCGCTTGGCAAGGGCGTCGGCAACAGGATCGTGGTGCAGTCTTCATCCACGCAGGCGACAGTCGGCAGTTCCAGCGCGGCGACTTCCGGCGCGGGCGATGCCCCCGTGAAGGGCGGCGCTAACGTCACGGCAAAGGCAGTCGGCAAGGCGGCCAACGTTGGCAAATCACCCCCTTGCGGAAGCTGCCCGCCACAGGCGGCCAACAGGATCAACATCAGCGGGAAGCTATGGCGCATATGACCTCATCACAGGAATTTGCTCGTCACAGTGCTATGATAGCACCACAGCGCAAAATCTAGCACGGCTTAAAGGAAAACTGGGTATGAACGTTGGACTATGGCTAGGGTTGATGGCAGTGGGGGCGCTGGCAGGCGTTTCTGCCGGGATGTTTGGCGTAGGCGGCGGCGTAGTGATCGTCCCGTCACTGCTCTTGTTCGGGCTGGTCGAGACTTTGGCAGCGGCCAATGGTGCGTCTTTGGCGGCGTTGCTGTTGCCCGTCGGCGTGTTTGGCGTATTGGCCTATCACCGTGAGGGCTTAGTCCGTTGGTGGACGGTGGCTTATGTGTCTAGCGGGCTGTTGATCGGCGCAGTCGGCGGGGCGTGGCTGGCAAACGCGCTTGACCGTTGGAACCCTATATTATTACAACAGTTGTACGGCGGCTTCTTGGCCGTGATCGGCTGGCGGATGGCTGCGCCGCTCCAGTGGATGGGACTGCGGGAAAAATCCCCAGAGCCGCCAGAACGCACGCCCGACGAGCGTCCCCTGCCGTTGATTGTGTTGGGGTTAGTAGCGGGGGTATCTGCTGGCCTGTTCGGGATCGGCGGCGGGGCGGTGATTGTGCCGATTTTAGTCACGTTTTTGGGCTTCCCGCAAAAAACTGCCGTCGCCACGTCGCTCGGCGCGCTGCTCCCGCCGGTAGGGATCGGGGCGGCGTGGGTCTACTATCAAAATGGCAACTTGAGCCTGCCTGTGGTGATTCCGTTGGCCTGCGGGTTGCTGTTGGGGACGTACTTCGGCGCACGGCTGACGATTGGCTTGCCAGCGGCGCGGGTCAAGCAAATTTACGGCATCTTCTTGCTGGTGAACGCGCTACGCTTTATCTTTACGGGGTGAGATAGGCCAGTGTACATAATGGGTTCATATCGGCGGTTGTGTAGCGCCGCCGCCTGTGCCGTTCGTCAGGGTGAGTATAACGATTTCGTCGGGGCATGGCGCACCATGTCCCGACGCTATCAAGCGTGTTTAGTTCTTATCACGGCTGCTGGGGGTGACAGGGATGTGGGGAACGCGGCTAATGATGGCAGCGTAACCAAAGTAAGCGGCCACCATAATCACGGCGACGATGGCAGCCGCAATGAGCGCGATAGGGAGGAACTGGACTAAACCACTGAGGTCGGTCGCTCCCGCCAAGCTTTGGACATAGAAGGGGACGATCAACGCGACACTAAACGCGATGACAACAATCACCACCAAACCGTAACGGAATAGCGCTAAACGGGCTTTTACAGTTTCATCGTTCATTTTTTCCTCCTGAGGGAAGATACACTAGACAGATACGGTGACTATACCCAATCTACACGCGCTAACCTAAATATTTT
>JBMOFU010000187.1:0-8065 GCA_049318725.1 Phototrophicaceae bacterium | reverse complement strand
GTAGCGACTATGTGCAGATCAACCTAGAACGGCTCAACCCCACCGACTTTGTGCCAAGCCCAGAACGTGCCGTAGAAGCCATGCTGCGCTGGGGCGTGGGCGAGGTGGAACGCGGCAAGCTCTTGGTTGGGCTGTCTGCGTTATCTGGGCGGCAAGCTGCCGGGGGCTTAGTGCCGATTGGCTACAGTGAAGCGCTCTCGCCCGTCGGGAACGTCATCATTGAGGGCGACCTCACCGCCAGCGGGCAAATCATCCCCGGCCAACCCTTCACCGCCCGCCTTGATGGGTTTATCGCCTCGCCCGGCTTTGTGGCAGAAATCCAAACGCCGTACATTGATTACCTTGACCCCAACCGCAACCCGATTGAGCGGGTTTGGCTGACGACCGATGAAGCCATTCACTTTCGGTTGACGCACCTAGAGCAATTTGGCGTGGGCGGGGTGGCCTTTAGTGACATCCTCAACAGCGACCTTGCCGACAACGTCTTGGGCGTGATTGCCAACTATCGTTTGGGCGTAACCTCAGAGCCAAGTAGCACCGAACTGACCCTCAAATGGCGTATTGAGGACGCCAACGGGATCGTAGACGAGATTGACGCGCCGCTGTATGAGCCGTTGGTCGCTACTGTCAGCGCGCTAGAGGGCAATTACAGCATCAGCGCCGTGATTGTGGCGGAATCTGTAGAAACCGTCCGTAGTGGGGTGTCTGTCGCGTTGGCACAACCGACCCCTAGCCCGACGCCGCTCCCTAGCCCGACACCCCGCCCGACTGCCACTCCCACCAGCACACCAGACCCCACTGCGGTTGCCCAAGCCCAAGCAGAAGCCACTGAAAACGCCCGCCAAATTGCCGAAGTCATGGCGGCAAATCCGGGTGGAAACCCGGCAGGCGGCGGATTCAGCGCGTTTGTCCCCGGCGCAGGCAGCATCCGGCTTGGGCAATTTGAATATGGCGGGCATGTCACCGACGCCCGCAGCGAACGTGCCGCTGCCGCCATGCGGCAAGCAGGCATGACATGGATGAAAATCCAAATCGCTTACGACCTGAGCGGCAGCACCGCCCAAGCCGCAGAAGCGATCACGGCTGCCCGCGCACAGGGCTTCAAAATCTTGATTGCAGCCGTCGGCTATGAAGGCGACATGGTTTCGCTTGGCGATAACTACTTTCGAGCCTATGCTGGCTGGTTGGCAGATGTCGCCCGCTTAGGCCCTGACGCGATTGAGGTCTGGAACGAACCCAACCTAGACCGCACTTGGCCGACGGGGCAAGTAGACGGTGGTTACTATACGCAAATGTTGCAAGCGTCCTACACGGCCATCAAATCTGCAAATCCTAGCGTGTTGGTGATTAGCGGTGCGCTTGCCCCCACTGGCGCAGAAGCCGCCTTCCCCGGTCGGGTGGTCAACGATGACCGCTTCTTGCGTCAGATGGTAGACGCAGGCGCGCTGAACTATATGGATTGCTTAGGGATGCACTACAATGAGGGGATTATCCCGCCGTCGGCCACTTCTGGTGACCCGCGTGATAACTACTACTCACGTTACTTTGGCACGCTGCTCGACCTCTATTGGGGGACGACTGGCGGCGCACGACCGATTTGTATCACCGAGCTAGGCTACTTGAGCAGTGAGGGCTACGGCTCTTTGCCGTCGTTCTTCGCGTGGGCAAGTAACGTCACGGTGGCGCAACAAAGCGCATGGTTAGCAGAAGCGGCGGCGTTGGCCTCGCAAAGCGGCAAAATCCAAATGATGATTGTTTGGAATGTAGACTTCACCTACTATGGTGGCGACCCGCAAGGCGGTTACGCCATTATTCGGCCAGATGGCAGTTGCCCTGCGTGCAATGCCCTTGCTGGCGCCCGTTAATTGTACAAGGTTGCGGGGTTAGCCCCACGCCCGATTGGAGTAAAAGATTGACGATGACTGCGAATCCTTCTGCACGCAAACAAGTGCGTAACTTTGTCTTGATTTGGGCGCTCATCACCTTGTTGATGGGCGCATGTACGTTTGTCGCCATCTATACCGCTTATGGGTTAATTGAACTGGGCATTGACGAAGGGGTTTCGTTGGTGGCTTCTCCCACTGCGACACTCCAGAGCAGCGAAGAAGGCGCGGTCAACTTCCCCACCCGCCCACCAACACAAATTGCCCCGACCGCGACGGCAACAACGGCAGTCGTGGCAACCCAAGCCGACCCGCCCACGGTAGAACCGACCCCCACCCCCGTCCCGACGATTGCCCCAACGTTGCTCCCCGTCAGCGATACACGTTTTCAGTTGGGGATTCAGGTACAGGTTTCGCTAGACAGCGACCCTAACATTTGGATGACTGAGGCGCAAAAGCTCGGCATGGAGTGGGTCAAGCAACAGATCGCGTGGGAACTGGTAGAGCCACAACGCGGGCAATACGAGTGGACGCGCGTAGACGCAGGGATTGAAGCGGCGGCTGATCGCGGCCAACGGTTGTTGGTGTCCGTCGTTGCTCCGCCAGATTGGGCGCGTGAGCCGGGCGCAAACCTTGACCGTCAAGGGCCGCCTGCCAATTACCAAGATTATGCTAACTTTGTGGCAGAAATCGTGCGGCGGCATCCGGGCAAAATCCATGCGATAGAAATCTGGAATGAGCAGAACCTTGACCGTGAATGGACATCAGTGCGCGGCCTTGTCCCTGCCGACTACGTGAACCTATTGCGCTTGAGCTATCAGGCAATCAAGGCCGTAGACCCGGGGGTGATCGTCATCAGCGGCGCACTCAGCCCAACTGGGTTTGATGACGGCATCGGCGCGTGGGATGACTTCCGCTACATGGACGCGATGATCGTCGCCGGGCTGCTCAACTATACCGATTGCGTGGGCGCACATCACAACGGCTACAACATCCCGTCCACCTATAGCTGGGATGAAGTCCCTAACGACCCTAGCGCGATCTTTCGGGGGCCATTCGACAACCCCCACCATAGCTGGTCGTTCCGTAGTACCCTGCAAGGCTACGCCTTCCGCATCCAACAGGCGGGCGGCACGCAAAAGCTGTGCGTGACTGAGTTCGGCTGGCCGTCCATTGAGGACTTAGGACAATCACGCCCGAACTTTGAGTTTGCCGCAGACAACACGCTCCAAGAACAAAGTGACTGGACGATTGAAGCGATCAACAACATGGCCGAATGGGATATTGTGCAGATTGCCATTGTCTGGAACTTGAATTATGGCGCGTTGGCTGGCTGGGATGTCAACAACGATAACGTGGCCTACTCGATCATCGGCAAAGACTTTAACTTCCGTCCAGTGTATGGGGCGCTGCAAGAATGGAACCGCGAGCATCGCGGGGTGCCGTAAGCGATTTGCGCTGTGTGGGGATGCCATAACCCATACCCCACACTCTATACTGGATTAACTTTTAGGATACCCTGCGATGTCTAATCGTCCTGCTTCCCGCCCTACCCAATGGGCGGTTTTGTTCACCATCATCTTTTTAGCCAGTGTAATCGGCTATTGGGGGTGGCGCAACCAAGACCCATTCAGCGCCAATAGCGTGATAAATCCGCCGTTTACGTCTTTGACCTATGCTTATCACACCTTTTTGTGGTGGAACCCCAACGACGACCTGCACCTGTATTGGACGCGCCTGTCTAACTTCAGCCACGTCAAGCAGATTTTCGCGTGGGAAGACATCCAGCCGTGGGGTGACCAATGGGTTTGGGAACGCGCCGATGCAGTCGTGGCCGACATTGAGCGCAACGGCTTGCAGGTGATCGCCCGCCTCAGTGACGCGCCAGATTGGGCGCACCCGCAACTGCCCGGACGTAAAAATGTGGACTTTGTAGACGCGCCGCCGGATGATCCCGCAGATTTTGCTTATTTCTGTGGGCAAATTGCCGCACGCTATCGCGGGCGCATTGACGCTTACCAAATTTGGAACGAGCCAAACCTCACCCGCGAATGGGGCAACCGCCCCCCTAACCCGGCAGAATATGTTGAACTGCTTGCGGCCTGTAGCACCGCCATCCGTGCGGCAGACCCCGACGCGATTTTGATTTCTGCGGGGTTAGCGCCAACGGGCAACAATGACATCATCGCCCGCCGCGATGACTTGTACCTGCAAGACCTATATGACCTAGACTTCCAACAATATATTGATGTGGTTGGCGTTCACGCCCCCGGCTACTCTGCCGTCGAGTATGGGCCAGACGACGCCGAGCGCGACGGACAAGGGCGCTGGGCGACCTTCCGCCGTGTTGAAGATATGCGCGAAATCATGGTGGCGAACGGTGACGCCGCCCGCCAAATGGCAATCTTAGAGATGGGTTGGACGGTGGCCGACGACAGTCACCCCGATTTCACATGGTTTGCCGTAGATGAAGAAACCCAAGCCGACAACCTTGAGGCGGCTTATGCCTATGCCGCCGAACATTGGCGGCCATGGGTCGGGTTGATGACCACCATTTACCTTGCCCCGCCAGACTGGTCAGAGGACGATGAAGAATATTTCTTCGCTGTCAACCTGCCCGATGGCGCGACCCGCCCAGCTCATAAACGGTTAGCAAATATGCCCAAATATTGCGGAGATCGTGTCATCCCAGAGCGCGACCCCGGTAGCCCGGAGGCACTTGGCCTTGTCCCCACTGACCCTTGCGATTAGTTACTTCTTCCACTTGGTGGCGACGGTGATTTGGTTGGGCGGTTTAACCGTCTTGGCGGTGATGGTACATCCCGCCGCCCGCCGCGCATTGGCCGACCAACCCACCCTTTACCGCCTGCTCAATCTGGTACGGCGGCGCTTTACCCCGCTGGCGAACTTCAGCCTAGCGCTGTTGTCGGTAACTGGGTTATTCCAAATGGCGGGCGACCCCAACTATCAAGGCTTTTTAGATTTTGGCAATGCGTGGAGTGTGGCCTTATTGCTCAAACACATTGCTTTTGCTGGTATGGTGTGTTGCAGTCTTGCGCTACAATATGCAGTTGCACCTGCCCTAGAGCGCACAACGCTTTTACTAGAGCGCGGCAAGGGGCGTGAGGCCGACGCCGAGCGACTGGCACGCCAAGAGGTCACGCTCACTTGGGTCAACACCGCGTTGGGGGTGTTCGTGCTGGTCTTTACCGCATGGATGACTGCGCTTTAACAGCCATCCAGACCTGCCTGTGCAAGAAGGGGATTCCGCTTGTCCAAGTTCACTAGCCTGACGTTGGCCGTTCTGTTGTTATTGATTGCCGCCGCCCTGCGGATTGTTGGACTCCCCCAAGCCCCCCCCGGCCTGAGTGCGAATGAAGTGCGGGATGCCCAAATTGTGGAATTGGTGCGGCTAGGCCGTGTCGAGGTGATCTATGACACCGGCACCGAAGGGCGCGAAGGGCTGTATCACATCCTCGTCAGCATCCTGACCTTTTTCATCGGCAGTGACCCCTTTGGCTACCGGATGCCGTCAGTATGGATGTGGCTCTTGGCTGCTTCGCTGGTGTATGCATTAGGGCGGCGCTTATACGGGCGCTTGGCGGCGCTGACTGGCCTGACCTTTATGGTCTTGCCGCTGAGTACGGTCTTGATGGCTCGTCAACTGCGGCGAGAGGCGCTTTTACCCTTACTGGCATCGGCGGTGTTGCTGGCGCTCGTCCGTGCGCTGCCGATTGACCGCCGCCCCAACCTCACGCCCAATACGTTGCCCTTTGCCCTGCTTGGCCTGTTTCTTGGGCTAGGCTTCTATATCCATCCTGCCCATTACGCGCTGGTGCTGGCGGTGATGGCGGTCATCGGCTATATGTTGTTCACCCGTCAACCGATGTCCCGCCGCACCCTAAGCTACCTGAGCTTTACGCTGGTCATTGTGGTGATTGTGGCAATGCCCTACTTGCTTTCTGCATTGCGGTCACCCGAACTGGGCGGGGTAGCACGGCTATTTAACGAACTCACTACGGTTCGGGAGCAGGGGATCGGCCAAACCTTGCTCAATAATCTTGGGGGGTGGGTGTTGCGCGGCGATATGAACCCGCAACACAATACCCCCGGACGCCCGTTCATTGACCCCATCACGGCGCTGGTGGCGCTGATCGGGTTAGGCTACAGCCTACGCCGCATTGGGGAACCCCGCTACGCGCTGGCATTGATCGTATTCTTGGCGCTGTTCCCAGTGGCGTTGCTTTCGGCCAACAGCCCAAACTTCTTAGGCTATAGTGCTGTGATCCCGTTAGTGGCTTTAATGTTCGGCTTAGGGGTCAAGGCAATGCAGCGCAACCTGCCACGCCGCTGGATGCAGTGGGGCTGGCTGGTATTGCTCGGCGCGAACCTTGCATGGACGGGCTGGAGCTTGTATGGGGTGTGGTCACAAAGCGACGTTATGCAAACGATCTATAATGAGCGTCTCTATCAGTTGGCCGCCTACCTAGACCGCACGGCTGAAGATACTAACACGGTCATTTGTACCCCACGCCTGCCGAGTTCCCCTGCGTGGCTTTCTGCGCCTAACCAACCCGTGACGCTGGTCACATTGATGATGGACGACCAAGCGGCAGAATCCAACTTGCGCTATGTAGACTGCGGCAGCGGGATCATCTTCACCAACGGCGGCGGGCATGAACAGGTCATCTTGTTAGAAGAAAACGCACTCGAAAACGCCCATCCCTACGTGCAGGCTTGGCTCCAACAGGGCGATCTTTTAGCCAGCACGCCAACCGCCAACAGCGTGATTAGCCTCAATGTAGAAACATCGCTTGGCGACACCATTGGGCGCTTTACGACCACCGCCCCAGCGGGATATGCGCCGGAATCGCCCGGCGGGGTGGCTCCAGCGTTATTACCTGTCAGCTTTAGCGACGGCCTGACCTTCTTGGGGTATGAATCGCTGGCGAGTAACGTTTATGCCCCCGGCGACATCGTGACGCTCATTACCTACTGGCGTGCTGATGAACGGCTCCCGCGCAATCTACGGCTGTTTCATCACCTATTGTTTGACGCAGAACGGATCGTCGCCCAAAGCGACACCCTCAGCATTTTGCCGCAACGCCTACAAGCCCGCGATGTATGGGTACAAGTGACATTCTTGACCCTCCCAGAAGGCTTGCCGCCGGGGAGCTATCAAACGGCCATCGGCGCGTATTTGGTGGATGAAGAAAATCCACACTCGCTGGCGGTACTCGACAACGGCCAAGCACGCGGTGTAAGGCTCTTTTTAAGCGAAATTGAAGTACAGGCGAAACCATAACCGCTATGTTTGAACTGGTCTTTTTAGGGACATCTGCTGCCGCGCCGTCGGTACATCGTGGCTTGCCTGCCATTGCAGTGCTGGCCGGCGAACATCGCTATTTGGTGGATTGCGGCGAAGGTACACAGCGCCAAATCCTCAAGAGTGGGATTGGCTTTAAGCGGCTGAACGATATTTTGATGACACACGCCCACCTCGATCACTTGTTGGGCTTGGGCGGGTTGATTTCTACGTTTGCCACATGGGAAGACATCAAAGAGGTGCGGATTTGGGGCAGTCGTCACACGCTTAAGCGGGTGGGGGCGTTGTTGTTCGGCGTTGTGCTGGATTACGACAACCTGAATATTGACCTAGAATTGATCGAAATCCCCGAAGAAAGTGTGTTGGTGAACTATAAAGACTATAGCGTGAGCGCCTTCCCCACCACCCATCGCGGGCAGGGGAACCTTGCCTATACCTTTCAGCAACGCGACCACCGCCCGTTCTTGGTAGACAAAGCGACTGCCTTAGGGGTTCCCAACGGGCCAGAACGCCGTCAGTTGGTGGAAGGCCAAGCGATCACATTGGCCGATGGGCAGGTGATCCAGCCGAATGATGTGCTTGGCGAACTCGAGCCGGGGCTAAAGCTGGTGGTGACGGGCGATATTGGCCGTACAGACAACATTTTAGACGATGTGCGAGGCGCCGATGTGTTGGTGACGGAATCCACATTTTTGCAGGGCGAAGACGACATCGCAGACGGGTTCGGCCATTTGACCGCCCGCCAAGCCGCTGAATTTGCCATTGCAGCGGGCGTCGGCACGTTGATCCTTACCCATCTGTCGCGGCGTTACCGTGAGCGGGACATCTTGCAGGAAGCACGGGCGATCTTCCCCAA
>JBMOFU010000186.1:0-8093 GCA_049318725.1 Phototrophicaceae bacterium | reverse complement strand
GTAGCGATTACACTTTAACCGTAACACAATTTTTAATTTTTCAGGTTCAATCTAAAGAGGATAAATCCGTATGGCAATGACAGAGTTGATTTCTAAGAAGATGACTGTATGGTTTAACATGGTTGACCGTGACAAAGACGGCTTCTTGACGGGGCATGACTTTGAGATGGCCCAAGAAAGCTGGAACAGCTTATTCGATCATCAATCAGACAGCCCGCTTTACCAGAAAATTTCTGGTTACTGGTTGAATATGTGGGAAGGCTTGAAGCAAGTAGACGCCGACCAAGATGGCAAAGTCACCCTTGATGAATTTTTGAACGCGATGGACTTCGCCCGTCAGGACGCTGGCTATGCTGATATAGTTATGGGTTGGGCGCAAACCACAATAGACGCCTTTGATACCGACCAAGACGGGGCGATTTCGTTAAGCGAGTGGAAGCGCATCTACGAAATAAACGGCCTGAGCGAAGAACTGGCCGAGCGTACCTTCGTGATATTGGATGGTGACGGCGACGGCCTGCTTTCGCCGACGGAATACCTAGGGCGTGTGAACGAGTTCACCTTCGCTGAAGAAATTGAGACGCCGGGCAACCACTTCTACGGCATAATCGAATAACATTCCCCACAGCAATTGCATCAAAATCAATAGGTTCATAAAAGGCCATATCACGTTTTTACGTAGGGAGGCACCTGTGTATGCCTCCATTTTAGGTGGGGCGACACATCAGTCGCCCCCTACGGAATCGTTATCGCCTGTAGGGGTTGCCCCACCTGTTACAGGGCAAAATCTTGGCGGTTAGGCCAACTGCTGATAGACGTTATTCCCGCTGAACGTGTTGTAATCATCATAGCGCTGCACTTGCCACCATTGCGGCTCCACGTTCATGATGTGGGCGTCATTCTCGATAATCAGTTCCTTCGGCACGGCCAAGTTCTTCTCGGTGAGGAAGTCTACCAGCGCGTCACTGTAGCGCGTGCGCGTTTCGTCGCTGTACTGATGGCGTACCTCTTGCAAGTGATCTACCATCCACAGGTAAAGGTCGGCTTCGGTGCGCGGATGGTCGCCGCGTTGCGGTATCCCCTCTAAGATGTGATATTTGCGGATGAGCGTTACCGCCGGACGGTAGACGTTATCGTACCAATGCGCCGCCGCCTCAGAGATCGGCAACTCACGCCCTTGCAAGTGATCGAGCAGGCTCTTGTGCAGTTGAATGTGGCCGAGTAGCTCGCTATAGCGGCTGACTTCGCTCAGTTCTAGCGATTGATGATGCGGGCGTACCGTCTTCAAGCCCGCTTCGCTCAAGAAGGTGGCATAAGCTGCCGCCTCGTTCAGTTCGGTGGAAGACATATTCGGGTGCAAACTCACGGGGGTATTGAGTTCGGTGACGTGCGCCTCAATCGCTTCAATGTTCAGTTGGCGTGCCACCGACACACGATGATTGCCATCGCGCACAAAGTACACATCGCCCACCTTGTAAACCTCAATCGGCGGCAAGCCGACCATGCTGTGGGCTTGGGCGTAAACACGGCTCCAGCGTTCTTGCATTTTGCCGCTTTTGGGCAAGAAGCTGGCGGTAAAGTCACGGTAGCGGCCAACACTGCCGACAATTTTTGCGACTTCGATTTCCTGTAGCCCTCGGTAGCTTTCTTCGCTGAGGCGCAACCGAGTGCGGATTTCCTCAAAGCTCATCAATTCGGCGGGCTTGCCACGCATCAGTGCCAACATTTCTTCCCAAAACGCCTTCATCCGCGCATTTTGGAACTTGTTGACACCATCCATGAAGCTAGAGCGGAAGGATGGGTCGTAAGTCATAGGGTTTTATCTCCTGTCGTTCAAACGGACGACATTTCTATAGTACGCCAAACACCGTAGGGCTGGCTATATCCATAGCGCACAACCTTGATTGAAAAGCGCTCGTCAAATAAGCGTTAAAGGGTGCCTCGTAAAAAAAGGGATGCTACGGGGGGAAAAAATCGTTTACTAAAGCGTTATGATAGACAGCGCAAACTTTCACTTTCTTACACAACCCATTATAGCCGATGACGGCGTAGCGCGGTGTAAAGACTTTGCAGGCAATGGATTAAACCCCCTATTTTGCGGGGGCAAGCCCAGTAAAAACCACTAGGTCATCAAAGAGCAAAAACGGCCTTACCTGTATCTATTCATCTGACGCTAAATTTCAATGGCGGACGTCACAGGTTTCGTCCCTACAAAACCGTCCCGTGTGTTCCTCCGTTTCGGTGGGGCGACACATCGGTCGCCCCCTACAAAATCGTTATCCACCGTAGGGGCATGATGCATCATGCCCCTACAAATATCCCCGTATGCGACTCTATTTTGTCAATCCCCCATTTGATGCAATCGCCCTGCTGCTTTTTCCGCAAAACTTGCCTTGAATCGCTAAGTTCGTTATGCTTGGCATTATGAATCCAGACGCTTAGAATTGTGTCGTGCGTATGTCTTTTAATGCCTTAGCCATTCCCCATCGCTTACAACCCGATGACACATTGATCTTCATCCACATTCCAAAAACGGCAGGGATTAGTTTCAGTTACAGGTTATATCAATACTTTGAATGGGAACGGATTCATCCTGTGCCGAACCCGTTTGTCACCCGCTTAAGGCCGTCAGAAGGGGAACACCCCGCACAATATCACCCCAACCTCAAGGCCGCGTTGCACGCCGCCACGCCCAACAACCCGCACGGGCAACCCTACCAGTTGGTCAGCGGTCACTATCACTTCGGTGTAATAGCGCGCTTTGCCCGCCCAGTAGCAATAACGTTTTTGCGTGAGCCGAACAGCCGCTTGATCTCTAACTATCACCAGGCGAAAAAGGCAGATGATTGGAACCCCTTTAGCGAGTTAGCCCAACGCTTGTCGCTGCATGACTGGCTGCATCACCCACAAATTCAACCGCATATCAAGAACTTACAAACGCGCCAACTGGCGGGTACGCTGTGGGGCGATGATCCCGAACCGGATGATGCCACCCTTTTGGCGCAGGCCAAAGCCAATTTAGCGCGCTGTGCTTTCGTGGGGCTGCAAGAGCGCTTTGAAGATGGGCTATTGGTGTTTGCCTATCGCATGGGCTGGCCGCTGGTGACTGACCTCCCCAAGCGCAATGTGGGGGACTTCGCCCCCACGGTACCGTCTACGCTCCCGCAAGCGACACAGGCCGCGCTACAGGCGCTGAATGCGCTTGACTTTGAACTGTATTCCTATGCGACGTTGCTTTGGAATCAACAGGTCACTGATTTGCTGGAACACGCGCTCACTGGCGGGGTAAGCCCACAGGCCGCACAAGGTTCGACGGGGTATGCAAAGCGCATCTTTGAGCCGCGCCTACGCCAGCATGTCATCCGTTTCATTCAATCTTATCACCCGTAAGGCGTTATTCGTGAAATTATGACTGAATTAAAATCTTCACACATCGTGATTATTACCCCACAACTGCCCATCCTTTACAAAAACGGCGGCATTGGGACGTTTACCTTGTATTTCACCCAAGTATTGTTGGCAGCAGGCTACCATCACATCACTCTCATCTATAGCGGCCATGTAGAGCGCCCACGCGCTGAATGGCAACCGTTCTATCGTGCGCTAGGGGTGAACCTTATTACACTGCACAACTACCGCCAACCGGAACCAACAACATTACCGGGGATGGGCGCAATGGCGCATTTGTCAGAGCGAATCGCGCAACTAATCCCCAATGACGCCGATGTAATCTATATGGCAGATTTTCTGGCAAACGGGCTTATCACGGCGCGCGTCCGCCGCTTTCGTCCAACGCATTCCCCCGTACTGGTCACAGTGTTACACGGCTGTTCAGAGTGGCATCGGCAGGGGCAATACCTGTGGCCGTCCGCTAGTGATGAAGTCGAACTGGACTTTAATGAGCGCTATGTGGCGCAACACAGCGACCTTGTGGCTGCCCCAAGCCACTATGCTATTGAGTGGGCGCTCCATAACAGTTGGCGGTTGCCTGCGGCGCGGCAGGTGTTGGGATACCCGTTTATCCCTGCCCCTGAACTGCCCACCCCTAACGCCCCCGCGCTAACAGGGAGCGCCTTCTGTCGGTTGATCTATTTTGGTCGGATTGAAACCCGCAAGGGCTTTGACTTGCTGCTAGAGTCACTCATCGAAATGGCCGCCGACCCTGATGACCTTGCGCTACTCAGTACAATAGAGGAAGTGGTGATTTTGGGGCAAAAGGGCGTGCATGGCTACGGCACGATTGAAAATGCCGCGCAACGCTTCAGTCGGGTGCTTGACCTGCCGTTAACGTTTTACACAGACAAAGAGACGTTTGAGGCGCAAAGCTATCTGCGTGAGCATGTGGCCGGTAGCCTTGTGATTTTGCCGAGCCGTGCCGAAACCTTTGGCTTCACGCTGATTGAATCTGCCCAGATTCACGGCCTGAACGTGATCTATGCGAGTGGCAGCGGCCTAAGCGAAGTGTTGAGCAACCCGCACCCGCAGCAATCCTTTGAACCCACCCGCAAGGGCGTGATAAACGCCTTACGCTACTGGCTGCAAAACGGAACGGCGCCCGCCGAACAACTGGGGACTTACGATCATCTGGCGGCCAATGCGCGTTGGCTGGCCTTCCATGAAGACCTATGCCGCACGGCGCAAGCACGTAAGGCATTGCCGAAGCGAACGCTTACCCCGCCTGTACCCCTAGATATTGTCATGCCGCACTACAACTTGGGCGACTACCTGCCCTATGCGCTGGAATCTTTAGCGGCACAAACCACAGACGCCTTTCATCTGTACTTGATTGATGACGGCTCTACCGAACCCGATTCCGTTGCGGTGTTTGAGCAGATGCGCGCCCGCTACGCCCAACGTCCTAACTGGCACTTTTACCGCCGCGAAAATAGCGGGGTGTGCCAAACACGCAATATCGGCGTGGCGTTGGGCAATTCGCCGTATGTGATGTTCGTTGACCCAGATAACGTCTTCCCGCCGTATATGGTCGAGCGCTACCGAGACTGTATCACCGTCAGCGGCGATGACCTGCTCACGGCTTGGCACTATGTGTTTGAGGGGGAGGGCTGGCCGTATGTTGGCAACCGCACGCACGGCACCTTAATCCCCGCGGCGGGTTACTTTTATCCGTCTGGGGGTGCCTTGACGCTCAACTTGCTCAAAAGCAGCATGGGAGACAATAACTGCATCTTCCGCCGCGAGGCGTTTGAAGCCATCGGCGGCTTGACGACCCATTACCCCAACTACGTCAACCAAGAAGACCGTGAACTGTTCGTGCGCTTTGCCTTAGCCGGCTATAAGCTGGATGTCATCCCCGAAATCTTGTTCTACTACCGTCTGCGCCCGCAAAGCCGCTTACGCACTACGGAACAATACCTCAATGAGGCGCGCGTGTTGCGCCCCTATCAAGACGCACTGAAGGCGCACGGGCTAGAAGACATCATTTCGGTAATGGTGGGGATGCACTACCGTTTGCTTGACCAAGAACGCACGCACGCAGGCCGTTACATCAACCCAGACGGCACGGCCTTCTATCAGCGCGACGACTTTTTAGCCAACGGGGTGCCGTGGGGGGCGTTGTTAGGGGCGCTGTGGAATAAAGGCCGTAAAACGTTCATCAACTGGCAAAAACGACGGTTGCAACGTCCATGAGAGTTTGCAAAGGGAAAACCTGCACAGCCCGCCAAATTGGGCTATAGTTAAAGTAGTTATCACTCGTTTAACCACGATTTACAATCAGGAGCATATATCCCGTGATGAAATGGACTTTGCGGCTTGCGGCGTTGCTCGTGCTGACGGCGGGGGTCGTCGGCTTTGCTCAAGAAACGCCTCCCCCCGCCTCAATCGTCAATGATGAGGGTGGCCCCGTGCGTGTTGAGGGGATTGTGACCTATACCAACTTGTTTTTTACGGCTGGCGTTGCCCAGCCGATTGTGTTACTAGAAGATCAAGCCGGCTTTGTTCGCCGCGATAAACAATTTAACTTCCCGTTGGCGTCGCAGGTGTTGGGCAACATCACCAGCGACTTTTACACATCGCCGTTTACTTACTCTATTAGTTTGCCGATTGCCCCGGCTGGCACGTTGGTAGACGTAGACAACGACGCCACCGAAGACGTGGGCGTGATGGTCTATACCCCGGCCTACTGGACGAACATCTTTGGCGACCCGTTCCTTGAAAAGCGTGACGGCGTGGGCTGGTCTGGCGCGTATGCTGGAACCCTCGTTAATGATGAGAGCGAGGTAGAAGGCGGCCAGTATGTCGTCTATGCTCCAGAAGCCGATCAAGGCTTCCCCAGTGGGTTCGGTGAAGATGGCCTGCTGTTCACTGCCGACGACCCGATTGTGACCTTGCCGCAAGGCTGGACGACCGTCAACATGAACACTGCCACGTTCACCTTTGACCGTTCGGCAACTGTTGCCATTGACCTGCTAGAGCCTGAATCTGGGGTGTTGAACGACTATAGCGCCCTGAGCTATCCTGAAGCCTTTGACGCGCTGGTGGAACTGCTCCGCACCGAGTACGCCTTCACTGAATACAAGAACATAGACTGGGACGCGCTTCACGCAGAGTTCCGCCCCTTGATGGAAGAAGCTGACGCCAACGCCGATTCGCTGGCCTATAAACGGGCGTTGCGTGCCTTTGCATGGCGCATCCCCGACGGACATGTCTCTGTAGGGGGCGCGGGCGCGCAAGAACTGAGCAGCGACTTTGTGACCGCCACCGAAGGTGGGCTAGGGATGAACATCGTTGAACTGGACGATGGCCGCGTGATTGTCAGCTATGTGCTGGAAGAAAGCCCGGCGGCGTCTGCCAGAATCCAGCCCGGCGACGAGATCATTGCCTTTAACGGCGTGCCGATCACGACTGTGCTAGAAAACACAGTGGTCTATGCCGCTCCGTTCAGCGTGCCGAGCAACCTACGCATTCAACAACTGCGCTACGCCGTCCGTTACCCACTGGGAACCACAGTAGATGTAGTTTACCGCAACAGCGCCACGAGCGAGCTAAACAGCGCTTCGCTAGAGGTGATTGCCGAGCGCACCACATGGAGCCGCACTTCCATTTTGGCGGGCGCGCCGACCTTTACAGGCCCAGTAGACTATCGCTTGCTACCAGACGGCTACGCTTACGTTGCCATCACCACCTTCCTTCAAAACGAAGTGTTGACGATCCAAGATTGGGAATACTTCTTGACGCTGGTCAAGGACAATGAAATCCCCGGCATTGTGATTGACATGCGCTACAACGGCGGCGGTAACGGCAGGCTTGCGGCACAGATGTCGGGTTACTTCTACGATGAAGAAACCATCGTCGGCTATCGTTCTAGCTATAACCGCGAAGTCGGCGAGTTCACGCTCGACGAAGACGAGCCAGTAATCGTTTATCCCGCGCCGGAAGTCTTCCGCTTCAGTGGCCCGGTGGCGGTCTTGGTCGGGCCTGTCTGCGCCAGCGCGTGCGATAGCTTTGCTTACAATATGTCGTTGCTAGACAACGTAGCCATTGTCGGTCAATATCCGTCGGCAGGCTTGGGCGGCAGCATTGATGATACGCTCATGCCGGGCGACATTAACTTCCGCTCTACCTTTAGCCGCTCACTCGATACCAACTTCGAGATTCACATTGAGGGCAAGGGCGTTGCGCCCACGCTGCGTGTGCCGATCAACGAAGAAACGGTATTTGCCGAAGGCGATGTGGTGTTACAGGCCGCTGTAGATTACCTCACTGCCGCCTTGAGCGCGCCGTTTAGCGACGGCAACGCACTGGGAACCAACGACACCGCCAGCGGAACGTTGACCGCAGGTGAGCGCGTGCGCCACACCATCACTGGCCCGGCAGAGGCCGTCACCGTGACGGTTGAGCTAGAAGACGCCAGCGCCCAAGTAGTGTTACGGATTTACGCGCTGGACGGCACCGAACTCGGTGCGGTGCAACAGGGCGAATTGCCAGATTTGCCGCTGTTGGCTTCCGTTGCAGGCGAAACGTTGATTATCGAAATTGGTACGGCCAACGACGACGTGACCAGCAACTACACCATCACCACCACGACGCCGTAAACACGAATCCCACCGTAGGGGCATGATGCATCATGCCCC
>JBMOFU010000185.1:0-8102 GCA_049318725.1 Phototrophicaceae bacterium | reverse complement strand
TAAATGCTGGCGTGGTTCAGGCGCACATCTGGCAACTGACCGATATTGCGCTTGGCCTTCTTCAGCACATCCCAGTCTAAATCTGCACCGACCATGCGCGCAGTGCTGGCATAACGGAACATATTCAGATAAAAACCGCGTCCGCAGGGCATATCCAAAATCAAGTCGTTGGGTTGCGGGTTCACCCACTCGAACACGGTTTCCACGCGCTTCTTGAAGGACATATCGGCCTCATTGCGCGTCATATAGCGGATGGTTTCTGGCTTAACGGTGTGCATATCGGCTGAAAAGTTGCTCATAGCGGTCTACCGTTTCCTTGAGTGAGAAACACGCTTCAATTTCGGCACGCGGGCGCACATACTGGTCACGCTGGTTGATGATCTCTAGCAGGGTTTCGCCAATGGCAACTGCATCCCCAGCCTGTGCGTGCTTGCCCATCCCCGTGACTTGCACAGGCACACGCCCGCCGGGAATGTCGGTCATCATGACTGGCGTGCCGCACAGCATCGCCTCTACCTGTACTAGCGCAAAGCATTCGGTATCGCTGGTCAAGGCCAACACATCACAGGCGGCGTAAAAGTCGGCAAGGGTTTGCGCGTCATCAATCAACCCCAAAAAGATCAACTGACCTTTGTACTGTTCAACAAGCGGCTGATAGCGTTCCCATGTGTTTTCATAGGGAATGTCGTATTGCCCGGCAAATACCACCCGCACGTTCGGGTGCTGTTGATTGATGACATCCAGTGCACGAATGAGCAAGTCGGGGCGTTTTTCTTCGACAAAGCGCCCTGCAAAGCCAATGATCGGGCCGCCGTTGGGTGACCATTCCGCCCGTAACTGGGCTACCCGTTGCGGGTTCGGCGTGGGGATGGCAATCGGCGGATAGACCGTTTCTAGTTTATCCATAAACGGCGCGGCATAGTAAGAATTTTGGGCGTAGTCTTGGCTGTACATCACCAGCTTTGGCGAGCGCTGCATGGTGAACCAATACAGCCAGTACATCACCGATTGAATCACACGGTTGGTGATACCTGCGGGCAAGATCAAATCGCCGTGATGGGTGACAATCACTGGGCGGTTTGCCAGTTGCGCAACAATGCTAATCAGCGCCGTTTCTAGCATTGGGGTATGCACATTCACCACATCATGCTTGCGGAGTTCTTCATACAGCACCCACGCATAGGCGGGCATCAACATGCCGCGACTAATCGGGATCGGCGGGGCATAGACGCGCCGCACACGAATCCCATCAATGATTTCTTCGGCGGGGAGTTCGGGTTTATGTTGCGCCGCCAACACCGTGACCTCATGGCCGCGCCGAATCAATTCTTGGCCGATGCGCTGAATGTAGATGGGCATCCCTGTACGGTGGGGCAAATAGTACAGGATGCAAAACAGGATTTTGAGTTTGGGCGCTTCCGTCATAAATCTGTTCCCTAGCTGATGGCGTCTTGGCTGGTGGGTGGGTTCATCTGTTGGATTCCGTCGGAAAGTTGCCGCAAAGATACGCCCTCTTGGATGAAACCGACCAACCCGGTGCCGATGTGAACCATTAAGTTGACGGCGTGAACCATCACCGCAAACGACAATGCGGTTGGGACGATCTGCCCGGCGACAAACACCGAATAACCGAGCGTGTCTAGGGCAATCAAAATCGCCCCTTCATAGGTGCCAACGCTCCCCGGCAAGGCGGGGAAGGCAATCGCATAGGCAGCCGCCGCAATGTAGAGCATGGTGGCTAACACGCTTGGTTGGTCATAGAAGGCAAACATCAATACATACCCCGCTGCCGTCGAAATTCCCCAACTCAACACTGTGAATCCGAGCGCTAACGCCAACGGGCGCGCTTGCGCTAACGGGCTGACCCCATCCAGAAAGTGACCCGTCAACTTTACCAGTGATACACGTTGCAATAGCGGGAAGCGTTCCGACAACCCCATCACCCACTGCTCTGGACGTTGCCGAAAGCGCGCCAACACCACCAACACTAAAAACCCAACGATCCCCAACGGCCCCAAAATCAGCGCCGCCGTGCGGATTTCTGTACGCAGTGGGGCAAAGGCCAACGCCGTCAGCGCCATGACGCTAACAGCCAACAGGTCTAGCAGGCGTTCGGCAATAATGGTGCTGGTGGTTTTCATCACTGGCACAGGCGGGTTGACCTGTGTGGCAAGGTAAATCCGTGCCAGTTCGCCAATCCGTAACGGCAACACCCCATTCACCAAATAGGCGGCGTTCATGATGCTAAAGGCGCGCCGCAACGTCAGCCCCCCGCTGAGTAGCACACGCCAACGCAACGCCCGCGTCACCAAGCCGAGCAACAATAACCCAATGCACGGCAACAAGTAGATATAGCGTGCGGTTGCAAAGGCAAGCACCAATTGGGGATAATCCAGTCGGGCGGCAATCGCGGCGATGATGGCAATACTCACGCCAGCGCCCACCCAACCCAGCCGACGATTTTTCAAGGCAGGCCACTTTCTCGGTGATGAATAGTCTTAGCAAACCTGCATTATACACATCTGCGGCCAAGATGCCCGACTGAATCTGCCCCCTTGACAGAAAAACCGCTAAGGATTATTCTATTTAGCACTACACGCGGGTGTAGCTCAGGGGTAGAGCACTTGCTTCCCAAGCAAGGTGTCAAGGGTTCGAATCCCTTTACCCGCTTTACCACATCCATTCGCAAAGAATGGATGTTTTTTTGTGTCACCGTTGTGACCGACACTCCCCCGCTACCCGTAAGCGTGGCAACCTAGACCATCATAGCGCGGGAACCTAAAGCCCCGTGTTTGAACATTTTTTAAGGAGCTTCACCAATGGCAGACTTTCAGATTGAAGGCCAATCACGCACAGTGATCGGTAAAAAAGTAAAAACCATTCGTAATGAAGGGTTCGTTCCGGCTGTGATCTATGGGCCGCGTACCGAGCCAGTCAATATTCAACTGCCTTACCGCCCCCTTGAACGTACATTGGGCAAAGCAGGCGGCACCAGTTTGATTGACATCAGCATAGACGGCAAGAACTTTCAGGTGTTGGCGCTGGACGTACAACGCGACATTCTGCGCCAGACAATCAAGCACGTAGACTTCTTGGCAATTGATGAAAGCTCCAAGATTGTGATTGACGTGCCGCTGACGCTAGTGGGTGAAAGCGCCGCCGTCACAGGTCGTCGCGGTTTGATGTTGGTCGGCCCCACCAGTATTAAGGTAGAAATGACCGCATCTTCGATGATTAACAGCATCGAGATTGACCTTGCCAACTACCCGAACGTTGGCGACTCTTTGTATGTACGTGAACTCAACTTGGGCGAAAACCGCCGCCCGTTGAACAACCCTGACGAAATGATCCTGCGGATTGTGCAGTCTTCCGCTGCCCGTCGTGCCGAAGGCGTTGCGAAGGCGGTTGCCACCCCCGCCCCCGGCAAGAAATAACCCCCAATTCATCGCTTTCAAAAAGGCGCCCTATAGGGCGCCTTTTTTGTTTCGCTACATCCCCTCTCGCAGGCGCATGGCCGGGCTAGTGTTGAGGTAGTCTAAGCTTTGGTGGCGGAAGTACGTATTGTAAAGTTCGGCGTAATGCCCCCCCTGTGCCATCAACTGCCCATGATTCCCCTGCTCAATGATCTGCCCATGATCTAGCACAATAATGCGGTCTGCGCTTTGTACCGTACTCAAGCGGTGAGCAATGAGGATTGAGGTGGATTTCGCCAAGATCAACTCCAGCGCCTCTTGAATCTGCGATTCAGTGAACGGGTCAACGCTGGCGGTGGCCTCATCAAGGATGAAAATGGCGGGCTTTTGCAGCAATACGCGCATCAAGCTGACGAGTTGACGTTGCCCCATGCTCAGGCGTGCGCCACGTTCGCCCACATCGCTCTCTAGCCCTTCAGGGAGGGAGTCTAGCCAGTCTCCATTGCCTACGCTGTAGGCCACTGCGTTGATTTCGGCGTCGGTGGCGTCTGGCTTGGCGTAGCGCATATTTTCACGCACGGTGCCGCTAAACAGGAATGGTGTCTGAGAGACAATCCCTAGCTGTTGACGATAACTGCTCAGGTCAAATTGGCGGGCGTCTTGACCGTCAATCAGAATTTCACCGCTTTGGAACTCATAGAAGCGCGCAATCAGCTTACCGATGCTACTTTTGCCCGCCCCAGTATGACCGACAAACGCAACATTTTCGCCGGGGGCGATCTGCAAGTTAAAGTCTGTCAAGACGGCTTTGCCGGTCTCGTAGGCAAAATCTACATGACGGAACTCGATTTCGCCCTTCAGCCGCCCATTCATAGGGTGTTGATCGCCCTGCTTGACGGCATTTTCAGAGTCAATCAGCGCGAAAATACGCTCAGCAGAGCTTAACCCCTGTTGAAACTGACTGATGAACGCGCTGAGGGTGATAAACGGGAACCAAAAACGGTCTACTGACTGGATAAACAAGAACCATGTGTCGGGCGTGACGTTGGCGTCTAGCACAGCGCGCGCGCCAAAGTAAGCGACAATCCCGAAGCCGAAGCCAGACAGCGCGTTCAACACAGGGAAGATGAGCGAAAGCACGAATCCGCGCACCAAGTTCACATCGTAAGACGTTTTGTTGACCTTGACGAACTCATCGTAGATTTGCCGTTCGCGGCGGAAGTTCTTTGCAATACTGATCCCTGCCACGGATTCCTGAATCGTGTCATTGACCATCCCCAACGCCCTAGAGCCGTTGCGGGTCGTAATGCGGGCAAAGTGACGAAAGGCAATAGAACCGCCTACGATCAGTGGGGAAAGGATCAACACCAACCATGTTAAGTTTGCATTGCGCTGGAACAGCAAGATCACCAAGACCAACACCGACGCTAATTGGCTAAATACATCGCTGGTGAGCAAGATCACCGTGCCGAAGTCTTGCGTATCCCCCGTAATGCGGCTGACCAACTTACCAGACTTGTTCTTGTCGTAGAAGGCAAGGTCACGGTCAATGGCCGCGCCAAAGGCATCTTGGCGTAGCTTTGCCACTACCCCGCCGATGGCACGCGCTGCCAAGCGCCGCCGAATGAGGTTGTCGGCATATTCAATCAGCACGGTGAGCAACAATGCCCCCACAATCAGCGCTTGGCTACTAAAAACTGCCCGTTCTGCTAAGAGCCGCACGCCCTCTGCAATGATAATCGGGCGGATCGAAAGCGTGATGGCAGAAGCCACTGAAGTCCCCAACACGCCCCACAGCTTGCCCGCATGAGCCGCAAAATATTGACCAATGCGGCGGTATAGTTGCCAATCTGTATATTGGCGGTCGTAGTTGTCGGCCTCTAGGCCGCGAAACATAATTGCCATCGGTTTACCTGACTTCCCCTTCAGCAGCCGTTTCACGAGATTCATAGCGCGCGAAGATGCGGCGGTAGGCTTGTGAGCTTTCTAACAGATCATCGTGTTTGCCTTGCGCCACTACTTCGCCATTTTTGATAACGATGATGTGGTCTGCCCAACGAATTTGTGACAGGCGGTGCGTCACCAACAATGTCGTGCGCCCCTGTGCGGCTGCCCAAATCGCCTTTTGGATGCGGTCTTCGGTCGCGCTGTCAATGGCGCTGGTACTGTCGTCCAAGATCAAGATTTTAGGGTCGGTCAAGAAGGCGCGGGCGATGGCAAGCCGTTGCCGTTGTCCGCCAGACAGTGTAACCCCGCGTTGACCGATCACCGTTTGATAGCCTTCGGGGAACTCCAAAATAAAGTCGTGGGCTTGCGCCATCTTTGCCGCATGTTCAATTTCCGCTTGGGTGGCATTTTCACGGCCAAAGGCGATGTTTTCCGCAATTGTGCGGCTGAACAAGAAGATGTCCTGTTCAATGATGCTGATCTGTGAGCGAAGCGAGGCCAAGTTCCAATCGCGCACGTCTACGCCGTCTAACAGTACGCGCCCTTCGCTCACATCGTAGGTACGGTTGATGAGCTTGGTCAACGTAGATTTGCCCGACCCCGTTTGGCCGACAATCGCCACCGTTTGACCGGGTTCCACACGAAAACTGACCTTATTCACTGTCGGCTTGCCGTCTAGATTGTAGCGAAAGGTGACGTTTTCCAGTTCAAGCGCGCCAGTGAGGGGTTCATCGCGCCCGCTGATATTCTGGTCGAGCTTGGTTTCAGTGTTGATGGTATTGAGGATGCGCCGCGCACTGGCAAACCCAGAGGCCAACTGAGAAAAAGCCGTCTGGGAAACAAACACGGGGAAGCCGAACAAGGACAAGTACCCCATGAAGCGCACGACATCGCCGTTGCTAATCAGGTTGAGGTTGGCAAGGTACAGCGAATGGGCTAACCCTATCACCAAAGACAGCCCGAACATAAACAGCGGTAAGTAAACCGCCTCAACATCGCCCTGCCGAACGTATTGCTGGCGCACGGCTTCGATTTGGCGGTTGAATCGGGCAATCTCGCGCGGCTCTTGGGCTGCGCCTTTGACGATTTCTAGCCCTTCCAACACTTCGGCCAGCGTACCGTTCATTTCTCCAAAGCTACGGCGCACTTCTTGTGCCACCGGCTGTAACGACTCCAGATAGTGTTGTTGCGCCCAACTGTACGCCAGCGCAAAGGCCAAGGGCGTAAGTGTCAACTGCCAAGAGATTAACGGGGTGAAGAACAACGGCATTAGCAAGAACATGCCAGAGCCAACAATCAAGTTCACTCCCGGGTTCATCAACAGATTTAGCTCGCGCACGTCATTGGTCACACGCGCCATGATTTCGCCAATCGGCTGGCGGGCATGGAAGTCCATACTTTTGCCGAGCAGGTTGCTGTACAACTCATCGCGCACGTCGCGCTCAATCCGTTGGCCGTAGATTTCTGCCGAAAAGTTACGACAGAACTGCAATACCGCACGGATCACCTGAGAAAAGATCACCCACCACACTGAATCCACAATAATCAGCATCACGGCAGAACGTGTGATTTCACCCGCTTGATAGGCTAAAATACCGTCATAGATATTCCCAAAATAGTAGAAAAGAATGCCTGCAAGGGCTGCATTGGTAATGGCACCAATCAGCAAGAACACAATCAAGAGGGGATAGCGCCGCACATGCGAAACGATAAACGCCCCGGGGCTTTGTCGGCTGTAATTGGCCGACGCGACTACAAATTCCGCCGCCATATAAAGTTTTGGCTCCCTAGATAACCGCCGATAGAAATATCACGATTTATTAGCTTACTCCCGTTGAAGAGAATGTATCAGGCCAATTCACCGCAAATTGGCCTGATTGGTCTTATCGCTTAGGGGATGGTTAGGGATTGCAGGAAGTAACTTTCGCCTTGATCGGTGCGGAAGGCATAGCCGTCAATCGGGTGATAGACGACCAACTCTAGCCGATATTCCCCGGCATCTAGTGCCGCAAACGACAGCGTGCGATAGTCCACCAAGCGGCGATCCGTTAGAAATTGTGAAGTCGGCAAAACTTGCGTGGCGGTTTTTAACGGGCTGTCAAACTGCGCCGCAATATACCCCGCTGGCGCGATCAAGCGTAAGCTAAACGAATAATCCTGTGTGGGGGTGGCCTCTACGCCCCACCACAAACGGGTCAGGATTCGGCTTGGCTCGATAGCGTCCACATCTACCCCGTAAAAATCAAGGCGGTCTTGGTTCTGGCTGTTGTAAAACGTTGTCACGGGCGTCTGACTCGGCGCGCCCACCATCCACTGGGCGACATAACACCATTCCAGATCACATTTGCCTAATACCTCTGCAACGGGGTGCGTTGGCTCGATGGCTTGGAAGGCCGCGCCGTTGATTTCGTCAAACACCCCCGTGATATACCAGATATAGCGCGCCTGTAGCGCCTGTTCCACAGTGGGGACGGTTCCAGCAACAAGGGCTGGTGTCATATACTGGTCGGCTAACCAGCGCTCATACAGGTCTTTTTCGTTGGCCTGCACATAGTAGATCGCCGTTTCAGGCTGATAGCGCGCCGACATTCCCTGATAAATCGGGCGGTGGGTAATCCGTTTGGGCAAATTTGGCTGCAAAAAAGCCAAATATAGCCCTAACAAGGTGATGAAGGTGACAGCACGCAACCAACGATTCGGGATAGCGGCCAGTGTTGCGCCTAATGCCAACGCAATCCCCAC
>JBMOFU010000184.1:0-8104 GCA_049318725.1 Phototrophicaceae bacterium | reverse complement strand
AGGGCGCAATCTATTGCGCCCCTACGGTGAAATCCTCTGGTTTTCGAGAACGCGATTGCCCTAAGCAACGGACGACACAGGTGTCGTCCCTACAAAACCGTTGCAATGCGAGACCATTCTGTGGGGACAAGGCCTGCCTTGTCTGCAAAACAGGCCAAAAACATGAACTAGCGATCTTACCTGTAATAACCCCTACGCAAAAATAGCATCAAGGCGCTTTAACGCGCTTGAACGCACCGATTCCAACCCTTTGAGCGCGGTCAACAAGAGGCCATCTTGCCCGGCAATCTCGTGGATTTCTTCCAGTGCGGCAGCCTCTGGCGCAGAAATCGCGTCAGCGCCGGCCACATGCAACGCCGCGCTGGTTAACGCCACAAGGCTCCAGTGCGGTAGCCCCATATTTTGCAAGAGCTTTTTGGGGTTGAGCGCGCTGTGCTGGACGCTTGTCAGCGCTTGAATCTGTTGCGGGGTAGCACCCCAATGGCGCAGATAGGCGCTAAAGAAGGTCTTTTCCACCTCACTGAGGCTGTTGTCCGCAGTGGCGACGTATAGCACCCCATGTGCGAACAACTCTAGGTTAATCCGTATTTGTTGGTCACGAGACATATTCATCATGTGCGGGGGGGCGTCTTCCCAACCTGTAGGGGAACCGCTTTCGCCATAAAGGTCAGCGTCTAGTTGTTGGGCGCGGTCTAAAATTTCCCCCACGGCCAACGTTGCGCGGTCAAAGAGGTTGAGTAAGCTACGGACTTCTTCGACTTGGTTGGCGTTGAAGCCAATCAGCGCGCCCGTCCGCAAAATGGCGGCATGTTCTGCATCGCTAAGTCCGTCGGCTTGGCACACACGGATGGCGGCCTCTAAGAGCGCACGCCGCCCCCATTGTTGGAAGTTCCCGCGCAAGACAGGCGCAACCGCGACCTCTAGCTCTACGTTGTGATATTCGTAGTCCTCAACCGCCTTACAGACGGCCTCTGAAGCGCCATAGGTAGAGAGGTAAGTGGTGAGCCAGCCGCGTTCCCAAACTGACATACGGCCATCTGACCCGCCGATGACCATCACGGCACGGCCAAACATCTCTAGGGTGACATCATCAATTTGGGAATCGGGTGGCATCCCCAACGCACGAAATAAAATCGCAGGCAACTCGAACGGATATTCCAAGCCAACGGTCATGTGCGGTTATGTCCCTTCCGGCTGACTCGCCATCAATAGCGTCCAAACCCCTTTTTGTACGACCTTGCCATGTTGGTTCACCACTTTCACCTCAAACATCACGCTCCCGCCGCCTAAGCGCGCCATCGGCTTCTTCTCTTGGACGACTAACTCAATGCTGAGGGTGTCGCCAATCAGCACCGGCAGGCTGAACTTCATTTCTAATTCGCGGAAGGCTAAAATCGTCTGTTCTAGTACGCCCAACTGATAGGCTTGCCCGACGGCATAGCTTAAGGTCAGCATCCCGTGCGCCACCCGCCCGCCGAAGTTAGTTTTGGCGGCATACTCGGCGTTGGTGTGCATCGGGTTAAAATCACCAGTGAGCGCGGCAAACTGCACCAAATCGCTTTCGGTGATGGTGCGCCCGCGAGTACGGAGCGTCATCCCCTCTTGAAATTCTTCATAGTACAGCCCAACGGGGCCGTTTTCATTGTGGCGCATGGCAGTAGATGTTCCTTTCTGATAGATAAGCGTGCAAAACTAGCCGACAGTTTCTGTTAAAGACATTGCTAACGCGGTGACTGGGCGGGCATTGGCGGGCGTCGTATTCATGCGGGTTTCCATCGCCTCAAGCACATCCGCATCAAAGTACCGATGTCCACAATGCGCGCAAACCCACGCCGGGACATCCTCAAAGATAAACCATTGTCCGTGCCGTTGCCGAGTAAGCGTGATCCGTTTTTGCACTAACGCTTCGTGAGTGTCACAAAATTCACAAGGGAGTTTCGTATTTGTCATTTTGATCCCTTTAATCCACCACATAAACCGTTATGACAATTAAAAGTGTACCATCATTGCGAAAGCGACAAACAACATCAACTTCATCTTCGTTTACTGTGCCTCTGATGACATACCGTGTACCCCTCACACCCTCTGTATAAATTGAATCCACAGCGCCTTTAAACAAGACATCTAAAATATCCTGTAGTGTGAGGTTATCTGCGTCGGCTTCTTCCAACGCATGATCGGTCATTTGGTAGCGACGTTCACGAATGGCACGGTGAATTTGTGTCAATATCGCATGATTCATGGGGATGAATTTTTCCCTAGCTACTTTGATATTCCGCCAAGACATCTTCGATTGCGCCGTCTGCGCGTAGTTCGCCGTTGTGGAGCCATAACGCACGGTCACACAGGCGAAGGACGGCGCCTTCATCATGGGCCACCAAGATCAACGTGCGGCCTTCTGCCCGCAGTGCGTCGAGCTTTGCCCAACACTTTTCACGGAAGGCGGCATCCCCAACGGCTAAAATCTCATCCAACAAGATGATCTCTGGCAGGATGTGAACGGCCAAGCTGAAGCCAAGCCGCGCCAACATCCCACTAGAGTAGCTCTTAATCGGTTGATGGATGAAATCGCCCAGTTCGGCAAATTCCAAGATGTAAGGCAGTAACGGGCGTAGCTCCAATGGGGAAACGCCATAGATCGCCGCACTGAGGAAAAGGTTATCGCGCCCAGTGAGCGCCCCACGAAAGCCCGCCCCTAAACTGATGAGTCCGACACAGCGCCCTGTGACTACCACATCGCCCGTGCTAGGGGCGGTGATGTTCGCCAAAATGCGGAGTAGCGTCGTTTTGCCCGCGCCGTTCCGCCCGATCAAGGCCACAGATTCCCCCGCTGTGACGGTGAAGCTGACTTGCCTCAACGCCCAAAAGGGCGGTTTTTCCCAGTTGACGGGGGATGCCTTGCCCATTGCCCGTTGAATCAGTTGATCGGCTTCATGACGCAATGAGGGACGGCTGGTCAGCGGTGTGTATTGTTTACCCACTGCGCTGACCTGAATCACCGGCTTAGCCAGCGCTGACATTCACCGCCTCTTTGCCGCGACTGGTCGTGGTCACGACAAAGCTGACCCGTTGCCCTGCATTCAAGCTGCCGCCCTTGATGTTGGCGGCGGCAACATACACATCGCCGCCACCGTCTTGGGTGATGACGCCGTAGCCGCTGCTGGCGTTATACCATTTCACTGTACCTGTGACTTGTGCTGCCATTGGGAAGTTGCCTCCTGAATGAATGTGCGTGCAAACAATGTTTTCTCTATTGTACTGGCAAGATACAAAAGCAGGAACTACAGTAAGGGCAGTAAAAGCCCATGACCTGTAGGGACGTGGCCTGTGTCGCCCGTAAAACCGACAACCCACTCTGTAGTGGCTAATATCTCACTGCATTACCGTTATAAAACATGCTCTAACTGCTTTTCCTGTTTTTACTCATCCCTGAAATACTCATTATTGCGGTTACTGCTTTTTGCCTATACAGACAATTTTCAGCCCGTTTCTAGGGCAATTGAGCGGGCTATCTAGGCTGATTTCAACCAATCAGGGTACAGTAAATGTATCCGATGAAATACACCGAATCACAAGGAGTTCACCCCAATGGCCTACCCAAGTTTTTACGCCCCCGCAAACGTGAGCAAAATCTACGATGTGGATTTTCAACGGGCTTACAACGAAGGTGTACAACACTTCCAAAAGCCCGCCAGTAGCGATGATCCGCGTGTGTTGTTGTGGTTGATTGACGTGCAGATTGACTTTGTTTTCCCTGCCCCCACAGGTACGCTCACTGTACCCAACGCGATGGAAGATACCCGCCGCACCATTGAGTTTGTCTACAACAATGTACACGGCATTACGCAAATCGCCGCGTCGCTAGACACCCATACGCCCTTCCAGATTTTCTACCCTACTTGGTGGATCAACGATGCAGGCGACCATCCTGCACCCTTTACTGTGATTACGCTGGCTGACCTGCACAAGGGCGTGTGGAAGCCCGCCACTGAGCCAGTATGGTCTATCCGCTATGTGGAAGAACTGGAAAAAGTCGGCAAGAAGCAACTGATGATTTGGCCGTATCACTGTATGGAAGGCACAGTCGGGCGGGCATTGGTTCCAGCGCTCTCTGAAGCGATCATGTACCATGCAGGCGCACGCAAAGCCCAACCGACTTACCTTGCGAAGGGCAATATCGCCCATACCGAGTTTTATTCTGTGGTAGAGCCAGAAGTCAAGTATCCCAAGCATCCCGACGGCGGGCTCAATACCCGCTTTTTGGATAACGTTGCGGAGTTCGACCTGATTTACATCACCGGACAGGCACGTAGCCATTGCGTACTCGAAACGATGAACTCCACGTTGCGCTACTTCGGCGGCAAGCCAGAAGTCGTGCAGAAGATTCGCTTCATTGAAGATGCAACTTCTTCGATTGCCGGGTTTGAACAAATCACCGAACAAGCCATTCAGGGCTTTCAGCAGCAGGGCGTGAAGTTAGTCAAAGCCGCCGAGAGCATCGGCTAGAAGGGACACGATACGATGAGCAGCACTGATTTGCAATCTTTGTTCCAAGCCAGCCAACAGGCTGGCCTGAGCCAAAACACCGTCAATATGATGATCCAAAACCTAGACGCGCAAACCGGCTTAGGCTGCGTTGGCGCGCAGGTAGACGACCTCAATACCGATGATGTCACGCTGTTGGTGGTGGTGATTGACGAAAGCGGCTCAATGGGCGGTGTCCGCCAAGATGTGGTGGATGCCTTTAACCAAATGGCGCGTGCGCTGGCAGATTCCAAAGCCGCAGATAGCATCTTGATGAGCGCGTGGACGTTTGAAGACAAGCCCAAACTGTTGTTTGGCTATTCCCCGATTGACAGCGTAAAAGACCTAGATGCCAGCAACTATAACCCTAATGGCGCTACAGCACTGTATGACGCTGTGATGGACGGCTTCACGGGGATTGTCGCTTACGGCCAAGAATTGCGTAACGGTGGCATCCGCACGCGCTGCATTGTCGTGGTCATCAGCGACGGCGAAGATAACGTGTCTGGGCATACTGCCGCGTCAGTCAAGAGCGTTGCCGAAGACTTGCTCCGCCAAGAACTGTACACGTTGGCCTTTGTCGGTTTGGGCGATGCCAAGACATTCCAAAAGATTGCGGCGGCGATGGGCTTCCCTAATGTGCTGACGACAGGCAACACACCTAGCGAGATTCGGCGGGCGCTGAATATGGTGTCTGGCAGCGTGATTCGTACCAGCCAAAACCAGATTTCCCCTACCAATAACAGCTTTTTTCAACCCTAACGATAAGTAGGGCGCAACCCTTTGCGCCCTTATATCACCTATGAACCCTTGAGGAGCAACGCCTTATCATGCCGATTCGTGTGCGTGCCGGAAGTATCATTGGGCGGGATCATATGCTACGTCAAGCAAACTGCCAAGATGCGCTGGCTTTAGGTCAGTATGAAGGGTATGTGGTCGGTATTGTGTGTGACGGCTGCGGTGAAGGCCCGCACTCTGAGGTAGGGGCCAAACTCGGCGCGCAATTTTTGGCACGCCGCGCTGAAGATTACCTTGCAGAAGGCTTGAGCATCGGTGAAATTCCCTATCGTTTGCACGATGATATTTTGATTTACCTAGAGGCGGTCTTGACACTGGCACAGCCGCGCCAGCGGAGCGCATACATTTTGCAATACCTGTTGTTTACGGTCATCGGGGTGATTGCCCATAAGAATGAGTCCGTGATCTTTCATGCCGGGGATGGGGTGATTGTGGCGGATGACTGGGTGAAAAAGTTGGACGAGAACAATCACCCGAACTATCTTGCCTATCACCTGTTGCAGCCGGATGAGAAGGCCAAACTTCAATTGCCGCCGACGTTTACGCAAGAGCGCGTTCACGCCAGATGGCAACGGATCGCCATCGGCACCGATGGCTTTGAGTTAGGGCTACTGCCACAGGTGTGGGGCAACCCACATCAACGCGGCCTACAGCGCAAGATGAACAGTTGGTCAAACCAACTCCATCACTTTAAGGACGATGCCACCATCGTCGTCTTAGAAAAGGATGACGGCAATGACTGATGTTAAGGTGGGCGGTAAGCGTGTGCGCCTGAAAGATGCCGATGTGATTGGGGTGGGTGGGGAAGCCACAGTATTCAACCATCAAGGGGCGGCGTTGAAACTCTATCACAAGCCAGACGCTGCACGGGATGCCAAACTGCGGGCGATGCTCCCCAAAACGCAACCCTTGCCACAACGGGTGATCGCGCCGAAGGAACTGGTATTCGACAAGAGCGGCACACAAGCCGTTGGTTACATCATGTTGCTCTTAGACGCCACCTACACGGATGTACGCCAGCTTTCGGTCAAGAAATATCGCGCGCAAACGGGGATCGGGGCACGTGAGGTGAGCGGGCTGTTCTTAGATATTTATCACACGCTCGAGGCGATACATCAAGGCGGGATGGTCGTGGGCGACTTCAACGACTTGAACTTGTTGTTCAAAGGGCAAGAGGCCGCCTTTATTGATACGGATAGCTTTCAGTTTGACCAATATCCGTGCATGGTGGGGACGGAGGTCTTTTTAGACCCGCAACTGTACGGCAAAGACCTTTCAAGCGGCGTGTACTTTCAACCTGCCAATGATTGGTATTCGTTTGCGGTCATGTGCTTTAAGTCGTTACTGTTGACACATCCCTACGGTGGGGTGCATCCCCAAGTCAACCTATTGACGCAGCGCGCCCAACAACAAATCACTGTGTTAGACGCTCAAGTGACCTACCCGAAAGTGGCGTATTCGCCAGACTTGCTCAGTGATGACCTGCTGCATCACTTCGATCAGTGGTTTGCCAAAGGCTGGCGTGGGGTATTTGCAGTTAACCTGCTCCAAGAGTACCTTGCCAAGCTCGTAACGTGCAACCACTGCGGGGCAAGTTACCCAGCTCAACGCCCGCACTGCCCAATCTGTTCAACGGTAGCCCCTGTAATGATGCTTGACCCCAAACAGGTACAGTCACACATACTGATTGACGCCGATGGTGACATTTTCGCGTGGCAGGTGGAAGGCCAAACCGTGCGTGCCTTGACGCACGAAAACGGTAAAGCAGTCCTATATGTGGCTGAAGCAGGCCGTCCCGCACGGCGATTAGCGCTTTTTCAAGCGGCACGCACAGAAAGTTATGCGTTTTTGGGGAATTACCTTGTGATTTCGCCCTCTAAAGCCAGCGATACCTTGATGATTGTAGACACAAGCGGGGATAGTGCGGTTGGGGTGTTGCAAACCACTACGCAACACTTTGCTGGTCAATTCCCTGTGTTTGGGGTGAGCCGCCAGTACCTTTACCGAATTGCAGGCGGCTACCTGATGCGCGGGCAGGTGCAAAACGGCCAATTGGTTGAACAATCGCTCATGGCAATTTCTGAGGGGCAAACGTGGTTTGCCGTTGCCGAGCCGCAAGAAGTGGTTTTGGGATACTTCCGCGTCTTTGAAGATTACCGTTTTTGGCTATACCAAGATCGGCAGCAGTTTGACGCAAACGTCACACCGCTGGCGCCCGACGAATTCTTGGTGGATATTGCTGTGAAGTTCAGTGACAAGACCGTGTTGGTGATCCGTCAAACGCAATTGAACGGCACAGAAGGCATCCGCTTAGACGAGTTGGATTTTAAGGGGCAGCGTTTACAAGCCTTGCAAGTGACACACGCCGATTTTATGCCCATTCAAGGCTATGCGTATATGCAAAATACGCTCTTGCTGACGACCGATAAAGGGATCATGCAGTTTCGGTTAGATACGCAAGCCCAAAAGATATTTAAGCAAACTGGGGCAAGGGTCAAACATGGAGACAGCCTAGCGATCTATCAAAGCGGGGTCGCGGTGTTGCAAGAGCGTCTGGTCATGGCGATTGTGTTGTGATGTAGACAATCCCCCGCCTTAGGGTTATCCTTGAAGGACTTAGTGATCCCCTCTAGTTAGGCTAAAGCACCGTTTATGTCTGCGACAGATGCTCGTACAAAGTTGCTTGCTGTGGATGATTCAGAAGCAAACCGTGTATTGATGCGCTCGATTTTTGACCCGTCTGATTATGAGGTCTTTGAGGCTGATAATATTATAGAGGGTT
>JBMOFU010000183.1:0-8107 GCA_049318725.1 Phototrophicaceae bacterium | reverse complement strand
GTATACCTTCTGAGAGATTACGCTTATGACACTTCCCACAAAAGTTGCCCATGGTGAGACGGATGTTATCCGCTAAAAGAGCTACACTCACTGCAGCTTCGCTAACTTTATCCCTAGACTATAGCAGTCCTAAGCGATCTGAAGTCCTTTTAGAGATACGACGCTGTTCCACAGACTAGGGGCTTGCCACAGCGACTCATCAAGGATTTATAGAATAGGATGTATAGCAATACGTGAGCCAAAAGAGATGCTTAAACGGTAGGGCATTTTGAGATAAAGTCTATGCCCACCAAGATGAAAGGAACTCAAAAGCCCATGACCGCCATTACAGCACTGCGCTACGGACTGCAAGCCTGCCAGAATCACCGTGAACGCCACGGCTTAGTGAAAATCGTCGTCGCCCGGCTATTTGTGCCATTTTCCAGCGACCCCAACACCATCGTTTGGATGAATGTATTCCCGCCGAAGCCCGACTCGCGCTCGACAAATTCGACCTCGCGTGCTAACCGATCACCGATTTCAGCTAAAAACATCTCTAATTCAGCTTGTTCTCGTTTATAATGCTCAACGGATGGCATGGGTTATCCTTTGGTTTTGACGCTTTTCTGTAGGGGCGCCACCTTGTGGCGTCCGTGAGACCTTTTCTAACAGACCTGTGCAATATTTTTGGCAAATTTCTGTTTCGTGCGTAACGTGAGTGATTTACTGGCATTGTGTTGTCGCAGAGCCTGCGGTCATCTTGCCAATTGCTCGATTTGCTAAATCCGCGTAGCCTAGCAATGATTGCCTGCAAAACAACCCATGAATATATTATTGAAAGGACAGCCTTATGCCCTTAGCTCCCCATGCCCGTTACTCGTTAAAGCCAGACGGCGCTATTTTAGATTGGTTGGCCTGCGGCACCATTTCCAGCCCGATTCCGGCACTGGCTGAAGTGATCCCACAGGGGGGTAACGCCTTTGGGCAAGATCAACGCTGGGTTCTCAATTATTGGGCGTGGTCAACGCCGTCAAAACGGATCAAGCAGCGGATTTATCAGCAATTACCGCCCTTTACTTGGCAACCGCCTGAAACCCTGCCTGAATTAGGCGCCCCGGCGCTGGCCGACCATGTATGGCGTTATGCCCGTGCCGAAGAAGACCAAGTGATTGATTTCAGTTTGTTCAACTTCAACCCCACATGGATGCAAGGCTACTTATTCACCTTACTAGACGCTCCGCAGGCGATGACTGTTGAGGCGCAACTGCTGACCATCGGCCCGGCGCGAATCTTCCTCAACGGCGAGCTACACACCCACTTTGCCGACATGTTTAGCTACGTGGCTTTACAACAAGTTCCCGTCACCCTGAACCTGCGTGCGGGGTTGAATCCGCTATACCTACACGGTGATATGTTAGCATGGCGTGAGGCGCGTTTAGCCTTGGGCTTACGGTTCACCGAGCCTGTAACCCTTACCAGTTGCTTGCCCTTGGGGGGAGTTCCGTCGGCACAATGGCACACCGCCCAAAGCGAACTTGAGGCGTTGCAGGTCAAACAATTTGCCTTTCCACAGTTGCCCGGCTATATCACTTTGGCGGCCAACTATCCGCGGCCTGTCCAGTTCATTGCAGAGGTCGAGCTTCCCCTCCCGACCAATGTATTTGCCCAATTAGCCACCCTCCCACGCCCTAAAGGGCAAACGACACTGACATTACAGCCGGGCGAATCGGGAGCATTGCCCATTGTGAACGATGTGATTGCAGGCATGTCGGGGATGCCGGGGGAAAACAGTTTACAACTGACGTTACGCCCCGTTGATGGTACACCTTTCGCCATATATCACGAAATCTGGGCGGGCAAAAATCCATTTAGCATAGCTCCCTATGGCGATTATGAAACACGCCGCCAAGAAGCCCTAGCGCACCTCGCGCAGATGCCCTTTGACATCCCCGCAGCGCTGGCAGGCCTAGAGCTTGGCCTACTAGAGGTTGTTCCGTCGGAGGCGGTCGCGTTGGCTTGCCATTTTATGGAACATCGCAACGACTGCGCTGATTTTTACGCCATCGGCCTCATTGCCCTGATGACCCGTTACGGCAACAGCGACGTGCTACTGGCACAAGACCGCGTGCGTATTGAATCCGCCTTTCAAGGCTTCAAATACTGGATTGATGAACCCGGCTTAGATGCCATGTGCTATTTCACTGAAAATCATCAAATCTTGTTTCATGTCACTGGCTATTTAGCCGGGCAATACTGGCCTGACCGTGTTTTCAGCAACAGCGGGCGCACAGGCAAGGCGCTGATGCAGCGCGCCCGACCGCGCATTGAAGACTGGATATTGCGGCGGCTAGAGGGTAATTTTTCTGAGTGGGATTCTAACGCTTACATGACCTTAGATGCGTTTGCGATGCTGGCACTCACCGAGTATGCCCAAAGCCCACGCCTGAAAGAAATGGCAACCACCCTGTTGGACAAGCTATTCTTTTTGCTGGCTTGCCAATCTTTTAGGGGCGCCCATGCCAGCAGTCACGGGCGTTGTTATGTGACTGCGCTGAAATCGGCGCGGGTAGAAAACAGCTCTGGCTTACAACGCATCGCTTGGGGGATGGGGCTATTCAACGGTGAAACCCGTGCCAGTGGGCTGCTGGCAACTGCCCGTCAGTACCGCGTTCCAGAGGTCATACAAACCATCGGGGCGGACGTAAACGCCACCGTTATCACCCGCGCCCGCTCACGAGCGCAGTTCCGCCTTCAGTTTGATATGCGCCATGATTTTTGGGACGTGCGTACCCTCACCTATCGCAACCGAGATGTGATGCTCTCTGCTGCGCTGGATTATCAACCCGGCGAGATGGGGATACAGGAACACTTGTGGCAGGCGACGCTTTCTCCAGAAGCCTGCGTGTTTACGACCTATCCGGGCAATAGCCAAGAACATGGCAACGCCCGCCCTAACTTTTGGGCGGGGTCGGCAAAGCTGCCGCGTGTCGCCATGCAAGAGCGTACTGTGATATGCCTCTATCAACTTGATCCGCATGTGGGGTTAGGCTTTTCCCATGCGTACTTTCCGGTAGCCCACTTTGATGAAAGCGTGATTAGCGGGCAGTGGGCATTTGCTCGCTATGGCGCGGGCTACATTGCGCTGTGGGGAGATGGCGACCTTGTGCTGACAAGCACCGGCAGGCATAGCGCCCAAGAGTTACGCAGTGTTGGGGCCGGCAGCGCGTGGGTATGCCATGTAGGTGATGCAGCCGAATATGGTGATTTTGCACAATTTTGTCAGCGCGTCCGCTCTGCTTCACCGACCTTCACCGATGGGGTCTTACATTGGGTTACGCCACAGGGCAACAGCCTGATTTTTGGCTGGCAAGGGGATTTTATGGTGAATGGGCAAAGCGAGTCTTGGGCGGATTTTCCGCATTATGAGAATGTGTATACGCAAACGACCATGAATGCCAACACGATGACAATCCAGCACAACGGGTTGTCGCTCACGCTCGATTTAGCGAAAGGTAAACGGGTCATCTAAGCCTGCACTTCTGAAGGCGGCAAAAAGCTGTTTTGCGATGACGGCGTTTGGGTGTATTCGGGTTTCGGGGCAAAAACTTCCTCATCCCCTAACCCCTTCTCCCACAAGGGGCGAAGGGGAACAAAAACAAGCCCCTCTCCCTGTGAGGAACGAGTAATGGGAGAGGGATTTAGGGTGAGGGCGCTGTACGGTACAGAAACAGTAAAAGCATTTATTCCTGCCCTCATTTCCGAATGCACCCACGGCGTTTTGCATTGTTGCAATCACGACTCAATATGCTAAAATCCTCACATCAAACGAAACTAAGAAAAACATATCTCCTTTCAGGTGCTTTGTTTTTCTAAACAGGGATCATCACCGATGCTATTTATCGCGTGTTGATTATAATTATTTCAAACTATAGATCATTAGGAGGCGTATTACTTCAAAACAGCACTTTTGCGGATCACAACTTTCCCTTTGACAGCATAAAAATTTTAGAGGAGCTTCCCTAAACATGAAAAAATTTAGCGCCTTAGTCTTGGTTCTTTTGATGAGCATGAGCTTGGCGGTATACGCCCAAGAACCTGTTGAACTACGCATCGCATGGTATAGCGACGGCAACGAAGGCGAAGTGCTACGCGATTTGCTCGACCGCTTTGAAGCCGACAATGCTGATATTCGCGTGGTAATTGATAATGTGACCTACGCTGAAGGCATCCAACAACAACTGCCCTTGCAAGTTCAAGCGGGTGAAGCGCCAGACATGGCTCGTATCACCGACTATGCACCGTATCGCGGGTTTTACCTAGACCTTCGCCCGTTGGTTGCCGATCCTGCCTATTGGGATGCCAGCTTCAATGAGTCTGTGTTCCAAGCTATGCGTACTGCCGAAGAAACAGACCAGATTTACGGCTTCCCCAATCAATTTACCGTAACGGGGCCATACATCAACCGCACGTTGTTTGAACAAGCCGGCGTTGAAGTGCCAAGCGACACCAGCGATGCTGTCACTTGGGCGGAATGGACTGCCGCAGCGCAAGCCGTTGCCGCAGCCACCGAAACCCCCTATGCTATAGCAATTGACCGTAGCGGCCACCGTTTTGCTGGCCCGGCCTTCAGCCAAGGGGCAACCTTCTTCAACGAAGATGGTTCCGTCACCATGGACACCGAGGGCTTCCGCGAAATGGCAGAAGTCTTTATCGGTTGGCACACCGACGGCATTACTCCCGCCGATGTGTGGCTAGGGGCTGGTGATAGCTACGCCCCTGCCGCCCCCTACTTCATCAACGGTCAGTTGGTCATGTACATGAGCGGTAGCTGGCAGATTGCCAACTTCAACACGAACATCGCTGACGCCTTTGACTGGGAAGCCGTCCCGAACCCAACTGGGGACGGTGGTAGCACCGGTATGCCCGGCGGTACCGTCGTTGTGGCCTTTGCCCAAACTGAACACCCGGCAGAAGTCGCCCGTGTGATGGACTACCTCGCCTCAGTAGAAGTCTTGAAGGAATTCTCTGAACGTACCTTGTTCATCCCCGGCCACCTTGGTTTGGGTGAACTGGACTATCAAACGGATTCACCAGCAGCCAAGGCCGCCTTGACCACCTTCGCTGCCGAAGCCCTTAAACTGAGCGACCAAGCCTATGAACTCCAGTTCGGCGGCTCGGCCTTCGCCATCAATAACCCAATCAGAGACCGCCTGACGCAGGTACTCGCCGGGGAACTGACCCTAGATGAAGCCATCGAGCGCATCCAGTCCGACGTAGATACCGCATTGGCAACCGCCGCCGCAAGCTAACGCCTGCGCCCAGTCTTCTAAAAGATAGCTTAGGGGTGGGTTTAGTTGCCACCCCTTTTATTTTTCTGATAAGTCGCTCACTTATTATCAAGCGGGGATGCTCAATTGAACAAAACCATCCGTGAGTCCACTGATCGCGTTGCAAATCGCTCATTTAACGCACTTATTGATATCCTTGATTTTGTGATGCACCCGCTGCAAGACTGGATCGGCACCAAAGGCATGGCCTATGTCTTTGTGCTGCCCAACCTGCTGATATTTGCTGTGTTTATTTTGCTGCCGATGTTGCTCAATTTCTATTATGCCTTTACGGGCGGTACCAACCTATTCCCCCAAGACCGCCCTTTCGTCGGCATCGAAAACCTGAACACCCTGTTCACTTGCCAAGACTTCTTTGACCCAAATAGCTGCCAAGAAGATTTGTTCTGGCGGGCAACCTACAATACGGGCTTTTATGTGCTTGCACAGGCGGGCTTTATAATTGTGGTGTCGCTCATCACGGCGTTAGCGTTAAACCGCAAAATTATAGCGCGGGGCTTCTTCCGTAGTGTGTTCTTTTACCCCGTCTTGCTCTCGCCGGTGGTCGTTGCGCTGATCTGGAAATGGATTTTGCAACCAGATGGCCTGTTAAATGCGTTCATCGTGGCTTTGGGCGGCCAACGGATGCAATTTTTATTGACGGCAGATGGGGCGACCTTTTGGGTGATCTTTATCAGCGTGTGGGCGCAGATGGGCTTCTTTACGCTTATCTTGCTGGCCGGGCTACAGTCCATCCCCAATGAATATTACGAAGCAGCCTCTATGGACGGGGCGAATCGTTGGCAGAGCTTTTGGGGTGTCACCATGCCGCTGTTAATGCCAACGATGTTTGTCGTGCTGGTGCTGGTGTTAATTCGTTCGGTGCAGGTGTTTGACCAAGTTTACCCCTTTACAGGCGGGTCGCCGGGAACCTCTACCCTGTATCTCGTCCAGTACATCTACAAGACAGGCTTTGCCGACCAAACTAAAGAATATGGGCTTGCCGCCGCCGCATCCCTAATTATGGCGCTTGCCTTGCTGTTGTTCACTGCGATTCAATTACGTTTAGGCCGCAATAGCAATATTACCTAGGAGAATTTTTATGGCTTTTATTGGCGATTTTCTGACTCGATCCCACGGAAAAGCCCGCCTCGACGTGGCAGATATGTTAACCTACCTCTATTTGTTTTTAGGCACACTAATCATGTTTGGGCCGGTGGTGTGGCTGGTGCTGTCTTCTTTCAAAACACAGGCAGAATTATTGCGCTTTCCGCCGCGTTTTCTTCCCTACCGCCAAGAAACGCTAGTCATCACCGGGTTTGATGACCCCTTGCCGCTGTTCAACGTCACGATGGAAGATGGCAGCGTTCAGCAGTTAGCACAGGTGCGGCGGATTGGCATCGAAGCGCAGATGATTGACCCGGCGCAACCGCAGGAGGTGATCCGCGTCAACATCAACCAGCGCCAACCCGTAGAGGCGGTTCACTTTAGCCTAGACAATTACACGCGCGGGGTAGAGAGCTTCAACTTTTGGACGTACTTCCGTAACAGCGTGATTGTGACGGTTTTTTCTACCCTGTTAACCCTGTTGGTCAACAGTATGGCTGCCTTCGCCCTCAGCAAATATGAGTTTCGCGGGCGCGATGCAGTTTTCTTCTTGACCATTGGCACGCTGATGGTGCCGCTGTCGGTGATTCTCATTCCGGTATTTTTGGTCATCACTGAAATTGGCTGGAATAACAACTTCTTGGGGATCATTATTCCAGCCGCCGCCAGCCCGACTGGGGTATTCTTGTTACGCCAATACATGTTAACGATCCCCGATGAACTGCTGGATTCCGCACGCATTGACGGCGCGAGCGAGTGGCGCATTTACCTACAAATCATCTTGCCGCTGGCACGGCCTGCGCTGGCCGTTTTGACCATTTTCTCGGTGATGTGGCGCTGGAATGACTTTTTGTGGCCGTTGATCGTGTTGAGCCGCAGCGAATATTTTACGCTGCAAGTGGGGCTAAATACGTTTCAGGGCGAACTTAATACCCAATGGGACTTAAAGCTGGCGATGACCGTACTGACGCTGTTGCCCATTACGCTGGTCTTTGGGTTGTTACAACGCTACATCACGTCTGGGATTGCAACCACTGGGATGAAGTAATGATCGCGCCCGTAGCCCCGATCCCCACCAGCCTGAGCGCGTGGCAAGCCCAACGCCATCACATACGAAGCCGCTTATGGCAATGCTTGGGCGAATTGCCAGCGCCCATCATGCCTGCACCGTGCACCCTTACTAAAACATTGCGCGACGGTTGCCTAACCGAGCATTTTTCCTATGACAACGGCGCAGGGGCAACCGTCTTTGGCTATTTTGTCACGCCACCAACCGTGACCACCCCACTCCCTGCCATTCTTTACCTGCATGTACATGGCGGCAAATACACGCTGGGCAAAGAGGAACTCTTTCAAGAGCGAACCCCCCATAGAGTGCCTGCGCTGGCGTTGACCCAAGCCGGCTATGCAGTCATGGCGATTGATGCCTACGGCTTTGGCGAACGGCACTCTTTTGGCGATGAAAGCGGTAATGGCGTGGAACAGGCGCTATACAAGCATTTTCTGTGGCAGGGGTCGTCTTTGTGGGGGATGATGCTTCGTGATGACCTCATGGCGCTGGATTATCTGATTAGCCGCCCAGAGGTTGACCCACAGCGCATCGGCATCACAGGCATGAGTTTAGGCGGCTCAAGGGCAACATGGCTCGCCGCCCTTGATGAGCGTCCGGCGGCGGTAGTTCCAGTGGCGCAGCT
>JBMOFU010000182.1:0-8152 GCA_049318725.1 Phototrophicaceae bacterium | reverse complement strand
GATATGCCCACCGAAACCGTTCGTATGCAAATCTACCTCAAGTCGGCTGAAGAAATTGCGATTATGCGTGAAGCAGGCCGCATCGTTGCCCGCGCCCACGCCGCGATGAAGGCGGCCATCCGTCCGGGCATCTCGACATGGGAACTTGACCAGATCGCAGAGGCCGTCATCCGTGACGCGGGCGCAACCCCCGCCTTTAAGGGATACCCCAAGCACGAAGCACCCAACTTCCCGGCCACCATCACCGCTTCAATTAATCACGAACTGGTTCACGGCATCCCGTTGAAGACGCGCCTGCTGGCCGACGGCGACATTATAAGCCTTGATACGGGCTGTCACTTTCAGGGATTCGTGGGCGACAGCGCATGGACGTACGCGGTAGGGCAGATCAACGCGGGGGCGGCGCGGCTGTTGGCCGTCACCCAAGAAGCGCTGTGGATTGGGATTCGTGCGTCGGTTGTGGGCGGCTCCACGCGGGATGTGGCGGTGGCGATCCAACGCTATGTCGAAGCGCAGGGCTACAGCGTCGCCCGTGAGTATACTGGGCATGGCGTTGGCCGTCAGATGCACGAAGACCCGCCTGTGCCGAACTACTGGATCAAGCCCAAGCGTGGCAAAGCCAGCTTTGAATCGGTGGCGCTGCGGGCAGGGATGACCTACGCCCTAGAGCCGATGGTGATTGCAGGCCGCCCGGATACGCAAGAACTGGCGGACAAGTGGACGGTGGTCAGCAAGGACAAATCACTGTGCGCGCACTTTGAACACACCATCGCCATCACGGACGGCGCGCCGCTGGTGTTGACGTTGCTGTAGGGGATTGGCAACGACGGGCGCAAATTGTTGCGCCCTGACACGGGGTTTATCCGCTTGCCAACAACGGCTTGCCCGTGGCTAAATCCTGTTGGAGCAGTTGGCTGGTTTCTTGCGCCTGACGCCCGATGATCTTTGCCACCGTGATGATAATGTCGCGGGCTTCATCCCAAGCCAATTCTTCGCGCTGGCCGAGCTTTTGCGCGCACACTTCTTCCACAATCCCCTGATAGTGAAGCGCAAGGATCGGCTGATGGTCGCGTAGGTTTTGGTTTTTGCCTACGTCCAGTTCTACCTTGAGCATCGCAGCAGTACGCCCCCATAACCCCCGGTACACATCATCGGTGGCCGTTGCATAGTGATAGGGCGTGAGCGCATCGCGCACAAATTCAGACAATGCCGCCGTAAACCGATTGCGCTTGATTTTGCTCTCAAAGCGCATTTGAATCCAACGGTCATCTTTGCCGCGCTTGCGGTGATACTCAATAAACGCCTCTAGCAGTTTATCTGGGTTGCCCATGCCTTCGACCAGCTTTTCAGGCTCACGGCGCACTTCATCCACAAACGCGCCTGCCGACGCCAAGAACTGCCGAATCTCGTTGAGCATTGGGCGGTCTTCCTTCACGCGCAAGTATTGGGCTATGAGGTATAGCCCTTTGTCGTTGGTGTAATCCCGTTGGTAGGTTTTGCCGTCAGTCGCTTTGTAGGGCAGACGTTGTTTTGAAAGCAACATCTGCTTTCCTACTTCGGTTTTCTTAAAATTGCCTAAAGCGTAGCGTGTATCCTCTACACCCGTTAGACCGCGAATCCAGTCTTGCACGGCATAGACGCGCCCGCTTTCGGTTTCGACCGTCGCCAGCGGGAAGCCCCAACGGTCAGCAACAATCAACGGTAGGGGACGTTCGTCATTTAACGGGATTTCATTGGAGATTGTTGGCAGATTGGACATAGGGATGCTCCTTCGCTTAAAATATGAATGAACGCTATAAATATTGTACACTAACATCATCATCTGTCAATAAGATGTCATATCTGGTACCTAAAATGAAATCCCGTCGAGTACGAAACCGCTTGTTAGAACTGATGCAGGAACGCGAACGCAAAATCGGGCGGCGGATTAAACAACGCGATATTGCCCAATTTTGTGGTGTTTCTGAGCATACGATCATCCATTGGATCCGCAATGAAGTCACTAAGTTTGAATCCCCAATCATTGTCGGATTATGTGCATACTTTCAATGTGAGCTAAGTGACCTGCTCTACTTTGAAGAAATCGAGGTTGAAGGCGACATCAACGCGATCAATGAATGATTTGCCAACCACCCTACCATGAGCAAAATTTCCGTTTTGGCCGACTATCGGTTAAAATTTTAGGGTGGATTCATAGCTGTTCATTGATGACCTTAAAGGACTGCGCGATGTTGCCGCAAAATGCTTCAACCATTATCCAAAACTTCTACCATTCGCCAGAAGTCTGGCAACTGCGGCGTAGCACCCATGACCAATACTCTGTACCCGCCATCAACTATCCCGCGTGGGTGATGAAGTTGGCGGGCTTGCGCGGGGATGAGCGCATTCTTGACGTAGGCACTGGCCCCGGCCTGTACTATGATGCCGCAAAGGAACTGTGGCCGAACGTGGATTATGTTGCGCTGGACTATTCAGCAGGGATGCTCAAGCTCAACGGCGCAACCCAACGCCTGCGCGCCAGCGTCGAACAAATCCCCTTCCCCACTGGCAGCTTTGATGTGGTCATGGCAAACCACATGATCTACCTTGCGCCAGACATCCCCGCTGCGCTTGCAGAGATGCGCCGCGTGTTGACGCCCAACGGCGTGTTTATCGCCGCCACCAGCAGTTTGCAAAGTATGCCGCAATTCCGTGAATTGTTCCGTCGTGCGATCTTGCTGGTGTCGCCGCCCGGTAGCAGCCGTGATGTCACCGTCCCCAGTGGGATGCACCAACGGTTTGCCCTAGAAAACGGCACACGCCAACTGGCGCAATACTACCGCGCTGTCGTTCGGCATGATCTGCCGGGCAAGCTGATCTTCCCCGCCGTTGACCCGATTATGGACTACCTAGAAAGTACCCGCGCCGTGCGCGAGCCGCAACTGCCGCCAAACATCCGTTGGGAACAAGTGATGATGATTATGCGCGAGCAGTTGAACAACTTGGTTTACAGCATGGGGCAACTGGAAGTAGATAAACTGAGTGGGGTCTTGATTGCCAGCGACGGCGGCGGTTTCATCCAGTCGTTTATGGAACAGCAACGCGCCCTCAAGCGCAAATAACCCACGCCAACAGGAGCAAGTGTAAGATGACTGAAGCGCGTTCAAGACGGTCACGCAATGCGTTCTTGCAGTTCAACTATGCCCCTTATCCGTTGTGGCGGCGGCGCTGGCCTGTGCCGGGGATGACGGCGGCGCTCAAGCCCTTGTGGGGGCGTTACTACCCCGTAGAGGTAGACCAACCGATCCCGACGCTGAACAACGTCAGCGGCTACCTGACGCGCTATGGGCTGTTGCCGGGCGTGAGTGAGGCAGAAATCCGCTTGCGCTTGATGGATTCTGCGGTGGCGGTGGATGTGGTAGACATGAACAAGCCGCCCGCCATCACCGATCAACCGATTCGGTTGCCCGCCCAGTGGGAACCGATGGAGCGCGTGATGCTGTCGTGGCCGGTCAGCTTCCCGCCCTTGTGGGCGGCGCACGCAGAGATGGCCGAACAGATTGCCGTGAGTGCGCCTGTACAGATCAACGTGCCGCACCCGATTTGGGCAAGCGCGATTGCGATGTATTTGCTGTTGCGCGGCAAGGTCAAGCTAGAGCGCATCAAATTTTATGACCTGCCAACCAATGACTTATGGGTGCGCGACTACGGCCCAGTGGTCGGGATCACGCCACAAGGCACACGCGCAGCCGTGAGCATGATCTTTGATCCGTTGCCGAACTACCCGCAAGCGCTCGATAACGCCTTGCCCGAACATTGGGCAGCCCATGAGGGGATGCCTGTACATCCGTTGGCGCTGCACAATGAGGGCGGCAACATCTGGTCAGACGGCGCAGGCACGTTGATGATGAGCGAGCAGGTCTTTGCCCAAAATCCCGACCTTGACCGCACCGCGCTAGAAGCACAACTGCACAGCGCCTTCACCTACGACAAACTGCTGATCTTGCCGCGTATGCGCTATGAAGAAACCGGACATGTGGACTTAGTGACGAAACTAGCAACGGCAGATACCGTGTTGGTCAGTTCGCCGCACGGCGCGACCTTTAGCGCTGACCGCCTGATCGCCGCCAAACGTCAACTGCAACGGGAAAGCAACGCCAAGGGCGCACGCTACACCGTGATTGAGTTGCCCACGCCGCCGCTGTATATGAACTGGTTCGGCTATCCGGTGCGGCGTAGCTACACCAACGCGCTGACGGTCAACGGGCGCGTGCTGGTTCCAGTGTTCAAGCATCCCCACGATGAATTGGCCTTGCGGCGCTACCAAGAGGCCATGCCGGGGATTGAAGTTGTGCCAATTGACAGCAGCATCGGCGCAAACGGTGGCGGCGCAGTCCATTGCATGACAAAGGAAATCGCAGCGGGGGGGTGATGGCTACCCCCCGAACCATGCGCCTTCTTCTTCGTCGTCTTCTTCAAAGCCCAAGACGTTGCTCATCAGCACCGCGCCTGAGTTGACCTGTGGGAGCTTGCTCAAATAGCGTTCGGTCACAGCGACGTTGCTATGGCGCAACAGTTGGCTAATCTTCTCAATCGGAACGCCGTTTTCACTGAGCGCGCCCGCCACACTGCGGCGCAAGTCATGCGGCGCGACTTTGCCTAGTCCCGCCTGCCGCGCTGATTCGCTGACGATGTACCACAGGCCATCGGTGGTTAGGGCAAACGGACTAATGCTGCCGCCCTTCCACATACGCCGAATGAGGGGCGAATCTTGCTGATAGCCGCGCTGTGTGGCAGCTACCGCCCGCTGCCAGAGCAAAATCCGTTTACGGACGGGTTGTGGCACGTCAATAAAGGCGGTCTTTTTGCCCTTGCCGTGTACCTGTAGCACCATCCGCTCGTTTTGAATGCTCAAATCTCCCCAACGGGCGTTGGTGAGTTCTTCGCGGCGCAGCGCCATTGTACACAAAATCGCTAGGGCGACGCTGTTCCGCAAGCCTTGTGTCGGCGTTTCAGAGATGGCTTCAGCGCTGTCCATCAATTCGCGCAGTTGACGCGGGCTTAACCAGCGTCCCGGCCTTTGGCCGCTTTCTGCGCGTGGCGGACTGACGCGCCCCATCCCGCCCGCGACTTCATCCGGCAACCAGCCCGCTTCAGCCATCAAGTCACAGAGCGTGACCACTGACGCCCGCGCTTGATCGAGCGCTTGCTTGCCTTGCCCTTCCCGCGCTAGACGCCCTAGCCATACACGCAGATGTTGAGCGTTCAAGACCACTTGTAACGTTTTAATCGGCAAGGCTTCCATCTTGCGGCGGCGCGCTTGCCGCTCGGTTTTGGGCAGGCTCGCCATGTCGTACAAAAACGTATCAATCCAGCGGTAGTAAGCCCGCTCGGTATGGCGGCTGGTGGCACGTCCGGGCAGCGCCGCCGCAAAGTTGAAGGTGGCAGTGTCTAAAAAGCCCAATGCGCTTTCAGGTGTAATTAAGTCGCTCACGGGTTTACCTCTTTACGGTGATTGCTAGTTTTGCGGACAAGGCAGGCCTTGTCCCTACAGGCGATGGATTGTAGGGGCGACCCGTCGGGTCGCCCCTACGGAATCGTTGTTATCCCCTCATGCACGGGCAAGGTTGCCCGCCGCGACCCCCGCCAGCAAGATCGCCGCGCCGATGGCCGACAGCACGCTTGGCGTTTCTCCGTTGAGTATAATCCCCAACAGCGTAGAGCCAATCGGCAAGAGCATCAAGCCCAAGCTGACAATCACCGCAGACAACCGCCCTAGCGCGTAATTGTAGGCCGAATGGGCGATCATCTGCCCGATGACCGCCACGACCAACAACCACAGATACGCCGATGTGGGGTATCCCAACAGTGAGGTACCCGTGAGCGGTATGAACGCCAGCAAACACAGGCCGCCAATGCCGAACACCGCCCATGAGTAGGCCAAGAAGGTCATCTTGCCGCGCAAGCGCTTGCCTACCATAAAGTATATCGCCAAAAACACCGCAGAGCCTAATGCTAAACTGTTCCCTAACACCGGGTCATTGCGCGTCGGCGGGTGAGATTCGGTGCGGCCTAGTGCCACCACCACAATCCCCACCAATGCCAGCCCAATCCCGATCCACACGCCACGAGGCGGCACATCGCGCAGCACCCACCAGCCCAACAAGGCGGCAAACAGCGGCGTGACGTTGCTAAAGACAATCGAACCCAAAATGGAGGTGTATTCTAGCGCAAAGATGAAGGTGACGAAGTGTAGCCCAATCATCACGCCCGCTAAGGCACACCAGCCCCAATCGGCACGGGTGAGCGCGGCAAGCGTGGCACGGTCTTTCATCAGCACGAACGGGGTAAAACAGATGGCCGTGATAATCAGCCGTCCAGCGGCAATCACCAAAGACGGCATCCCCGCCTCTTGGGTGAAGCGAATGAACGGGGCGATAAACCAGCCACAAACGACCCCGATTGCCAGCACGATGTAGGCCAATAGCACGGGGGAACGCTGTAAACGTTGCATCACGGTTTTTTCCTGTAGGGGTGTAATTGTAGGGGCGCTGCGGGCAGCACCCCTACATATTGGATATTACATGCCCGCCCGCTACAGCCGCCCAACGAAGCGCGCCATCCGCTCTAGCGCCTTTTCGATGTTCTCGTAGGAATTGGTATAGCTGGCACGGATGAAGCCGCGCCCGCTTTCCCCAAACGCGCTGCCCGGCACCACCGCCACCCTTTCTTCTAGCAACAGGCGGTCACAGAAGGCTTCATCGTCTAGCCCCGTGCTGCTGATGTTCGGGAAGGCGTAAAACGCCCCGCGTGGCTCAAAACAGGTCAAGCCCATGCTATTGAAGCCGTCTACAATCAGGCGGCGGCGTTGGTCATACGCGGCGCGCATGTGCAGGACATCCGCCTCGCCGTGTTCTAGCGCTTGAATCGCGGCGGCCTGCCCCGTGGTTGGTGCAGACATAATCAAATACTGGTGGAGCTTCTTCATCCCTTCCATCAGTTCACGCGGCGCGCTGGCATAGCCAATCCGCCAGCCGGTCATGGCAAACGACTTGCTCATCCCACTGAGCAAAATCGTTCGCTCCCACATGCCGGGCAAGCTGGCAAAGCAGGTATGTTCCACGCCGTACACCAGCCGCTCATAGATTTCGTCGCTAATCACAATCAAGTCGTGGCGCTCGGCAACGGCGGCCACCTCTAACATCCGCTCACGAGACAACACCGCCCCGGTTGGGTTGCTAGGGTAGCTTATTAAGATGGCACGGGTGCGCGGGGTGATGCACGCTTCAAGGTCTGCCCCTGTGACTTGGAAGTCATTTTCTGGCGATGTTGGCACGCTGACCGGAACGCCCCCGGCCATTTCTACGGCGGCGGCGTTTGCCACAAAGCACGGCTCAATCACCAGCGCCTCATCACCCGGGTCAAGGATCGTCTTAAGCGCCAAGAAGAACGCCTCACTCACGCCCACCGTAATCAAGACCTCATGCTTGGGGTCGTAGCATACGCCATACAGCCGCTCATTGTAGGCGGCCACCGCACGGCGCAGTTCAATCGTCCCAGAATTTGCCGTGTAGCCGGTTTCGCCACCGTGTAGCGAGTCTACTCCGCGTTGGAGGATGTGGTCGGGCGTGGTGAAGCTCGGTTCGCCAATCCCTAGCGTGATGACATCTTCCAGCGTGGCGGCGATGTCGAAGTAGCGCCGAATCCCAGAGGGGCGGAGTTGTTGCACGCTTTGCGACAGGTAACTGCGGCGGGTGGGGGCTGTTTGTACAAACATCATGAGGGGGTGCGTCCTCGGTTGTGTAGTTTCAATAAAAAGTGCCTGTTGCTCTGCGCTTTACTCTAGCACAGCCCGTTTGTGGGTTCCTCACGCACGGCACACCAATTTCACAGGCGTTCTTCGTACACAGTGTAGGAAAGATTTCATCGCCATTGAAGGCGGCACGTCTTTGTAGGGGCATCAGGCATCATTCCCCTACTGGATGAATTGCGATTTTGCCCCCTAACCCGAATGCCCGCGTCATGGAATGGCCGATGTTTCATTCCGTGTGAGACGATAGACAGCGGATATACTAATAAAGAAACCATAAAATCTAACAAAGTACAACAATCTCTTACATAGATTTAGCCTGTAAGGGATTGTAGCATTTGGCTTTTTCTAGCTATACTAAGG
>JBMOFU010000181.1:0-8168 GCA_049318725.1 Phototrophicaceae bacterium | reverse complement strand
GGGACGACCCTCCGGGGCGTCCGCGTTTTACAGGCAAAAACGACGATTATTCAAGCCCCCACTGCTCCATCTGGGCTATCAACCGCTTGAGCCGTGTATAGGCCTTTTTGCGTTCTTCTGGCGGGGTGGCCCCCCACTGCTGCGCGCTATAGTGGCCTTCCAGCGCCGCAAAACTTTTTTCCCACGCGGCGCTTTCTGCTGGAGGTCGTGCGGGTAACGCCCCTGCCACCTTTTCGCGCAGCGCCCGCACGCTCCACTTGTGTTCTAGCGCATTCTTCAGCAACGTGCTGCGCTCAACATCCGTCAAGTTTGCCATTTGTGCCACCACCTGATGATGCCCAAAAGATAGCCCCGCCACGCGCATAATCGGGGGCATCCGCCGTGCAACAAAGGCATATTGCTTAAGCGTATCTGGGCGGTAGCGCTCTAGTCGTGCCGCCACCTCATCGTAAGTCTTATGGAGTTTATCTTCGCCATACACCAGCGCATCGCCGATAATCCACTGCACCGATGTTTCAAACGCACCGATCACATCAAAGAATGCCCACCACTCGTCTTCGCTCACATCTTCCTGAATCTGTAACCCCGTGCGGTAAAAGACAAAGCGACCCACTTTAGTGTACTCCTCCACCGTCTGGATCGTCGTCTCGATTTCAACCTCACGCACCACCTCCACCTGCTGAACGATCATGTTGGATTCATCAATCCCGTTCAGGATGTCTTGCGGAATCTCGTAGAGGCCCTCATTGCCGTACATTACCCCATCAAGATTATCGGGTCGGTTAACGCGCTGGGCAAAATTCTCTAGGGCTTTGCGCTTGACGGTCATCCGAGCCGTTCTACCTTATCCACTACTGCCCATAAATCCTCACATACGGTATGCAATGGGCTGTAGGCAAACATCAGTTGGTTAGACATCGCCGCTTCGCTGTAAACGATGCTTTTACGTTGCGGCGTCCAGACCACATCCTTGTAGTTCTCTACCAAGTGGTCATAGGTGATCTTGTGGGCAGTGGTGTTAAACTGCACCATCGTTGGGATGATCCCGGCAATATCCGCCACCTGTACCCCATGTTGTGCCACTGCTTCACGCACTTTTCCCGTATGTTCAAGGCTATTCGGGACGCCCCGTAACGCGCTGGCAACTTCCAGTTGCGTTGGCACAAGGATGTAGTCCGTCGCCACCGTCATAGACGCATGGAGCAAGGACGGCGTTGGGCTGGTATCAATCACCACATAATCTACCACGCCTTCAAGCTGCTTGATTCGGCGCATGAACAACCATTGATCGCCGATGGTGTTGGCAATATTGCGCGTTTCTACATTCCCAATCACCATCAGCAACTCACCCGCTGGTTTTTCTGTGGTGTAAACCGTTGTGACAACAGGTTTTAAGACATCCTTCCAACTGGCGCCCCGTACCAGCAAGTCGTACAAGCGCCCTTCAGGGGTAAACCCCAACGCGGAACTTGCGTCGCCTTGTGGGTCGGCATCAATCAGCACCACGCGCGCGCCTCGGATGGCTAACCCTGCGGCAATATGCGTAGAGAGTGTCGTTTTCCCAGTTCCCCCTTTTTCTTGAAGCAGTGTTACCACGCGCATGGTTATATTCGCCCCTTAATCTTCGTTATCTAAGTAACCCTCTGAACCCGGTTCTAATTCAACGCTGTAGCGGATTCTTGCAATCTCTTGTGCTTTCTTGAACGTTTCTGGGTCATGTTCTTGATAGAATGCACGCAATCCGTCAGAGACCCGTTTTGCACCATATCGCCGTTTAATCAGCTTCATAAACTCGATAATGTCCGCCTCAAGCCGTGTGGACAAAATAATCCGCCTTTCTACTGGCAAGCCTTGGTTGTCTAAAACTTCCATCTCACTTCCTTTGTCGGTGGATGCACCGGAAACATCATTTTCTTTATTTTACAGGTTTTTTGCGTAAATTTATTTGCGGGTTTTGTGAAAAACGTAAAAAATGCTTTTGCCGCATATAAAGAAGAGACGCAGTAAACAAGAGTTGTTTGCAGAAACACCCCTCTTGCATTGCAATCAGATTTTGTGCTAGATTATTTGTACTGCCGTTGAGGAATTTACTTCTGAAAAAAATAGCCCCCACTTAAGGGGGTATTTCGGAAGGGTAGGATCAACACAGAATAATGAGTACATAAGTACGTCAGTCAATACTCTGAGTTTACCTTGGCGGGTGAAGCTCGGTATTACGTTACCTTATGTGTTGATCCTACCATAATTCCAGACGGACGGCAAGCAAAACTATCCTTACTAACGGGAGATGCCGTCTTGTTTTACACAAATTTAAGTAAACTCCCTCTATCAGAGGCCTTATCCCACTATACGCAATACGGTTTTTCGGCTTTTCCGCTTGGGGTGAATTCTAAAAAGCCGCTGGTTGCATGGTCAGATTATCAATTTGCGCTTCCCTCTGCCCGCACCCTCCGCGCATGGCAACAGACCATCGGCAATAACTGCAACGTTGCCGTCGTGACAGGTGCCGTTTCTCGCTTGCTGGTGATTGATTTTGACGCCCCAGAAAAGCTCACCTACTTTCGCCAAGACCTCCCCCACCTTTCCAAGACCTACACCGTCCAAACGCGGCGCGGATTTCACCTTTATTTTCAGTTGCCTGTAGGCTTTCGTCCAAGCACCCGTCACTACAGCCAAGTGGATTTACTCGGTCAAGGCAGCTATGTCGTTGCCCCGCCCAGCAGCGTCAACGGTTTTTTCTACACGCCAACCCAACTCACCGATTTAGTATCGCTCGATGCCGACCAATACCAAGCGCTAGATCGTTATTTTTCACACGTCGCAAACCCTACAACTGTTCTCGCTGTTTCCGCGCCAAAGGTACAGCCGATTTCAGAAAAATCTCCCGTTCGTTTGCAAGTCACTGCCACGCCCGCTGAATCTGCTAAACCCCATCGTCCCGGTCTCGAATCCGATGCTGATCTAGTAGCGTTCTATCGCGCAAAATGCAGTTTACTGGGGCGCAATAGCGCGCTATTCATGGCCGCCTGTGCTGCCCGCGATGCAGGCTATACCGAGATGGCATCCAGCGTTTTGTTTATCACCGAACATATCCATCAGCCGCCCCCCGCCGATCATCCCAATGAAACCGCTGATGCACGCCACAGAGAGGCGTTAGCAACTATACGGTCTGTCTATTCCCGCCCATCGCGCCGCCTTGTTTGGTGGAAAAGCTATCGTCAGCGTAGCTATCTCTCTGGCGCGATCCGCGAAGCCCTGCTTGATCGAGGTTTGATTGCTGTTGCGCGGGTTTGGGAAGCCTATCAAATGTTTGGGGGCAAGGCGGGGGATTGTGTTACGCGGCTTTCGTTGATCGAATCGCTAAGCGGCTATGTAGGCGAATATACCATCCGTAATGCGTTGTCCTCTGGATGGTTTCCCCCCCCAGCCCCCCCTTCCGAAATCTCGCGTCATACCCCATCGGGGGAACTGCACAAAAGGGAACTGCGTCACTCACACCTAACCCCAAAAAATGCTAGTGTTGACACTGCGTCAACACCAACAGAACTGGGGGGGCGGCGGTGTAAAATCTATCAAGTCCCCACAGAGGCAGAACTTGCAACCAAGCTAGGCGTGACTGTTCAACCGGCTTCCCCCATGCGCCCCACTGACCTGCAAAGCCCAACCCGTTATCGGCTTGCCCTTCACCGTGACCTCCTCACCCGCGCCCCCGGCGCCTATAGCCGAGAGACGCTTGCGCGGCGGCTTGGCGTGAGCGCCCGCACCTTAAACCGCTACAATCAGCGCCTCAAAGTGCGCATCCTCCCGCGCTATCGTGAAATCAGCCCCATCGAACCCGCCTTTGCCGAACAACTCCAGCGCTTCAGCCAAGCGATAGGCCGCAGTACGCCCGGCGTATTCCTCAAGGATTGCAAAGCCCGTGCTTACCCCGCACGGCTGGAAATTTACAATACCCTCACCAAGCGCGGGCTTTCCCCGCAAATGATGGTTCGCCTCACCAATTTTTACAGTTTGGCAAACATCCCCACCCCACCTGTAACCGTCAAAGAGCCTGCCTACCCTGCACCCGATCAAGCCGCCATCAAGCGTTACTTTGACACAATCCATAAGCCACCCTCCGCCGCTACACTGCAATTGCCCCCCCAACCCGCCACGATGACGCTTCCCAAACCGAGTTCACGGCCAACCGCAACGCCGCCAAAACCCGCTTCACAGTTGCTTAAGGACGCCCCCCGCGATCAACAGTATTGGGCGGTCAAGCTCTATGAGCGCGTCAACCAGAATATGCCGCTAGAAAAGCACATGAGCCTTGCCAACGCCTTTGGCTTGGTCAAGGATTATGGCGTCAAATTGGTCAGAAAGGCGCTTTGGGTTCTCGATCACCGCGACCACATCACCAATCCCGCTGGATTTGTATTTATGTTCATTAAAAGTTTATATAAAAAAGCGTTAAGGGAAGCCGCCAACCCCTAACGCCCAATGCTGCGCGTCAATACGAATTAACGCACATTCACCGTTGCCAAACGCAAAGCAGTTTGCGCGCTTCCGTCGGCAAGGATCACCGGAATTTCGTCGCCTGCGCTGTCTGTAAAGGCCACCGTTAACAGATATTCCCCTCTGGGTGCGTCCTCTGGAATGAAGATTGCACAGCTATCCAAGAAGATGCGATCCCCCGCCGCGATGCCCTGACGTGCCTCTCCAAAGCTCAAATTTCCCCCGTGAATGCTTGCCAAACCCACACAAGAATAGGCCGAATTCGACCCAATTTCGGTCAGCGTAAACACCCTTTCTTGCACGCGAGAAATAGGCTGTACAACAAAATAGTCTAAATATGGTTCATACACCGTACCAGCTAAAACATCCTCTGGCGTGCGCTTTTCGATGATCTGAAGGGCATTTTCCACCACGCCAAAGTGGTTTGGGCAACCCTCCGAAAGCCCTAATTCACTCTCTAGTGTGGATAATATCAGGCTATTACTAGACCCCTCTGGCGACCACCAATTGAAGCGAATTTCAATCGGTGCGACCAGTGGCGTTTGGCAATTTCGTACCCTAAGTGGCTGATGAATGACCGTTTTCGGCTGCCAACGCGGTGCCGGAAAGTACCCATACAGCGGCAAAGTTTGGCATCTTACCACTCGCCCATTGGCATCTTCTAGGGTGATTTCGGGCGACCAACTGACTGTTAGCGGCTGATTTGTGCTGAAATACAGACCAAAATCCAACCAGTTTCGAGCGGAATCTAGCGCGATGTCGCTGGCAAGAACTGCGGGTAAACTCTCTGAAAAGGCTGATGCTTCTATTATATCTTCACTACGCGCATTGAATTCCACTTGCGTTAATACGAATTGACGCATCAAGCGCGTGGGCGTATATCCCCACAGTCCCCAGACCGAGATTGCAAATATACATATTACCGTAATAATACCAATAATCTGCATTGACCGCTGTATGACAAAACCGCCCCCTAGTTTTGTCACTTCCTTGAGCGTATATCCCATTAGTAATACCCATGCTGGCACTGCTAACACATAATAGCGCACTGGCGCGTAGACCAACGCATTCTCTAAAACGCCATCCCCTAACGCCGCAATGTGATTTCTTGCAACCACAAGGCCAATCGTAGCGATGATGACCGCAGTTAGCCATAACACCGCAAGTAGTTGCGCCCAGTCTCGCAACACCACCGTGAGGACAATCGCCGCCAATGGCAAGAAAAATATCCCGATCAAACCCGCTTGATATAATAGAAGCGCCCCCCTCGCTAACTCAGATTCGCCCAACACGCCCATAGCATCATAGCGCGTAAAATTGAGCGTCAGCGCTACCGTATTTGGCAAAGTACGCCATTCCGTGACGACCTCCCCCAAAAGCTGATCTAAATTGCCGTAGCGCCCTAGCACACTTCCATACTGCTGTACGTTAAACAGCCCAATGGCGGTTGTCACCACCAGCAATGTGACCGTCACCCCGCCCGTAATTGCCCAAGTGCGGGCAGTCATCCCCCGCAGCAAGTGCTTCACCAGCAATTGCCCTAGCACCAACACCGCCCCACCCACCAACACCCACCCAGAAACTTTCACCAACAAGGACGCTATTGACGCCACCACCAACCCCAAAACGCTCCACACACTGGGGCGCTTCAACGTCAATAGTCCGAACGCGGTTACCAGCGCCGCAATGGTCAACAACAGCCCGTCATTGATGATCGTCGCTGAAATCCAGCCATGATAGGGGTCAAAGGCCAACACCCCCGCCGCCACCAACCCGAATAACGGCGCATCGGGCAGGAACACACGACCTGCCCACCCCACAAAGATCACCGCCAGCGATAAATACAGGCTATTCATCAAGCGCAGCGCATAACCCCCGCGCACTGCCCCACTATACGGGGCGTTATAGCTTTGGTTCGTCACCATGCCAGATAACATCCGCTCCCCGCCTATGCAATAGGGCGTCCCCTGTGACGGTAAATCTAAAGATTCCCCGTCATCAAACAGCGCAACTGCGGGCAGGCTCAATAGCGTATACAAGGGCGGTTGAGACCCTTGACGCAGTTCAAATTCCCCCGGCAAAAAGTCGCTTTCGTTGGGCAAGCGCCCCTGTGCTAGGGCAATCCGTACCACGTTGTAGCTATCGCGCTCATGGTGATAGCCCGTCCAGAGCGGCACAGAAAACGCCCGCACGCCAGAAAGCCCCAACTGCACCCCCACCAGAAGCAGCAAACATAACCAATACCTAAAAAATCGGCTAGAATATCGTATACCCATCGCACGCCCATTTCACAATTTCAGTTATTTGGAGTTACGATGATAAACGATCCACATCTAATTGAGGATAGTTTCGCTAAGGTTGCCAGTGGCAATCAACAACAGTTCATCCAAGACTTTTACGCTCGGTTGATGTTAGTAGATTCGCGGATGCCTTCATATTTTGTGGGGGTGGATATGCCCATGCTGCGGCAAAAGCTCTTATTGGCGCTGGTGCTGGTTGTGGATAACCTAGAAAACCCTGCAAAATTCCGTGATACGTTAGGTGACCTTGGGCAAAAGCACCTTAAAGATTACAACGTCCCTACAGATGTCGTGATTTTATTCGTTGACCCCCTGATTGAAACGCTCAAAGACTATCTTAAACAGGATTGGACGCCCGAATTAGAACTGGCGTGGCGTGAAGCATTGACCGTCGTCGTACACTATATGCAGGCTTGGTCATCCCAATAACAGCATCATGCCCTACAGGTCTTCCTAACGGTTAATCTCTATCAACAATTCATAGCTCCCTAGCCCATCGCCATCATACGAAGACGCCAAAATCTGATAATCCCCCGTTGCAGTCACCGTATAGGTCAACACAGAGTTAAGGCCGCTCCCGCTGTCATCATCAGCGGCAATCAATAGCCCACGACTGTTATACAAATACAGGTACGTGTCAAAGCTGTCGTTGTCGGCGTTCATCTGAACTGTGATCGTTTCCCCGCGTGTGAGTGGAATATTATACGGGTCACTTTCACCTTCTTGGAGTAATGCTCCGCGATAGTTGAGGTTATTTGGGCGGGCAGGCGTCGCGCTGGGGCGCCGTGTCGGAACTACCGTTGGCCGTCGAGTTGGGCTGCTAGTAGGGATAGTGGTTCGGGTTGGGACGGCAGCAAGGGTTTGCGCCTGTGCGGTGCTACTGGATGCCACCTGCAACACTTCCCGCGTTGCGGCGTTAGCGCTGTTAAAGTTTTCTTGATATACCCAGCCCCCTAAACCTAAAATCCCGACCAACGCCAGCACAATCACCATACCCCCCATCCAACGCAACCCAACATTGTCCCCAGCTCTAAGGGTTGAACGGGTACCGCTCAAAAGAGGCACACGATTTTGTTGCTGACCAGCGTTCCCCCCCACAAAATTTTCTGGCCGTTTCGGAATCGAATCGCCGGCAGGCACTTGGGTATAGCTTGGCTGTGGCCGCCGCCCCGTAAGCGTAAGCGGGTCAATCAACGGCGGTTGAGTCGGTTGGCGTGCCGCTTGGTCAAATGCCCGCCAAAACGCCTCAATCGTCGCATATCTGTTTTCCCGCGCCGAGCGGGTCGCCATATAGATCACAGGCACTAAATTTTGTGGGATGTAATGAAACGCCTTGTCGCGGTCAAGTTCACGCGGAACCTTGCCCACCAACAT
>JBMOFU010000180.1:0-8184 GCA_049318725.1 Phototrophicaceae bacterium | reverse complement strand
TGCACTAGAATTTAACCACAAGGTTTACGCATAGGCAACTTTTGGCAAGGAATTGCCTACAGGGGTATGTGTGGGGGCGCAAACCCCTCCCTAAATCCCTCCCCCTACGGGAGAGGGACTTTAGGGTGAGGTAAACCTACAGTTCTTTGACGCCCATCAACACGCCTTGCTCATCTTCAAGCGGCATGGTGGTAAAGCCCAGTTGATGCAAAAACTCTACCGAGCGGTTGTTCTGGATCAACAGTTTGCCGTAGACGCGCTGCACACCCTCTTGCTTGCCTAAATCCAGCAGGCTTTGGAGCATATTCGTCCCCAAGCCCTGCCCTTGATAGTCGTCGGCCACCAACAGGCCAAACTCGGCAACTTCTTTGGTGCCAGACAGCATCGAAAGCCGCCCAACTGCAACCATCTTGGGGGCGTCGCCGCTGTCGTCAATGGCAACTAAGGCCATCTCGCGGTCATAGTCAATGAAGGTCAAGGCGGCCAAGCGCTCATGGGTGATGCGCGCCTCTAGGGGGAAGTTGTACATATAGCGCAACTTCACGGTTTGTTCGCTTAAGCCCATGTGGAAGTCTATTGCCATCGGCTCATCTTCTGGGCGGATGGGGCGGATGGTCAAGGTGCGGCCATCTTTGAGCGTGGTCTGCCCCACATACTGAATCGGATACGGGCGGATGGCCGACGGCGGCACGGTGGTAAGGTCGGTGTTGGCGTCGTGGAGGACGACACGCGCATCCAGCGCGACGATGTGCTTTTCAGAGACGAATAGCGGGTTGATGTCTAGCTCTTTGATCCACGGGTTTTCAACCACCAATTGGCTGAAGCGCACCATCACCTTTTCGAGTTCTTCGATGTCTACTGCGCCGCGCCCACGCACGCCCTTGAGCGCCACCGAGATTTTGGTCTGCTCAATCATCCGTCGGGCAAGGGTGGTCGTCAGCGGGGGCAAACCTAACGCACGATCCTTGAACACTTCCACCAGTGTGCCGCCTGTGCCGAACAGCAAGACCGGCCCAAATTGCGGGTCTAGCGAGCTACCGACGATCAATTCATAGCCGTCATCGAGCTTAATCATCGGCTGGACGGACACGCCTTGAAAGTCTGCGGCGCTGTGCTTTTCGGTCACATTGCGCTGGATGGCGTTGAAGGCGTCGCGCACTTCGTCGCCGTTTTGCAGGTTCAAGCGCACGCCGCCCACATCAGACTTGTGGGTGATGGTTTCTGAGTTGAGCTTGACCACCACCGGATAGCCGATTTTGTCAGCGGCGGTCACGGCAGCATCGGCAGTGTCGCTCACCAAGTTCTGAATGGTCGGGATGTTGTAGGCGGCCAACACTTCCTTCGATTCAGTTTCGGTGAGGATCATCCGTCCTTGTGCGCGGACGCCATCCAGAATGGCACGGGCGGCTTCACGGTCAAAGCCGTCTGCATCCTCTGCGGGGATCGGCACTTCGTACAGGCCGCGCAGGTTATAGCTGTAGTGCCACAGGTAGTTAAACATCCGCACGGCGGTGTCTGGGAAGCGGAAGTTCGGGATGCCGATCTTCGACAGAATAGCCGCGCCTTCTTCGATGTCTACGCCGCCCATCCAGCTTGCCATGATCGGTTTGCCGCCGAGGTCAACATACGGCTTAAGGAATTCGGCGGTGCGGGTGGGGTCGGTCATCGCTTGCGGAGACAGGATCACCAGCAGGCCGTCGGCATGGGGGTCTTGCGCGGCGATTTCGAGCGTCTTGGCATAGGTTGCAGGCGTGGCGTCGCCCAAAATGTCAATCGGGTTAGAATGGCTCCACGCGGCGGGCAAAATCTTGTTGAGTTCAGCGACGGTTTCATCAGACAACGGCGCGAGTTCGCCGCCGCCGCGAATCAAGGCGTCGGTGGTCAAGACGCCGGGGCCGCCTGCGTTGGTGATGATGCTCAAGCGCTTGCCCTGTGGGCGCGGCTGCTTGGCGATCACTTCAGCGGTGTAGAACACGTCTGCAATGGTATCTACGCGCAACACCCCCACGCGACGGAAGGCGGCGTCTAACACTTCATCGCTGCCGGTGAGTGAGCCGGTATGAGAGGCAGCCGCTTGCGCGGCGGCTTCAGTGCGGCCTGCCTTCACGACAATAATCGGCTTCTTGAGCGCGACTTCCCGCGCAGCAGAGAGGAACGAGCGGGCGTTACCGACCGTTTCCATATAGATCACAATGGCGTTGGTGCTGTCGTCATCCCCAAGGTAGTAGATCAAGTCGCCCCAGTCTACGTCTAGCATCGAACCGACAGAGACAAACGCGCTAAAGCCAATGTTCTCTTGGAAGCTGTAGTCCAGCACAGAGGTACACATCGCCCCGCTTTGGCTCAAAAAGCCGATGTTGCCCTTGAGCGCCATCTTGCTGGCAAAGGTGGCGTTCATCCCGCCCATGGGGTTCATCACGCCCAAACAGTTAGGGCCGACGATCCGCATTTTGCCGCCCGCAATCCGCATGATTTCGTGTTCAGCGGCGATGCCCTCTGGCCCGCGCTCTTTGAACCCGGCAGAGATGATAATCGCGCCCTTGATGCCTAAGTCTACGGCCTCTTGCACAAGGCCGGGAACGGTTTGGGCGGGGGTGACAATCACCACAAGGTCAATTTTGCCCGGGCATTCCCGCAGTGACGGATAGGCTTTTACGCCTAAAACAGATTCGCGGGTGGGGTTGACCGGGTAGACCACACCGCCAAAGGGGTTGCTAATCAGGTTGAACAAAATTGTGCGGCCAACGGTGTTTTCGCGCTCGGTGGCGCCCACCACCGCAACACTCTTGGGCTTGAAGATGGCATCAAGGCCAATACGGGCATTGTATTCTAAGACATGACGGGTTTCTGGCATGGGGGTTTTACGTCCTTTGTACGCTGTTCGACAGAGGAAAATCACGCTCTATTGTGCCATAAAGCTGTTAAATTTCATCATCATGACTTTGGTGATTCACGGATTTTAGCTTATCCCCCACCCCTTGATGTAATCACCGTGTAAATTCCGCGCCTGAAAATGGCGTATGATTCCCTGTGCATGATACAATTCACCCCTAAAGCCGAATATCAGGCAGCAGAATAGGCCAAGACGCATGAGCCAACCTAAACCCAGTATTGGCAATGGGCGCTACGCCTTGCACGACATCATCGGGCAAGGGGCAATGGGCGAAGTCTATCGGGGGACAGACACCTTCACCAACGAACCCGTTGCCGTGAAGGTCATCAAAGCCGAACTTGTCAGCAATGATACCCAGTCTGCAGAGCGCTTTGAACGCGAAGCAGAAACGCTGCGTAAGCTGAACCACCCCAACATCGTGAAGATGTTCGCCCGCATCCAAGAGGGCGGCGTGACCTACATCATCATGGAGCTTGTTGGCGGCGGCGACTTGCGGCGGCTGATGCAGGCGGGCAAATTGACCGTGAAGCAAGCGCTAGAAATTGCCCTTGACCTTGCTGACGCGCTGGCACGCGCTCACCGCCAAAACATCATCCACAGAGACATCAAGCCCGCCAACGTCTTGTTGGCCGAAGACGGCACACCGCGCCTGTCTGACTTTGGCATCGCTAAAATGACTGACCGCACATCACTGACCGAAAGCGGCGTGGTGTTGGGGACGTATGCCTACATCAGCCCCGAACTGTGTATGGGCGAACTGCCTAGCCCGCAGTCCGATATATGGGCGTTTGGCGTTATGCTCTATGAGATGTTGGCCGCCCGCCGCCCGTTTAATGCTGAAAATCCGTTGAACCTGTTGCGAATCATTTTGGTAGAGCCGCTGCCAGACATCAGCGAATTTCGGGACGACCTGCCGCCGAGCTTGATTACGTTGCTCAAGGGAATGCTAGAAAAAGACCCGCAAAAGCGCATCCCAAGCGCCCGCATCGTCAGCGCGCAAATTGAGGCCATCCTCAACGGCACAGACATGCACGACATCGTTTCTACTGCGCCGATGTTGGCGGGGGAAGTGACTGGCGAAATTTTTGTGAACTTTAGCGACCTCACCCCGCCGCAAACCCCCAGCGAGAAGCTGGCGAATATGCAGCAGTTGCTCGGTGGCACGCCGACACCCTTCATCCACAGAGAGCCAGCCATAGGCCGCGTTCCGGCGCAAACGGCTATCCCCTCCCCAATAGGCATTACCAAACCCCCTGTTGCCGCCCCTGCGCCTGCGCGTAACCGTTGGGGGCTGGTGATTGGCCTATTGCTGACGCTACTGGTCGTTGGCGGGGTGATCTTGGCGCTGATCGTGACCGCGCCGCGCCGTATGCCCGTCTTGCCCGTGCTGGCGGTAGCGCAGGGCGATGTGATGGTTTTGGTTGCAGACTTTGAACCGATTGGCAACACCATCCAACCTGACCCGGGGCGGTTTATTGCAGATAACTTGCGTGATGTATTTGAAAGAGCCTTCCCCTACGGCAACCTTGCCATTCGGGAATACAACGCTGTGATTACCTCCGATGCCCAAGCGCAGCAGGTTGCCCAAGACCACAACGCGCTGATTGTGGTGTGGGGCAACTATAGCGACGGGCAAATTCAGGCCAATGTCCACGCGGGGGCAGATGCCAGCTTGCCTGCCAGCGTGGTGAACCCGGTGTATATTGCCCCGTTAGCCAACATTCGGGTGGTGATGACCAACGCGCTCACCGAAACTTTGGCGTACAATGTCGCGGCGGCGGCCTTCCCGGTATTGATCGCCCACAACCGCCCAGTCGCGGCGATGGATGCGCTGGCAACGGTCAGCGCGCAGGCCGAAGCGCTCACCCCGCCCCCAATCATCGGCAGTGGGGTAAATTCGCACTGGCATCGCTACATCATTGACTTTGGCGAATCCGACAGCGACGCCCAAACGAGCATCCAAGCGGCGCGTGAACTTAACCCCGCCAACCCAATCCTGTATTTTGCCAGCGCCATTACTGCCCAACGCTTGGGGCAAAGCGCGGATGCACAGGCCGACCTGCAAACAGCCTTGCGGCTCAACAACGATTACAGCCCTAACTGGACATCCCCCTACTACCTGCTAGGGACGCAACAAATTTTGTTAATCCCGCGCAACCTTGAACAAACAGACGCTTACTTTCGTGAGATTATCGAGCGTACCGACGATGACTGGATGGCATGGTCATTCTTGGGGGTGACCAACGCGCTGCAAAGAGATTTTGACGGCGCTTATACTGCTTTTAATACGGCTATCACGCTCAACCCCGACGAGCCGTTGGCAAAAACCTTGTTGGTTCCGTTACTGTTGCGGCGCGGGGAATTATCGCGTGCGCGTGAGTATGGGTCAAACCTGATGAGCAACAGCAACAGCTATGCCCTCCACCGCTTAACAAGGTTGCTCTATGGGGATTCTACTGGGCTGAATGTAATTGCGCTGGTAGAGGTGCTTGCCGACCTTTCACTGGGGCGCTATGAAGACGCCATTGAAAACAGCGATGCTATGATCCTCTTCCCGGAACTGGGGCAACAGGCAGAGCCGTACATGCTACAAGGGCTGGCCTATTGCAACTTGGGGCGCTATGAAGACGCGGTTAACGCCTATACCCGCGCCATCCAGTGGGATGAATCGTTTGCGCTGTTGTACGCCTTGCGCGCCGAAAGTTATGCCTACCTGAACGAAACAGTAGCGGCGCGTGCAGACCTTGCCAGCGCCCGCGAATTCAGCCCTAGCGAAGAATTTAACCGCCTGTTGTTGCTCGGCACAATCGGCGCAGTCAGTTGCCGCACAATGGTCGGGGATAACGACACGCCTCTACCAGAGCCAAGCGCCACTGAAGAACCCAGCGCCACAGGCAATAGTGAATCGCTAACTGCTGTCCCCGCCGGCGGCAGACAAGGCCCGCCGGGAGGATTCCCGCCGGGGGGCGGGCCTCCGCAACGTGGCAACCTGCAACCGTTAGAACTTGCCCCCGCCAAGATTTTAGTCGTGGCCTTTGAGCCGCTTAACGGCGTCACCGAACGCAACCCAGAGCGTTTCATCGCTGACCAGCTAGAGCGTGTATTCGTCCAGACGCTAGACGGCGCGCCCTATGTAGTGGAACGGCTGGATAACGTCGTCCGCACCGCCAGCGATGCCGCTTATGCCGCTGAAACACTTGACGCCGCGCTGGTGGTGTGGGGTCACTACGACGACAGTTCGATAGAGGCGCGTGTGCAGGTCGGCGTGACAGATTCGTTCGCCTACAGCGTAGTAGAACGCAGCGAAATTGAACAGCTTGCTACCATGACCGTGCGCTTGCAAAATGAGCGCGAACAATCCGTAGCTGCGCCTGTGTTGGCCGCACTCCATGCCCTGCACGACAGCGGCACGGGGTTGGGCAACATCGGCCTGTATGAACTGCAACAGACCACCCCGATTGTGCTAGAGGATGTTGAAATCTTAAGCCCCATTCCGGCGCTGTATGCCGCAGGGGTAGAGAACTTCATCAGCAACCCAGAGGCCGCGCTTGATGCCTTTGTAGAGGCAGAAACGCTCACGCCAGACAACCCCCTGATTTTGGTCGCTCACGCCGCCACGTTGGTGCGGCTCAACCAACGCGACGAAGTCCCGCGCATGGTAGACCGTGCGCTGGCGCTTGGCGGGGACTCATGGGCACTCCCCTACCGTCAGCGGGCGGCGTTTGCCTTTAGCGACCAACCGCAAGGGCGAAACTTGCTGCGTGATCTGGAACTCTATGCAGAAGCCGCCCCCGCTGAGTGGTTTGTCTACCTGATGTATGGCCTGCAAGGGGTGACAAGCCAAGATACCAGCATGGCACGCGGCGAGTTAGCCCAAGCCATCATGTTAGAATCGCCAGAAGCTATCGCGCAAGCCTATACGCTGCCAAACTTGATACGGTCTGGCGAGTTCCGTGCCAATATCAACTTGGTCAGGCACCTGCGCGGGATGAACGACACGGGCTACACCGCCTTATTGTTTGAGGTGATGTTTGGCCCCGACACTGCTGACCCTTTGGCGGCGCTTTACAGGCTGTCGCTAGACACCGTTGGCGGGGATTATGCGGCGGCGTTGGCGCTGGCGGAATCTATGCGGGATGATCCGCGTGCCGATGGGCTAGTGGATGTCTACTTTTTGGGGGGGATTGCCGCCTGCAACCTCAATGAAGATGATGCCGCCCTTGCCTTTTACAACGACGCGCTAGAGCTTTCCCCAGAGGACGCCGTGCTATATCTGTTGCGGGCAGAAATCCTTGACCGCCTCAACGACCCCGCCGCCGCCGAGCAAGACCGTACCCTTGCTGTAGGCTTGAACAGCTACGGCGTGGAGTTAAACGCGAAGGTCAACGACCCAGAGTTCCCGCTGGCGTGTGCCACGATATTTGAGGATTAACCCGTAGGGACGCCCCAAAGGGCGTCCGATTTATCCACCAGAACAGGATACCCGATGAGCGAAAATCCGCTTGCAAGTTATGAATATCTGTGGACGACGCAAAAAGGCCAATGGGTGCTATTGGCCGACGAAGAAAGCCGCACCGAGCGGGATTTTGTCATCTATCACCTCAAGTCGTGGCGCATTTTGTTGATTGATGATCCCGACCTGTCGCGGGCGGTGATTGAGCAGTTGATCGCGGTGGGGACGCCGCAAGTCACTGATGAAGACATTTTTGGCAAATCGTAATTTCTGGAGAGAACCCCCTTTGAAAATTTATACCAAAACTGGCGACGACGGCACGACGGGCTTGTTTGCGGGCGGGCGCGTTTCTAAGGCACACCCGCGTGTAGAAACCTACGGCACAGTAGACGAACTCAACAGCATCTTGGGTGCGGCACGGGCAGAAGGCGCACAGCAGATCGAATGGTTGCGGCGCGTCCAAAACGACCTGTTCCATGTGGGTGCAGACCTTGCTACCCCGCTGGACGCCCAAGCCGATTGGGTCGTCCGCACGTCCGATGAGGCGATCACTTGGCTGGAGCAGTCCATTGACGAAATGACGGTAGCATTGCCGCCGTTACAGCACTTCATCCTGCCGGGGGGGACGCCTGCCGCCGCCCAACTTCACATTGCGCGGACGGTCTGCCGCCGCGCCGAACGGCACGCCGTCACGTTGGCCGAACTGGAACCGATCACCCAAAACGCGGTGATCTACCTCAACCGCCTGTCGGACTGGCTGTTCACCTTAGCGCGCTACGAAAATCAACTGGCGGGCGTATTAGAGGAAGAATGGCGCGTGCGGTAAGGGGGTGACATC
>JBMOFU010000179.1:0-8185 GCA_049318725.1 Phototrophicaceae bacterium | reverse complement strand
GCGGAGCCGAACACAGCCACAAAATCGTAACCTCAGATAAGACTCAATGCCCGCCGCAAGGCGGGTTTTGTGTTCTTTCACCCATAATTTAGTGCAATTACACCCGCCCCGCACATGACTTGCCCCTTGCCCGTGCTAGGCTTCCCCTTGATACTTCCTTCTTTCCACTTCCCAACCCCTTGAGGTGCGAAATGTGCGGCATCTTCGGACAACTCAAACTTCAGCGCGGCAAATCTGCCAGCCTTGACCTGATCGTACAAATGGCAAAATGCCTTGCCCATCGTGGCCCAGACGGCTACGGAACCTATGCCAGCGCTAACCATCAACTGGCCTTTGGCGCGGGGCGGCTTGCCATCATTGACCTGAATGCTGGCGTGATGCCGCTTTACAGCGAAGACCGCCAAACGATGGTCGTCTACAACGGCGAAATCTACAACCATAAAACGCTGCGCCGTGAACTGGAAAAAGACGGCCACGCCTTCACGACCTATACCGACACCGAAACCATCGTACACGGCTATGAACAATGGGGCGTCAACGTGATTGACCGCCTACGTGGGATGTTCGCCATTGGCATTTGGGACGAAAAGCGCGGGCGCTTGGTACTTGCCAGAGACCGCGCCGGAGAGAAGCCACTCTACTATACCCAACTGGACGACGAACTGCTCTTTGCCAGCGAAATTAAGGCGATCTTGCTACATCCTCAAGTCAAGCGCGCCGTCAACCCCGACGCACTGCTGCACTACCTTGCGCTGGGATATGCCCCTGCGCCGCTGACGATGTTTGAAGGCATCCACAAGTTAGGTGCGGGGGAGCGGCTGATTGTGGAAAACGGCAAAGTTACCCGTGAAACCTACTGGGAACCGCACGCCACGCCCAACCGCAATGACATCCCCTATGATGAGGCCGTTCGCAAGCTGCAAGGCAGCCTGATTGAAGCTGTAGACATGCGCCTGATGAGCGATGTTCCCATTGGCGCGTTCCTCAGTGGTGGGGTAGACAGCACCGCGATTGTGGCGCTGATGGCACGCAGCTTAGGCCGCCCAGTAGAAACGTTCACCGTGGGCTTTGACTTCAGCGACGACGCCACCAACAACGCCAAGTTCAATGTAGATCAACGCTATGGCGCGCTGAGTGCGAATGCACTGCACACCCATCACCACGAAATTACCATCCAGCGCGGCGACCAACTCACAGCCATCTTCCCCAAGTTAGTCGCGGCAATGGATGAACCCATCGCAGAGCAGGCCATCGTCCAGACGGCGTATGTGGCTGCGCTTGCCCGCGCCAACGGCGTCCCTGTGTTGCTGACGGGGGACAGTGCCGACGAGCTATTTTTGGGATATAACCATTACCGCGCTGACCAAGTGTTGGCGGGCTATTTGATGTTGCCGCGCTGGATGCGGACGGGGCTACTCGACCCGTTGCTGAAGGTGTCAGGACGCGAGCCTGCGGTGAAACTGGCGGAAAAATCCACGCATGACGAGTCGCCTGTGCGGCGCTATCTGGCATGGATGCGCGTCACAGGCGTAGACGACCTGAATACGCTGATGACCGACACGACATTGGCCGCCCGCGCCGAAGGGTTAGTCAGCGCATCGTTGGCGGGCTTGCTGGCCGAGCCACAAACGCCGCACTTCGCAGACCGCATCGCCTATGCCAGCTTTCGGCGTTGGATCCCCGAAAACAGCAATATGCGCGTGGATAAGATGACCATGCTGATGTCTACCGAAGCGCGCGCGCCGTTTGAAGATCATCCGCTGGTGGATTATGCCTTCTCGTTGCCGCTTGACTATAAGCTCCGCAATGGCGATTTCAAGCGCATTCTCAAGGACGCTATGCGCGGGATGGTTCCCGATGAGGTGTTGGCGCGCCCAAAGATCGGCTTTGCCCCGCCAATGTCCGATTGGTTGCGCGGCCCCTTGCGCCCGCTGGTAGAGCGTTACCTTTCCGCAGACTACGTGCGGCAAGTGGGCTACTTTCAGCCAGAAGTCGTGACGCGCTTGGTCAATGAACACCTCGAAAAGCGCGCCTATCACCTGTGGACGATCTTCCCGCTATTGGTGTTTCACCTGTGGTATGCCATCTATATAGACCAAAGCCTCACGCTAGGGGAGCCGCTCACGCCCGCCGATTTGGTAGCGGCAGAGCAGGTGGGGTAATAAGTTGGGGCGCAATAAATTGCGCCCCTACGGAATCGTTACCATCCGTAGGGGCGACACGCAGGTCGCCCCCTACAGAACCGTTGTCACCTGTAGGGGCATGATAGTTCATTCCCCTACAAAGACATATATCATTTAATAATAATGTGCAGATTTAGAACGCCATCGCCCTGCCGCCCTCACCCCATCATAAAGAATTGTTTTAATGTGTGTTATACTATACAAAATCAGTGAACCATTAGGGAAAGCGCATTATGCCCGGTGAAAGAATCCTTGTCATTGAAGATGAAGCGCGCATCGCTCAGTTCATTGAGCGCGGCTTAATCTATGAAGGCTATCGGGTCAACGTGGCCCGTGACGGCAAAACCGGCTTGAGCATCGCCAGAGACACGCCCCCAGACCTTGTGATTTTAGACTGGATGTTGCCGGGGCTAGACGGCCTAGAAGTCTGCAAGCGGCTCCGTTCGGCGGGGGATGTGCCGATTTTGATGTTGACCGCTAAAGATGATGTCAAAGACCGTGTGACGGGGCTAGACGCAGGCGCCGATGATTACTTGGTCAAGCCGTTTTCAGTAGACGAACTCATGGCGCGCATTCGCTCTTTGTTGCGGCGCGTGACATCTAACTCTCGGCCAGAGGTGTTAAACTTTAGCGACCTCAAGCTAGACACCGGCACCCACCGTGCCTATCGGGGGGAGCGTGCTATAGACTTGACCGCCAAAGAGTATGAGCTATTAGAGTTGTTCATGCGGAATCCACGGCAGGTTTTAACCCGAGATGTGATCTTTGACCGTGTGTGGGGCTATGATTTCGGCGGCGAAAGCAATATTATAGAGGTCTACGTACGTTACCTTCGCCAAAAAACCGAAAATGATAGTGACTCGCGCCTGATTCATACCGTGCGCGGTGTGGGCTATGTCTTACGGGAAGAAGAATAAAAGCGTGGGCGTGACGCCCTAAAAAAAATTCGTTGGTCGTGGTGAGTGGGGAGGTGTTGCCGTGTCGGTGACATCGCAGGGCAAAAAGATTCTAATTATTTCTGGCAGTGAAGCCTTGATCCTTTTCCTTCGGCGCGGGCTGTCACGCTATAACCGTGAGTTCGACATCGCCACCAATGGGTTAAGCGCCCTCAGCCTATTTGACGCCAGTGTTCACAACCAAGCGGTTGTAGACTGGATGTTTGATGACATCAGCGGGGTAGACCTGTCCTGTCAATTGCACGATTTGCTACCGGCGGCCTACCTGACGCTATTGATGCCTGCCTTTCATGATGAGGACGAAAAGCGCCAATGCCTAGCATGGGCGGCACGCTCTACCGCCAACCACAGCGTCTTTAAGCCCATCCGCGCCGACCAAATCCTGACCCTGCTACGACCCTACACTTGGCGTTGATCCCCCCCAAACCCTATGCCACAGCAATGGGGGGCGGTCATACGCCCCTGCTGAATTGAATAGGAACCCCACCGGCTGTGACGATCCGCACGAAGTTGATCCTATGGTACTCTGGCCTGTTGGCCTTTATCATCGTCGTCTTTGGGGGGACGGTGTTTGGCCTCTTGCGCTGGACGCTGGTCAGCACCATTGACCAGTCTTTGAGTGATGCCGCCGCGCAAGTGGTTGAAAACAGCCGTGCGGTGCCGATTGGCGAATTTGGCAGCCCCAACAGCGTGCGCGTAGATTTACCCCCTTTGACGGTCTTTGGCCTGCTGGGGGTGTACGTGCAAGTGTGGGACATCGCAGGGGAACAACCGCGATTGGCGGCGGCTTCTGGCGATGAAGATTACCTGCTCACCGCGCTAGATGGCGAACACCTCACACATCCCACGCTTTCGCGTGCGGATGTGATCTGGAATGAGCAAGAGATGCGCGTGCTAACTTACCCGGTGAACTTGGCTGACGGTAGCATTTTGGCCGTCGTCCAAACCGGAAGCGCGCTAGAAACCGTGAATCAGGCCATAGACCGCCTGTTGACGGTACTCATGCTGGCGATGTCGGTGGCGATCATCGGATCGGTGGTGGTGGGGCTGTTGCTGGCCGACCGTGCGCTTCAACCGGTAGACGATATTATTCACGCGGCTGCCAAAATCACCGAAACCGACGACCTCGGCACGCGGCTGCCGTGGAACGGCCCCATGGACGAACTGGGGCGGCTGACGGCTGTTTTCAACCGCATGATGACCCGCCTTGAACACCTGTTTGGCGTGCAACAGCGCTTTGTGGCGGATGTCTCTCATGAGCTACGTACCCCACTAACGGCCATTCGCGGCAACCTTGATTTAATCCAGCGTTACGGCGTAGACGATGAATCTATTGAGGCGATTTCTAGCGAAGTCGGGCGCATGACGCGCATGGTAGACGACCTGTTGATGTTGGCACGGGCAGAATATGGCGGCATTCACCTAGAGCTTGACCCGCTTGACTTGGACGTGGTCGTCGCCAGCGTCTACCGCGAAGCAAAGGCCATCGTCCACGCGCGCGGCGGCAAGCTCACGGTGGTGATGGGGCGCTTTGAACCCGTGCGGATCAACGGCAATGCAGACCGCATCAAGCAGTTGATCCTCAACTTGGTCGGCAACGCCATCAAGTTCACGCCCGAAGGCGGCGAGATCAAGTTAAGCCTGTCTGAAGAAGGCGCGTTTGCCGTCATGCGCGTCAGCGATAGCGGGATTGGCATCCGTGCGGAAGACATCCCCCACATTTTTGAGCGCTTCTTTCAGGCAGAAGGCTCCCGCGCCCGCACCGAATCTGACACCGGGACGGGGTTGGGGCTGGCGATCTGTCGCTGGATCACCGAAGCGCATCGCGGCACGATCAAGGTAGACAGCATCGTGGGCAAGGGAACCACCTTTACCATTGTCATCCCCAAAATGGAACATACTGCCTCCACCAAAGCCAACATCCGCTTGCCCGTGACCAGCACCCATGATGGCGTGCCTTCCACAGGGGGGGCGTAAGGTGTGTGTGGGCGTTGCCCTCTATAGGTTGTACCCTTTGGCGTTTTTCTCACTTGAAAAGGAAACCCCATGACCCACCTGCAAATTATCGTTGCCAGCACCCGCCAAAATCGGCAGGGGATTCACGTTGCCCACTGGTTCCAGCACATTGCCGAAAAGCACGCCAAGTTTGAGGTTGAACTGGTTGACCTTGCCGAAGTCAATTTGCCGCTGTTCGATGAGCCAAATCACCCGCGCTTTGCCCAATACGTCAACGACCACACCAAAGCATGGAGCGCCACCGTCAGCCGTGCCGACGCCTATGTGTTTGTCACACCAGAGTACAACTATGGCCCCGCGCCCGCGCTCATCAACGCGCTGGATTACTTGAGCAAAGAATGGGCGTACAAGCCGGTCGGGTTCGTCAGTTACGGCGGCGTGGCGGCGGGTACCCGTGCAGTGCAGGCGACCAAGTTGCTGGTGACCACGCTCAAAATGATGCCGATGTTTGAGGCAGTCGCAATCCCGTTTTTTGCCCAACACCTAGACAAAGAAACCAACGTGTTCACCCCCGGCGAAACCCAAGACAAAGCGGGCGAAGTCATGCTCGATGAACTGCTCCGTTGGGCAGACGCGCTCAAGGTCTTGCGGGCGTAAGCCCCTCACCCCTCCCTAAATCTCTCCCCCTGCGGGAGAGGGACTTTCTCCCTTTCCCCCCACAGGGGAAAGGGTTGGGGATAGGGGGCGAGATGGGCAATAAACGATCCCTTTCGGAAAGATTAAAACCCTATCTTTACAGGCATGGGACGCCCGCTATGGGCGTCCTTACAAGGAACCGCTTATATGACCTACGATGACCAACTGCGTGACGAAGCCGCCCTGTGGGGGGCAGTGGATGAAGCCCACGCCGCCACACTCGCGCCAGACTGGAACGCGCACCGCCACATGCTACACAATGCGCTGGTTCACACACCAGACATTGACGCGCTGATTGCCGCCGTCCAGCCGGGGATGCAGGTCTTAGAACTGGGCTGTGCGTCGGGGTGGTTGACGTTGGCCTGTGCGCGGCAAGGCGCACACGTCACAGGGCTGGACATCAGCGAGCGCTCACTCCAGATTGCCCGTGACTATGCCGTACAATTCCCTGAATTGGCCGCCCGCCTAACGTACCGTACCGCCGACCTCAACGCGCTGGAACTGCCAGCCGCCACCTATGACATCATCTACACCAAAGGCACATTACATCACCTCATCGGGCTAGACCGCCTGATTGAACAGGTGGCGCAGGCGCTCAAGCCCAACGGCCTGTTCTGGATCAGCGACCAAGACGGCAACGAGAGCCTACTCACCAGCTTGACTGCTGGCGGGCTGATGTTCATCCTGCCCACGCACATCCCCTATGCGGAAAAGTGGCGCGGGCTGTTGCGCTTTGGGGTCAACGCCCCCGCCCGCATCCGTGCCAGCATGGAAGCCGAAGGGCTTTCCCCATTTGAAGGTGCCGGGCGCGACCATGACTGGCTCAAGCTCGTGCATACGCACTTTACCGTAGAGCGCGAAGTCCGTAAGCCTGCCGTCACCGGCTACCTAGCCCATCAAGTCAAGTTGCCCTACGCGGCTGCGTTGCGCGTGTTGGGGGCAGTCCGTGCAGTGGATGGCCTGTTGGTGCGGGCGAAACTGCTCAAATCCACGGGCGTCGTCGTGTGGGCGCGCAAGACGTTCTAAATCTTTGGGTTATTTTGGGCATGGGTTGTCCGTTAAAATCGGTCACTAGCCATCAGGGTCATTTTGTCAACTGAGGTCAAGTTGCCATTGAATGGCATTGGCAAGGCGTTCAGGGGCGGCCTGTGGGTCAAAAGCAAAGTACAAATCTGGCTCGATCAATTCCAGTTCCATTAACGTCAGTTGCCCAAGCTGATCCACCCCGTCTACCCGCGCAATGAGAATATCGGGAACACGCACGCCAATCTGTTGGGCGGCCACATGCAAAATGTGCGCGGCCTGACTGATAAACGACGGGCTTGGCATTTGAGCTTGAGCGCGTTGTGACCAGTGTAGTGGGCTACCATCATCGGCCAATACCGCTGGCTTTAATACGCTGTGGCTGAAGATGCCCTGAAAGAAGAAGATTGACCACTCTCCGAGCGCAATTTCTTCGACATACGGCTGGATCATCAGCGCGTGGCTGGCAAGGTCGGCCTCCAAATGGGCTTGATCGCGCTCGGCGTCTGCCCGTGTGGTGCGCCAAGTTTGATGCGCGCCCGCGCTGACTTCTGGCTTAATGACGGTTTGATCCCATGCGCGGGTAGCCAAAATTTCTGGCAGGTTAGCGCTTGCGCCTTGATCCAGCCAAACGGTAGGGATGGTTGGGATGCCGCGCTCTGCCAAGACTTTGAGGTAGCGCTTTTGCATGTTCCAGCGCACAACAGGCGCGGGATTCCACAGCCTGACGTTTTGCGCCTGTAGGCGTTCAATCCAACCCAAAAAGGCATCAGGGTGCAGGTGATAGTCCCATACAGAACGGATCAATACGCCGTCATAGGCTGACCAATTCACCGTAGGGTCATTCCAATAGGCAGGGGTGACGTGAACCCCACGGCGGAACAGCGGTTCAATCAACAGGCGGTCACTGTCGGTCAGGTTGGGATAGTAGGTATCGGTAGCAATGGCAATGTGACGCATAAGGTCGTTTATTCCTCTGGGAACAGTTCGCTCACCGCCACCGAAAATTCAGGCAGCAACGTGCCGCCGTTAAGGGTGTCTGTGAGGCCGAGCGTAAAGGGGGCAGCGTTAGGCATATACACTTCGATTTGTTTGGCATCGGGGTCTACTAACCACACGATTGTCCCTGCCCGTAGGTAGTTGACAACCTTAGCGCGTACTTTGGAATGCTCATCGGTAGGCGAAATGACCTCAACGGCTAAATCGGGTGCTTTGTTGAGGTAGGCTTCACGCCAAGGCTTAGGTTGCCGCTGAATGGAAATAAACCCAACATCTGGGATATACCGCTCATTATTGATAACGTAACCTGAATCTGAACTGGTGACGAAACCCAGTTTGCGCGGAATGACAAAGAAATTCAGGTACATTAAA
>JBMOFU010000178.1:0-8255 GCA_049318725.1 Phototrophicaceae bacterium | reverse complement strand
CAAATTCGTTTTTTCACCGCTGGCGAAAGCCACGGGCCACAACTCACGGCGATTATTGAAGGCGTCCCCGCCGGGCTAGACCTGTGCCAAGCCGATATTGACGCTGACCTCAACCGCCGCCAAACTGGATACGGCTCTGGCGGGCGCATGGCAATTGAGCGCGACACGGCACAAATCACCAGCGGCGTGATGAAGGGCAAAACCACTGGCGCGCCGATTGCGCTCACAGTGGCAAACCGCGACTATAAAAACTGGAAAGAAAAAGACATCGCACCGATGTCTACTCCCCGCCCCGGCCACGCCGATTTAACGGGCGCGATCAAGTACGGCTATACGGACTTGCGGCTGGCGCTAGAGCGTGCCAGCGCGCGCGAAACCGCCGCACGGGTGGCAGTGGGGGCGATCTGCAAAAAATTCTTGGGCGTGTTCGGGATACAGGTCTATGCTTATGTGACGCAAATTGGCGATGTGGTCGCTAATGTGGACTACAGCAAGCCGTACAGCGACCTGTACGCCACCGCGCTGCAAAATGATGTGCGCTCGCCGGATGAAGCTAGCGTTGAAGCAATGCACGAGGCCATCCGTCAAGTGAAGATAGACAAAGATACGCTTGGCGGCGTGTGGGAAGTGGTGGCAGTGAATGTGCCGCCCGGCTTGGGGAGCCATGTCCATTGGGATCGTCGGCTAGACGGCAAAATCGCCCAAGCGATGATGTCTATTCAGGCGATGAAGGGCGTGGAAATTGGCGAAGCCTTCGCCAATGCTGCCAAGCGCGGCACACAAGTCCACGACGCCATCTACGCTGACGCCGACGGCAACCTGTATCGCAAGACCAACCGTGCCGGCGGGCTTGAAGGCGGCATCACCACAGGCGACCCGCTTATCGTCCGTGTGGCGATGAAGCCGATTGCCACCGTGCTACAGGCGATTGACAGCGTGAGCCTTGCCAGCGGCGAACCCGAACCCACGACCTACGAGCGCAGCGACTTTTGCGCCTTGCCGCGCGCCATGCCCATCGGTGAGGCGATGCTGGCGATTGTGCTGGCAGATTCGCTCTGTGAAAAACTCGGCGGGGATAGTATCAATGAGATGTTGCCGCGCTTTGCTGCGCTGCGGCGTGCCAACCTCAATGACCTGCCTATGGATAATACGGAGTGGCGCTTTGGATTTGAAGTATAGCCCTTACATCCCCAATATCACCCTCACTGGCTTTATGGGGACGGGCAAATCTACGGTGGCGCCGTTGGTGGCCGAACGGCTTGCCCGCCCATTTGTGGATACCGACACGCTGGTGGTGGAATATACCGGGAAAAGCATCCCCGAATTGTTCAGTGAACCCAACGGTGAGACGTACTTCCGTTGGGTGGAACGCTTTGTGTGCTTAAACCTGTTGACAAAGGGCGGGTATGTCATCGCCACAGGCGGCGGCACGTTGGTTGCCGATGGTGAACTCCGTGCCGAAATGCAGACCCGAACACTGCTGGTATGCTTGACCGCCCATCCAGAGATCATCGAAGCGCGGATATTAGAGGACACCAACCGCCCGTTGGCCGCCAACTGGCGCGCACGGCTGGCCGAGCGCCAAGCCATCTATGATGCAATGCCCCACCATGTAGATACCTCCCACAAACCCCCTGAAGCGATTGCAGAGGAAATCATCACCCTATGGAACGCATTCGACTCCAAGTAAGCGCCCCTCACGGCGAAGACTACCCAATTTACATTGCCCCCGGCGGCTTAGTGGACGATATGCTACTCACGGCGCTCGTCCCGCGCAAACGGGTGGCGATCATCACCAACGTTTCGCTAGTTCCGCACTACGCCGAAGCGTTGGCCGCCCAATTGCCCGACGCCAGCCTTATCACCATGCCCGACGGCGAAGCCCACAAAACAATGTCCACCGTTGCTGACCTGTGCCGCGAAGTTGCCCGCGCAGGCTTAGATCGTGGCAGTACGATTATCGCACTCGGCGGCGGCGTGGTGGGTGATACCGCCGGATTTGTGGCGGCTAGCTACATGCGCGGCGTGCGCTTTGTTCAAATCCCCACGTCTTTGCTGGCAATGGTAGATTCCAGCGTGGGCGGCAAGGTGGGCGTAGATTTGCCCGAAGGCAAGAACTTAGTAGGGGCGTTCAAACAGCCGTCGGCGGTGCTGATTGACCCTAGCACGCTTGCCACACTCCCGGCACGGGAATGGCGCAACGGCATGGCCGAAATCATCAAACATGGGCTGATTGCCGACGCCGAACTACTCAACCCGGCCTTGCACACGCCCGAACGCGCCGTAGAACTGATCCAGCGCGCGGTGCAGGTCAAGATAGATGTGGTGCAGCAAGACCCGTATGAAGAAAACATCCGCCAGTATTTGAACTTGGGGCATACATTCGGCCATGCGATTGAGCGCGTGACTGAATATCAGTGGGCGCACGGGGAAGCCGTTGCGATGGGCGTGGTGGCGGCCATGCACCTTTCGCACGACTTGGGCTTGATCGGGAAGGACTTTGTAACACAAGTCGAAACGATGCTTGCTGAAACGGGTTTGCCCACGCGCTTAGGCGGCTTATCGCCAGATGCGCTATGGGAGGCAATGGCAACCGATAAGAAGTGGCGCGGGGGCAAATCGCGGTTTATCTTGTTGGCGGGCGCACAACAGCCCGTGATCCGTGAGGGCGTGCCGCGTGAGGCGGTGATTGCTGTGTTAGAGGCATTACGGTAACATCCTGTAGGGACATGAGATGTGTAGGGGCATGATGCATCATGCCCCTACTGATGACACAATGGTTAAATGCCCCCAAAATAGGAATACACACCGATGACCGTTTCTTTATTGCTCTTACACGGCCCCAACCTGAATTTACTTGGCACACGCGAGCCAGAAATCTACGGCAGCATGAGCCTCACGCAAATTTCTGAACGGACGGTTGCCCACGCCCAAAGTTATGACGGCGTGAGCGTGCGCTGGATGCAATCCAACCACGAAGGCGCGTTGATAGACGCCCTCCATGAGGCACGCGGCTGGGCGGCGGGCGTGATCTTTAACCCGGGGGCGTATACCCATACTTCGATTGCGCTGCGCGACGCCATTAGCGGCATCAGCTTGCCCGTGGTTGAGGTGCATCTTTCTAACGTCCATGCCCGTGAAGAATTTCGACACAAGTCTTTGCTCGCTCCGGTGTGTGTGGGTCAGATTGCCGGCTTTGGTTGGCGCGGCTACTTGTTGGGCGTGGATGCCCTGCTCGGCCACTTGGGGATTATCCGCCCATAGCCCGTGCATTGTGGTACAAAACATCCCGCTTTTTTAGTAACCTTCACCCTAGTAGTTTTGCCCGAAACAGGACTGAATAGTAGCCTATGACCGCCTATAGCGATAACGGGACAAACGTTGTGATGACCAGAGATCAGATTTTTGAACAGATTGATACGCACGGGTTGCGCTTTATTGAATTATGGTTCACAGACATTACCGGCGGGGTGAAAAGCATTACCATCCCCGTAAAGCAACTCCCGCGCATTTTGGAACAAGGGGCGCACTTTGACGGCTCTGCGCTAGAAAGCTTCGCCCGTGTCGCAGAAAGCGATATGTTGCTGATGCCAGACCTCAACACCTTTACCTTGCTGCCGTGGAGCGACCCCATCGAAAAAAGCGCCCGTTTGATCTGCAACGTGTTGACGACCGAAGGTACGCCCTTCATTGGCGACCCTCGCGCCGCGTTGATCCGTGTGTTGGATCAAGCGCACGAGATGGGCTATAGCTTTAAGGTGGGCGTGGAACTTGAATTTTTCTTATTTGACCGTTATGACACGCCCACCCCGCCCGAACCCGTCTTGAGCAATGACAGCGATAGTTACTTTGACGCGGCCAACGATGCCTCACAGCACATTCGGCGGCGTTTGGCGGGCGCACTGGATGAAATGGGGATTCGGGTGCTGTCTGCCCATCACGAAATTGGTGCCGGGCAACACGAAATTGATCTGTTGTACGATCACGCTTTGGCGGCTGCCGACAAAATCTTGACGGCGCGTGTGGCGCTCAAGGCGATGGCGCGCCAACAGGGGCTACACTGTACCTTTATGCCGCGCCCGTCGGCCAAGTTGCCCGGCTCTGGGATGCACACCCATCAAACTCTCCACGACCGCGACACCGACCGCAACGTATTTTACGACGAGTCTCAAGAGTATGGGCTTTCTTTGGTGGCGCAACACTTTTTAGCCGGGCAGTTGGCGCACGCCCGCGCAATGGCGGCCATCCTTGCGCCGCTGGTGAACTCTTACAAGCGGCTAGGGACGAGCTTTGAAGCGCCCGTCCATGTGGCGTGGGCGCACATCCACCGCGCAGCGATGATCCGCATTCCCGGCCTGCGCCCCGGCAACGAACAGCATACCCGCCTTGAATTGCGGATGCCCGACCCAAGCGCCAACCCGTATCTGGCCGTGACGGTGATGTTGGCCGCCGGACTAGACGGCATCCAACAAAAGACGGCCTTGCCGCCCCCGTTGGAAGAAGGCATCTTCCAACAGAACCGCGCACGCTTGCGCCAACTGGATGTCTTGCCGCATTCGTTGCGCCAAGCGCTAGAGGTCATCGAACAGGACGAGGTGATGCTGGCGGCGTTAGGCCCCTACATCACTGACCGCTACCTTGCCGCCAAGCGCCAAGAATATGAGGAATACACCCAACAGGTGACCGAATGGGAAGTACAACGGTATTTCAATCGGTATTAGAAGCCGTAACGAGTAAAAGTAGTGATGTGTATTGTTGGCCTGCTACGGCGTCATTGCGTGGGTCATGCTCACCGCACCCGTGCGGTAAAAGGTGTCCATCTAGCGCGCAGCCAAATAAAAAAGCGGCTTATGTAAATAAGCCGCTTTTTTTACGTCAATTTATGGGTACTGGGAAACCTGGATTCGAACCAAGATTGACGGATTCAAAGTCCGCTGTTCTGCCGTTGAACTATTTCCCAATGCGCGGAAAAGTATAGCACGAGTACAGCGCGGTTGACAAGATTGTATTTCGCCAAAGGCAGTGAATCACGCAAGTTCAAAAACCGCCTTGACCAAGGGCTTGGAATTGGCAAGTTGCTCGTCGTGGTGTCAAGCGCTTCTAGCGCCTGCCTCACTGGATTAGGGGATATTGCCTACCCAAAACAGGACGTTTGCCACCGATATTTGGCACTGGCATAAGAACTCTGCTAGAAACCTTGACGATTATGGCAGAGTCCTGCTATATTGAGGGCAGTTCTTTAGCAGTATCAGCCATAGAGTGCTAAATGCACATTGCATCACTGCAACGGAGAAAATGCACATGACAAGTATTAGACCGTTAGGCGACCGTGTGGTCATCAAGCCCATTGAACAAGATACAACAACAACCAGTGGGATCATTTTGCCAGAAACCGCCAAAGAGAAGCCGCAAGAAGGCGAAGTCTTGGCTGTGGGCGCTGGCCGTCACGATGACGACGGCAAGCGGATTCCGATGGATGTTGCTGTTGGCAACCGCGTGTTGTTCGCCAAGTACGCTGGCACCGAGATCAAGATTGACGGCCAAAAGCTGCTCATTATGAAAGAAACCGACCTGCTTGGCATTGTCGAATAGTCATTTCGTGACACTCGCCCCACCCGCCTGCCCATAGGCGGATAGCGACAAAGCTGGCCTTTGTCCCTAATTTGTAATTTTTGCTTTGAAACTTGCTACTGGAGCTTACACAATGGCAAAGCAACTCGTTTTCCGTGAAGACGCCCGCGCCAGCTTACAACGCGGCGTTGATAAACTGGCAAACGCCGTTAGCACGACGCTTGGCCCCAAGGGGCGTAACGTTGCGCTAGACAAGAAATTCGGTGCGCCAACCGTCACCCATGACGGCGTGACCGTCGCCAAAGAAATTGAACTCGAAGACCCGTTCGAGAACATGGGCGCGCAACTGCTTAAAGAAGCCGCCACCAAGACCAACGACATCGCCGGTGACGGCACCACCACCGCCACCGTGTTGGCACAGGCCATCGTCAACGAAGGCTTGAAGAACGTCGCCGCTGGCGCTAACCCGATGCTGCTCAAGCGCGGGATCATGGCCGCTGCCGAAGCCGTTGCCAAGCACATTTTGAGCCAAGCGACCCCCATCAGCACCAAAGAAGAAATTTCCAGCGTTGCCAGCGTTTCGGCACAAGATGCTGAAATCGGCGGCTTGATTGCTGACGTGATGGACAAAGTCGGTAAAGACGGCGTGGTCACGGTTGAAGAATCCAACAGCTTGGAATTTGAAGTAGACTACGTTGAGGGGATGCAATTTGACCGCGGCTACATCAGCGCGTACTTCGTCAACACTCCCGACACGATGGAAGCCAACCTCGAAGAACCGTACATCTTGATCTACGACAAGAAGATCAGCGCCGCGCAAGACATTGTGCCGGTTCTCGAAAAGATCATGCAAGTGGGCAAGCGTGAATTGGTCATCATTGCCGAAGACGTAGACGGCGAAGCCTTAGCAACGATGGTACTCAACACCCTGCGCGGCATCCTGCGCGTGTTGGCGATCAAAGCCCCCGGCTTTGGCGACCGTCGTAAGGCCATGCTGCAAGACATCGCCGCACTCACTGGCGGGACGGTCATCAGCGAAGAAACAGGCCGCAAGCTCGAAACCGTTACCCTGCAAGATTTGGGTCGCGCCAAGAAGGTTGTTTCCAACAAAGAAAACACCACCATTGTAGACGGCGCTGGCGATGAAGCCACCATTCGTGGCCGCATTGACACCATCCGCAAAGAAATTGACATCAGCACCAGCGACTATGACCGCGAGAAGCTCCAAGAGCGCCTTGCCAAACTCGCTGGCGGCGTGGCGATCATCAAGGTCGGCGCAGCCACCGAAACCGAACTCAAGGAAAAGAAGCACCGCGTCGAAGACGCCCTGAGCGCCACCCGCGCTGCGGTTGAAGAAGGTATCGTCCCCGGCGGCGGTGTGACCCTCGTCAACGCCATGGAAGCCCTTGATGAACTGCTCAAGTCCGCAGAGATGAAAGACGCCCACGACGACGTTCGCACGGGCGTGATCGTCATGCGTAAGTCGTTGGAAGTGCCAATGCGTAAGATTGCCTCCAACGCTGGCGAAGACGGCGCAGTCATCATCGAGAACGTCCGCCGCAACCAAAAGAGCAAGAAGAACCATCGCATCGGCTACAACGTCATGACCAACGAATATGTAGACATGATCGAAGCTGGCGTGCCAGACCCCGCCAAAGTCACACGCGGCGCAGTGGAAAATGCAGCGTCCATTGCCAGCATGATTTTGACCACCGAAGCCCTCATCACCGATTTGCCCGACAAGAACGGCGGCTCTCCAATGGGCGGCGACGGCGGCATGGGTGGCATGGGCGGCATGATGTAGGTTGTAGTAGCGTCGGCAGGCGTGGCAGGTCACGTCCCTACAGGTCACAACGATTATGTAGGGACGCCACCTGTGGCGTCCGCCTTTAAGGATTTCCCCTCATGAATGACACCAACCCGATCAAAGCCAAAGTTCAGCAGCAGTTTGGCGCGCACGCGCAAAATTACGTCACCAGCACCGTCCATTCGCAAGGGCAAGACTTAGACATCATGCTCGACTTTGCCCACGTCACGCCCACTGACCGCGTGCTGGATGTTGCCACCGGCGGCGGGCATACCGCGCTCAAGTTTGCGCCGCATGTGGCGCACGTCGTCGCCAGCGACATTACCCCACTGATGTTAGAAGCAGCCAGCGCCTTTATCCGCCCGCAGGCAGCCAACGTCAGTTTTGAAGTAGCCGACGCCGAAGCGCTACCGTTTGACCATGCCAGCTTTGACGTGGTGACTTGCCGCATTGCCGCCCATCACTTCCCCGATATTTTCAAGTTCATCTTAGCATCGGCACGGGTGCTAAAGCCCGGCGGCAGGCTGGTGATTCACGACCACGTTGCCCCGCCTACCCCACGCGACGCCGAATATATAGACGCCTTTGAGCGCCTGCGCGACCCCAGTCATGCCCGCGAATTTTCGCACCTAGAGTGGCGCAATGCCTTCTTGGACGCGCAATTGCAGATCAGCCAAGAGACAGACTACTATCACACGGCGGGTTTTGTCTCGTGGGTAGAACGGCTCAGTTGCCCGCCTGCTGTGGTTGAACGCCTAACAGTGATGATGGCACAAGCGCCAGAGTCCGTGCGTGCATGGCTAGAGCCGCAAGCCATCGGCACGCCACAGGCGACCTTCAAGCATCATTACGTGATTCTGGCGGGGATTAAGGGGTA
>JBMOFU010000177.1:0-8275 GCA_049318725.1 Phototrophicaceae bacterium | reverse complement strand
ATGGATTTACCAGCGCCTTCGTCTACCCGAAGCGGATTGACTGACGCTTTATGATCGTGCATCCCTACCCGTTATCGGTTATAAACGGGCGATGATCCCCCCAACGCTTCGGCTGCGCCCCTATGAAAAATCGGTGGAACGATGCCTTGCGGTAGGGGGATTTGCCTAGCGCCAGAATCCGGTTAGGGAATTGAGTTCGTCGGCGTGAGGAACACCGCGAAGGCATAGTAGATGATCCCCCATGAAATCGTCTCGGTCACCGCCAACGTGACCGAGAGATACCAGCCATAATACGGTTTCGCCGAGCGCGGCTAGTGTTTGTCTTCGTCAGCCTGAAGTAGGTTGGGCAACAAGCCTATTCCTTCCTGCAAAGAGATAAGATTGGCCTATAAGAAATATTTGTGGATTTCATCACATCCCCTAAAGCTGCACGTAACTGTTTTCGGCCAAGATAAAGCGTTGCGCCTTCGGGTTAGAGCGGTGTGACGCCTCAATCGTGGAGTTATCGGCCAGCAGGCTAGAGTCAATCCGCCCCGCAATATTGCGAATCACGCTTTTTGCCATGACAATGCTGGCTTCAATTTCACTGTTTTCAACGGTCACGCCGTTGCCCAGTGAGGTATAAGGCCCGACATAGCTGTTGATAATTTGCACATCATCGCCAATCACCGCTGGCCCACGAATCACACTGTTGATGATCTTCACATTTTGGCCGAGCAACACCCGCGCCGAAACGCGCGAGTCTGCGTCAATGCCGGGGATTTCTGGCACTGGGGTATAGGGCAGTTCACTCATCACCAGTTGGTTGGCCTCAATAATCGCGTCAGGCTTGCCCGCATCAATCCACCAGCCGTTGAGCAAATACGGTTGAACGGCTTTGTCGGCCTTGACCAATTCATGAATTGCGTCGGTAATTTCAAACTCGCCACGCGCAGAAGGGCTAATGCGGCCAATGGCTTCAAAGATCGAGGCGCGGAACATATAGACCCCGGCAATGGCAAGGTTAGACGGCGGATTTTTAGACTTTTCAACAAGGCTGGTGACGCGGCCATCTTCAATTACCGCCACACCAAAGCGCTGTGGGTCTTGCACTTCCCCAAGCGCAATGGCAGCTTCATAAGGGCTGGCGGCAAAACCGCGCAGGAAATCGCCCATTTTGTCTTGGAAGATGTTATCGCCAAGAAACATGGCAAACGGCTCATCACCGATGAAATCTTGGCACAGCCCAACAGCGTGTGCCAACCCTTTTTGCTCGGCTTGCACGATGTACGTCACCTTCACGCCAAGCTCGGCTCCGTCACCGATGCGCCCCACCAACATCGAGTCTAGGCTATCCACCACAATGCCAACTTCTTCCATGCCGCCGCCCTTGAGCATCTCAATCGCATAGGCAATCAGCGGGCGGTTGGCAACCGGGACAAGCGGTTTAGGGGTGGTCAACGTCACTGGTCGTAGACGGGTGCCTTTTCCAGCGGCAAGAATAATCGCTTTCATAAGTCTTTTTCTCCTTACAGGTGCTTAGTGCTGCTATGGCGGCTACAAGTGCGATCATAGTAACAGGTTTAATCGGCAATCGCCACGTTGGACGCACGGCGCGCCACTGTGTACAATAGAACGCATTCATCTGTAGGGGTTGATGCCTCTACAACACCTTCGTGATTCGGTGAAAGTACCTATGCCTATTTTGCAGCCCGGCCAAATTGACATTATCAGCCACAGCGCCGACCAAACCTATCGGCTGGGGCAGCGTTTGGGTCGGCTATTGCAAGCCGGCGATGTCGTGTGCTTGTCTGGCGATATGGGTGCCGGGAAGACCGTGCTGGCAGCGGGTGTCGGCAACGGATGGGGGGCAATGATCCCCTTAACCAGCCCGACATTCACGCTTGTGCATGAACACCGCCGCCCGCAGGACGACCTTCGCCTTTACCATCTGGACTGTTACCGCTTGCGAGACAGCACGGATGCTGAAACCATCGCCTTTGATGATTTGCTCGACAGCGGCGGGGTGATGCTGATTGAGTGGCCGGAGCGTGTGCGCGACCTATTGCCTACTGAACGGCTGTGGCTTGAACTCCGCACCGTTGATGAAACCCGCCGCAACCTCATTCTCAATGGATTCGGAGCGCGCTATGCCCAACGGGTAGAGCGCTTCCGCATAGAAGCCTTTGGCGTAAAATAACCGCTATGTTACTTGCCCTAGACACCGCCACTACCCAATTAAGCCTTGCGCTCCATGACGGAACGACCCTGCTTGCTGAACAAACCCTACCCACTCCGAACCGCCATACCGAACAGTTGGCGCTGCATCTGCGTCAATTGCTTAACGTGACGGGGCAACAAGTGAGCGCCCTGAGCGCCATAGCCGTCGTCACAGGCCCCGGCTCCTATACAGGCGTGCGGATTGGGGTTGCCTTTGCCAAAGGGTTGGCTGCCCCCGCACGTTTGCCGTTGATCGGGGTGAGCGCCTTAGATGCCACTGCCGCCGGACAACCGCACCATAGCGGCACCCTGATTGCTTTAGTTCGCGCTGGACGCGGGCGGGTCATCGTCGGGCGTTACCGCTGGAGTTCGTCAAAGTGGGTCGCCCGCGGCGAGCCAAAGTTGATGGCGTGGGCAGAGCTATTCAGCTCTATAGACGGGCGGGTGACATTAGCCGGCGACATTGACGCCAGCGGGCATGACGCCTATAAGCAGGCACTCACGGCCAATGCTGAACTCAAGGTGGATTTTGCCTTACCCGCCTTTAGCCTGCGTCGTGCGGGGTTCGTGGCCGAAGTCGCGTGGGGTCAACTGCGGGCTGCCGCGCCGAGTGACTTCCCCGCGGCGATTATTCACCCTGTTTACATGAATACACTGGATTAAGTGCCTGATGGCCGTGCCAGCCCGCTATCAGCTTCGCTATATGCGCTTGAGCGATGTCCCTATTGTCACGCTGATTGACCAACAATCTTTCCCGATCCCGTGGTCGTCGTATTCCTACACCTACGAACTGCGAGAATCTGAATACAGCCATTTGGTAGTTGTAGAACGGCTGACCAGCTTCCAGCCACCAAACCGCCTACAGCGGTGGTGGCAACACATCACCCGCGCCAACCCGCCAAGCGGGGAGGTTTTATCGTATGGGGGGCTGTGGGTATTTGAAGATAACGGTCACATCAGCACGATTGCCAGCAATCCATCACAGCGCGGGCAAGGGTGGGGTGAGCTTGCCCTGTTAGCGATGTTGCGACGCGCCGCCAACACACTCCCTGTGACTCATGTCACACTAGAGGTGCGCGAAACGAACACCACTGCACAGGCGCTCTATCATAAGTATGGGTTTATCCAGCGCGGGCTTAAAGAACATTACTATCATGACAATGGTGAACATGCGCTAGATATGGTGATGAACATTCGTGACCCGCAATGGCGCACCTTTATCGAGCGCCGCTACCGTGAATATCAGGCAAAATACCCTGTCATTGATTCCTACACGCAGGGGCAAAAGCCTAAGTGACGGCTTGATGGGCGGACTCGCTAACGCCCTATAGGTTGCCCCTACGCATTACTGTTTTTCACGCTTTTGCAGCTTCTTGAATTTCTAACTTGCCGTCGTGGGTGATCCGTGCCACACGGTCAGCGTAGGCGGTGATCTCTGCGCTGTGGGTTGCCATCACCAGCGTGCGCCCCGCCCCGCGTGTGAGTTCCAGCAGCAAGGCCAACACAGATTTGCCCGTGTCTTCATCCAAGTTACCCGTTGGTTCGTCGGCCAACACCAAAGACGGCTCGGTAATCAGCGCACGCGCCAATGCCACCCGTTGCTGTTCCCCGCCGCTGAGTTTGTCCGGGAAGGTACTGGCGCGGTCTGCCAAGCCGACACGCGCCAACAGTGCCAGCGCACGCGCCTCAGATGCCTTGCGCGCCGTGCCGCGTAGCTCTAGCGGCAACGTGATATTTTCCAGCACGGTCAAGGTGGGGATGAGGTTGAAGAACTGGAACACAATGCCGATCTGGTCGCGGCGGAACAACGTGCGGCGGCGCTCATCCAGTGTAGTGATGTCGGTACCGTTCACTAGAATATGGCCGCTGTCTGGCGCGTCAATCCCGCTAATGAGGTTGAGCAACGTACTTTTACCGCTGCCGCTGCGCCCCAACATCACAAAGAACTCGCCTGCGGTCATCGTGAGGTCAACATCGTCTAGCACGCGGCGGGCTTGGTCGCCTTCGCCGTAGCTCTTGATTAAATGGCGGATTTCAACAACATTCGGCATAGCGGCATCATCCTATATGGGTATGGGGATTTAGATAACCCATTTAGTATAGGCGGGATTGGCAAATGCACGTAGAGGGGGGGATAAGAGCGGCGTGAATATTGTGGGGGTAGGGGCATGATGCATCATGCCCCTACGAAAATACGGTGTATGGCGAATTACGCCAGTTACATTGCCCCGGCGATTTCAACCGCCTTGCGGATCATCTGCCAAGTGTAGCTCGATTCGTTGTCGTACCAAGCCAAGACCTTGACCAAGTTGCCGTCTACGACTTTGGTCATCGTCAGGTCAACCATCGAAGCAAAGCGCATCCCGACAATATCGGCAGAGACCAACTCATCGTCAGACGCAGCGAAGATTTCAGCGTATTGCGCGCTGGCGGCTTCATCGCGGAAGACCTGATTGAGTTCTTCTACGGTGGTGTTGCGGCTCAACAACAGCGTGATGTCTGACAACGAACCCACTGGCACGGGGCCGCGTACAGAAATCCCATCAAACTTGCCCTTGAGTTCGGGCATTGCCAACGCAACAGCCTTCGCTGCGCCTGTGGTGCCGGGAACCCAGCTTAAGGCTGCGGCGCGGCCACGACGCATATCCTTCTTGACGGGCATGTCGTGGATGGCTTGGGTGGCGGTGTAGGCGTGGATGGTGTTCAACACGGCCTTTTCAATGCCAAAGTGACGCCCCAAAATTTCCATGACGGGGCCGGCGCTGTTGGTGGTACACGACGCGCACGAGATGATGTTGTAGCCAGCGGCTTCTTTGTTAACGCCGTGAATGACGGTTGGCACGTCGCTGCTCTTGGTCGGGCCAGAGATGATGACGAACTTCGCGCCTGCTTGGATGTGCTTTTCAGCGCCTTCTTTTTCGGTGAAGAAGCCGGTGCATTCAAACACAATGTCTACGCCGGTTGCGCCCCACGGGAGGGCTGCCGGGTCTTTTTCGCTGTAGTAGGGGACGACCTTATCGCCAATTTGAATGCCGCCATCTACTGCCTTTACCGCGTCTGGGTAATTGCCATAGATGGAATCATACTTAATCAAGTAAGCCATGTTCTCGACATCACCGAGGTCATTGAGGCCAACCAATTCCAATTCTGGGGTTTCCATGATAGCACGAAGGGCAACGCGCCCAATACGACCGATACCGTTGATTGCGACCTTAGCCATGCGATTTCTCTCCATAGTATCTCTCAGGCTGTAAAAACGTGAACTTGACAATTCACCAGATGAATTTTAGCGAGGAAGGGCAGTAAAATACAGTGATGAGTGACGGGTAAATACAGCAATGCGTAACGAGTCACTACAGTGATGAGTAACTCATGTTAGGCAGACAACAGCGAATTTTGTAGATTTCCGTTGAAAATCGTTTGACAGACGAGGCAGGCGTCGTCCGTAAAACTTGGAGAAAAAGATGACTATTTTACAGACCGAGAAATTAGATTTGTTCCTAATGGAAGACACGTTGTGGGTCTTGAACAAGACAATCAACATCCCAAGTTATGATTTTGACTTTCAGCGCTATTTTCGCTGCCAGCATCTGCCAGAATTGCCAGATTCGCGTGTTGTGGTGTCGCGTGCGGGGCCAAGAGTCTATTATCCGCAGTTCTATAACGATCTGCTGAGTGACGGGGTGCGGTTGATCCACGATCCTGCAACGCATTTGTTGTGTAGCGAGTTGCCCCAGTGGTATCCGTTGATTACAGAGTTCACGCCCCGTAGCCTGTGGTTTGATGAAATTCCCGATGCTGAAATCCTCATGGCGCATTTTGAGTGGCCGATCTTCGTCAAGGGAGCGCGGCAAACAAGCCGCCATAGCAAGCGATTGTCAATCATCGAAGGGCCTGAAGATTATGCACACATGCAGCAAGCCTACATGCAAGATCGCATTTTGCACCATCAGCAATTTGTGTGTCGGGAATTTGTGCCGTTACGTAAGGTCGCGGATGTGGAAGGCGATGTCATTCCAGCATCGTTTGAATTCCGTACCTTTTGGTGGCGCGGGCAATTCGTCGGCAGTGGGCGCTATTGGGTGAATGCGCCTGCTTACCGTTGGACTGAAAGCGAAAAAGCCGACGCCCTCGCTGTAGCGGGGCAGGTTGCGGCGGCGTTACCCGTACCTTTTCTTGTGGTTGATGTTGGGCAGCAAACCGATGGGCGCTGGATTGTGATTGAGGTCAACGATGGTCAGGATAGCGGGTATGCAGAAATGCCCGCCGTGCAATTGTGGCAAAATATTCTTGCCGCAGAGCGCGCCCATCTTGACGCGAGTCAGTACAGTAATGAGGGACTATAGTAATGAGTGACGAGTAACTACAGTAATGAGTGACGACTCATCACTGCCCTTGCTGCCCCTACTCATCACTGTTTTTACTGCCCTTACTTGTTACTGTAGTGACTGTTTTAACCGCCACATCACCCCTACCGGATAGCCGATCATCTTGGCAACATCGCCCACCACGCGGATCACAGGCACAAGCGCCACCGCCCACGCCCATTCTGCCAGTGTCACGCGCCGTGCGGGAGCATAGGCGCGCATCACCGCGCCCAAGCGTTGATACGGGCGAGCGGTGTACACAATCGCCCCCGCGATCAACATCACCAACGACGCGGCTTGCCCCACCCACCCCACTCCACCGAACCCTAGCCACACGATCAACGGCAGACCGACGAGATAGGTGATATAGCGGATGGCGTGCCGCTTGCGCCACAAATCCGCTTTGCCGTCGCCGCGTGCATAGCGGTAATACTGGGTATAGAACGAGTGCAGGCTCCCGCGCGGACGAAAGGCAACATCCGCACGCGGGGCAAACGCGAAGGCCGCAAATTCCTTGAGGTTGAGGTCAAAAATCAAATCTTCGCAGTAGTCCAGCCATTCGGGATAGCCGCCCACGCGCTCGAAGGCGCTACGGCGCACAGCCACGCTACGGCTGCTCGGCAAGAACTGCTCTGGCTGGATGTCTGACAGCGCGGGTAAGGTAGTCGCGCCCAACGCGACCTCAAACACACTCTGCGGGGCGGCGTGGAAGAAGCCGCTCACAACATCCGGCGGGGATGGGGCAAAGAACGGTGCGCTGATGGCCTCTAGCCAATCGGGGGGCAGGGCGACCCCCGCATCGGTGATGGCGAACAGGTCGCCGGTGCTTTCTGCGGCGGCGCGGTTGCGTCCCGTGCTGATGTTGGCGCCGTGTTGCACAATCAGCTTGAGCGGCATCCGTGTGCTATAGCCCTGCAAGCGCTGTACGGTATCGTCGGTGCTGCCACCGTCTACAATCACGATCTCGTCAGGCGCGCGCGTTTGGGCGGCCAACGAATCCATCAGCGCATGAACACTTTCACCCTCATTGTAGACGGTGATGAGGACGCTCACCCTCATTGGATCGAAAGGATTTTGAAGACGATTTCACCGTCTGGGGCGGCAATCGAGACGGTTTCACCCTTTTTGTGACCCATCAGCGCCCGCCCCACTGGGCTTTCTAAAGAGATTTTGCCCTCGCGTGGGTTGGCTTCTGCACTGCCCACGACTTGATAGTTTTCTTTCTCTTTGGTGGCTTTATCCTGCACCGTGACCTTAGACCCCACGCCGACCACATCACGCTGCGGGTCGGTCACCACACGGGCGTGATTTAAGACGACTTCTAACCGTAAGATTTCCCCCTCAATCATCCCCTGCTCGTTTTTCGCGTCCTCATACTCGTGATTTTCCATGAGCTCGCCGCCTTCTTGCGTGGCAGAACGCAAGCGCTCTGCGACTTCTGCGCGGCGGACGCTGGTCAAATAGCGCAGGCGCTTTTCGAGTTGTTCGTAACCTTCTTGGGTCAAGTAGTGGATGTCTTGCTCGGCCATAAACGACGCTCCAAGTGGGTGAGGGTAGGTAAAAAGGGGCAATACAGCAAACCCAAACAAAAACGACACAGCGCTAAAGGGCTGTGTCAGGATTTTAGATTGATGTCTAGCACAAATTATCGGATGAAACCCGCCGCAGAGCTAGTTAAAATCTTGTAAACCTATGATTAACGAATAACT
>JBMOFU010000176.1:0-8297 GCA_049318725.1 Phototrophicaceae bacterium | reverse complement strand
ACAACTAGAGAATAGCACAAAGTTAGCGGCTTGTCAAAACAACTCTGCAAATTGTTTACACTCCTTAACGCTGAAATATGAAACTTAACTCTGTTATGCGGGGTTTTACCGCGCATAACAGGCCACAACGGCTTACAACGGTTCTCTGTAAGACAATGATTGTAGCGCCCTCAAAAATCCTAAAATTATCCTAACAACTCCCCTTTGCCAACGTATAGTCAGCGCTGGTGTAGCTGTTATCGCCTTCGTTAGATTCTGTGATTTGGCTGTTGATGTCTAAAATCACTTCAATGCGATGCACGCTGTCGAAGTTGGTATCTACAGTGATGAAGAAATCCCCAGTGACATCCACGGCGGTGCCGGGCGCAATGTCTGGGATTGGGATAGTGGTTTCGGTCCGTGTGCCGCTGCCGGGATGCACATCACGGACAATAGCAGCAGACCCGCTACCGAGCGCTTCGGTGCCGTTGTTCTGGAGCTTGAGCGTGATCCGCATGGTTTGGCGGCAACTGGGCGGGAACGGGTCAAAGCCTTGCGGGCCGTTAAAGGTGATGTTACGGTTGCTGGTCGGCGCTGCTGTGGCAGCGATGGCTGTGGGCAAGGGCGTCGCCGTGGGGGGCGGCGGGGCAACATTTTCTATCGGCACGCCTTCTACATTGCGTAGCTCTAAGAGCGCGGCGGCAATCCAGCCGTTACTGAATTGGCTGTACTGCACTTTATACCATGTGCGGTCTGCATTGGCGGCCAACACGGTAAAGCTTTGCCCTTGTTGTACCGTTGCCAGCACCGGCTCATACGCCGTGCTAGGCCCACTGCGGACGTTTGCGCCCTGCACCACAACCGCCGTTGGCAGGTTGGGGGTACTGGTCGGCGGGGCGCTGGCAGGCGGGGCGTCTGTGGCACTTGGCGCGCCCGCGTCTGCTGGCGGGAGCGGGGCTTCTACGGTCGGCTCCCCTGTGGTTGTAGAACCCACTGGCGATGTTGGCGAACTTTCTGCGGGGATTCCCAACAGGCCGCGCAAAAAGCTCCCGCCAAGCCGCGTTGCGGATGTATTTCTGGCGCTGGTATTTGTGGGGCTGGCGTCGGTGGTAGTCGTTGTGTCGGTGGTGGTCGTGCCATCGGTCGGCGTCGTACCATCGCCAGACGCTATGGCATCCGCCGGAGCGACGTTCACCGCCAAGTTCAGCGCATCAGCACCGATCACCACAATGTTGCGGCTCACCGGCAGGCTGGCGCTCCCATCTGCACGGAAGGCCGTCACGCCGATGGTGTGTGCGCCCACCCCGCTGGCGTCCCACGTTGGGCTAATGCTAAAGGTTGCCAACGCTTCTGGGTTTGGATCCGTCAGGGTTTGCACAATGACGTTATCCACCAGAATTTCAACGCGGGCAACGTCAGCCCCGGCGTTTTCAATACGCGCCAACAGGTTGACGGCCACGCCTTCTAAATAGGTTGCACCCTCCAGCGGGGCAGCAAGCTGCACAATCGGCACACCGCTGATGGTCGCCACACGCGGATTGGCGGTAATGAGGGAGCATCCAAGCGAAACAAAGAGTGCGGCCATCCATAGGCCAAGCCGTAGCGGGGGGAATATTCGGGTCATAGGGCTTACCTAGCGCCTCCTGATGTCAACAGCAAAGCAAGTTCAGACGCAACATGCTAACGCATCGCACCGCGCAAAAGAAGTCACGATTTGCCTACGGTGCATAAGATGCAATGGCGGCCACCAGCATTTCTAGGGCGGCGCTGGCGCTGGACGCCTTGTTCTCGATCCGTGAGCCGCCCCACATATGGCGCGCCACCGTGACTTGGTTGGGGGTCGCTACGCCGATGTAGGTCAACCCGACGGGCTTTTCCGCAGAGCCGCCGCTCGGCCCGGCAATCCCCGTCACGCTGACGGCAAAGGTCGCCCCAAAGCGCGCTTGCACCCCTAGTGCCATCTCACGGGCGGTTGGCTCACTCACAGCGCCGTGTGCGATGAGCGTCGCCGCTTGTACGCCCAATTGCGCCATTTTAATCTCGTTGGCATAGGCCACTACCCCACCAAGCATATACCGTGAACTGCCGCTAATGTCGGTGATGCGGCTGGCGATCAAGCCGCCCGTGCAAGATTCTGCCGTGCAGATTGCAAATCCGCTGGCGTGTAACAGGTCATACAGACGTTGTTCAGGGAGCATAGAGCATCCTTGTCTCTATCGGGCGATGGCGTTCAATTGTACCCATCCGTCTTGGCCGCCGAGAACGTTTGGCGTGAGAACGGGCAGGCGGGCAATTTCTGGGTAGGTGTACCAGCCGACATAGACGCGCACATCGTCGGGGGCGTCGGTAAGGTCAACGGTCAGGCTGTCAAAGGTAACATCGCCAGCGGCAAACGCCCCCAACCCGCTGTCGTGCTGCGAGATCGGTTGGCCGTCCGCGTCAAGGATGTGGACAAAGCGCACGAGCCGATCTGCGGGGATGGCTTCATCAAACGCCCATGCGAGATTGATCTGCACCGCCGACGCCCCGTTGGGCGTCCGGCGGATTTCGCTGGCCTGTAGGGTGATCCCGTTGCCAAAGGAGATAGGCGCAGGCTGGCTAGGGGTGTAGTCCAGCGCTTGTGTGCCGCGCATCTCTACGCTGGTGCAGATCAACGCGGGCGTGAAGCTCACTGGGCAACCGCCGGGAATATGCAAGCTCAATTCATGATAGCCCGCCGTCACCGCTACCCGTTCATCCACCGTTTGCAAACCGTCTACAAACCATGTTTGGATGGTTTGCCCGTCCAGCGCAAGCGTAACGGGTTGCTGCGCGCCCGTAAGGGCAGTCTGATAGGTGAGCCAACCATCTTGCGGCGCGTATAAAAAGAGGCGGGCGCGCTCGGTGAAGCGCTCATCCGCCGCAGGGATCACCGTAAAGGCGGGCGCTTCTGTAGGGGGCGGCACGCGCCACGCCAATAGGCGCGCACTGTCGTGGAAGGGTTCGCCAAGTTGTTGGCGGGCAAACGCTTCTAGCACGCCTTCGGGGTCGTCCCACTCACGCGACAAGATCACAACATCTGCCCCCGCCTCATAGAGTAATGCCGGGTCAAGCGTCGTCTGGAGCAGTACCAGTTTAGCCGTTGATACAGGCGTCTGGCGGGTGACATAACCAGCAATCAGCGGCTTATGATGACGGGTTTGCAACAGTAGCCCATCTTTAGCCACAATCGGGTGATAGTGTGGGATGTTAAAGACAGCGCGCACACTAGGGTCATTGCTCAATTGTGAAATTTCGATTGCCTGTAGATCAATGGCGTGGGGGGTATAGGGCATCCAGCCACGCCACGACACCTGATATTCAAAGGCAATGCCAACAATCAACATCAGCTGTAGCGGGACGATGTACCCTACGCTGAACCATGACCTCCCGCGCAAGCGCGTGATAATCCATGCCCAGCCATAGGTTGCCAGCATCGCCAGCGCTAACCCAACAATATAGTTGAACCGCCCGGCAGTGCGGGCAATGTCCAAAACAGGGAGTTCCCCCAATAACGCCCACGGCAATGGAATGGCCGTCCAGTAATTGTCAAAGGATAGGTAGGCAAATTCATCATTGATCTTGAGGATTGCCCCCAACGAAAGCACCCACGCGCCTAATGCCAAATAGAACCAGCGGCGCGCTTTGGGAACATGCCAAACCGCCACCAATGCCAACAACGCTGCAATCACGCCGATGTAGGCCGTTCCCTCAATGTTGTCAATTTCCCCCAGAATGCGCCGCGAATACTCTAGGTCGCTGAACAAAGGGTTATAGAACGATGGCGCAGCGAAGGCTAACAAGTCTGCACTGTAGTTGAGGTCGCCGCGTGTGTCTGCCCCGTTAGATCGGGTTTGTTCCAGCGCCACAGGCAAGATGAAGATCAGCGCCAACGCCCCGCCGATGGCACTGGCAATAATCCCGCGCCACAGGCCGCCCCAATTGCGGCTGAACAGGCAGGTCAACCCATACCACGCCGCAATCGGTAACACGCCATAGATCAGCAAGACGTTGTTGCCCAACACTGACGCCAAGAGCGCTAAGGCGGTCAAGATCACGGTAGGGGCAACCCCTCCCCTAAATCCCCTCCCCCGTTGGGAGACGGGACTTGCCAACGCCAGCAACCCCACCGCATACAGCGGCAAGCCCCACAGCGTCACTAGTCCCACATGCCCGGCAATCAGATGCCCCTGCAACGTTGGATACAACGCAAAGATCGTGCCGCCGAGCAGTGCCGCTGGCAAGTGACGGGTCAAGCGCCACGCCAGCCAGTAGGCCGCCCATCCGTTGAGTGTGAGATGCACCAACACGCTCAGGTTAAAGGCCAAGACCAGCGGCATAAAGCGTGCGAACACCACCGCAGGGAACGACTGGAACGGGTTGCCCCAAATCCATGCGCCGTCTAGCCCATCGGGGTAGCCCAAGTACGGCTGGTCAATCACGGGTAAGCCGTTGTCCAGCGCGTAATTGATCCACCAGATGTGGCGGGCATATTCGTAGGAATCCGTTGTGCGGTCGCCAAGATATTCGCTGTGGATAACCGTTATCAACGGGTAGGTAACAACAAGGGCAAGCAGGATACAGTAGGGGAACACGAGCAGGTGTTGACGGGTGGGGGGCATAAAGGGATTTCCGTTATTCACGTAGGGGCATGGCGGGGTAACTAGAGACACCCTACCGCCATGCCCCTACTACCATTGATCTTAGCTTTCGCCTTCTACAACGGCGACGGCAAACGCGCCATCTTGCACGACCTGCAAAATGCGGTTGTAAACGGGGTCGCGGTTATCATCAAAGCCGAAGTAGCCAAGCGGACTATAGAAGTTTTCGATGTCTGTGTCTAGGGCGTTTCGGATGGCGTCGCGTTCGGCGCTATCTGCACAGCGGATGGCAGTTGCCATGATCCATGTGCCAGTGTAGGCGTGGGCGGCAAATTGATCGGGCGAGTAGCCGTACAACTCTTGGAACTTGGCGGTAAAGGCAGCGGCCAGCGGGTCTGTGGACGATGGATGATAAGACGTGCCAGCCATCACGTTTTCAGCGGCAGCTTGTGCGCCAACGATGATGCCGGGCGCGTTCAGCCCGTTGCCGCCGAGGATTGGCCCCTCAAAGCCCAGTGCGCGTGCTTGGGTGATGATCGGCACGGCTTCGGCAGCCAGCGCCGCCAAGACTAAGGCGTCTGGGTCATTTGCCAACAGGTTGGTTAGTTGGGCGTTGAAGTCGGTGTCGCCGCGCTCAAAGGTTTCTTCCCCGACGATTGTAATATCTTCCCGAGCAAGGGCATTGGAAAACGCATCGTAGCCGCTGAGGGTGAAATCGTCATCGTCACCGTAGAGGATAGCGGCAGTTTCCATCCCGGTATAGCCGATCGCGGCCTTCACCGTGAAGGGGATCATCGTGCTTTCGGGCATCAGCGCACGGAAGTAATAATTGCCGATGGCCGCTGGAAGCCCCTCTGCGGCGTTGCTCAAGCCCAGAATCGGCGTGCCGTTCTCTTGGGCAACCGGCGCGGCGGCAAACGCCTCTGAAGACAGCGTTGGCCCCATGATGGCAGAGACTTCATCCTGTTCAATCAGTTTGGTGACGGCGGCAATCGCCTCGTTGTAGGTTGGGTCGCTGCCTGTGTCTTCATACAAGACGGTGAGCGTGGTGTCTCCCAAATAGCCGAGCGTGTTGATTTCCTCAACGGCCATCATCGTGCCGTCACGTTGGGGCGCGCCGTAGAAGGAAATCGGCCCGGTGATGTTGGCGACAAGGCCAAGTTTCACGTCTTCGGGCAGGTTTTCTGGCGTGGCACATTCTTCCCAAAAGCCAATGGCAATCGGTTCGTCTTGGGCAAACGCCCCTATCGCATTGATCGCAAGTACAAAGGCGCTGATGAGCGCTACAATCCGTCGGTTCATGATCTTGCCCTCCTGTGGCAGATGCGGCGGGGTGTGAATGCCCCATTGATGCCGCGCTTGAACTTTGATACTTTCAGTCTAGGCGCATGGCCGCACAGACTCAAGAGGGCTGAACAGATATGCAGCGGTTTTTCAGGGGATTCAGGGTGTTTTAAGGGGACGTTAAACCGCCTGTTGTGTTTGATCGAGTTTTCGCAGGGTGTAGGGGCGCAAACGATTGCGCCCAAGCCCTAAAATTGCACAGTTTTGGGAGAACTCAACTGCCCTGCTATCAGCCGTGTTTAGTCAACAATCAGCGTGGTCAAGTAGGTCAGCGGACTCTGGTCAGTGATCTCTGCTGTTGGGGATACGATATAGGTGCCGAGCAACAGATCATACTGGCCGGGCGCTAAGTCGCAGGGAATATTGATCTGATGGCGAGCGGCATAGTCGGTGTCGGGTTCCCATGTATCGGTTGGCACGCCAAAGTCAATTTCATGGCGGGCAACCCCGTTCCCTTGTGCATCGGCAAGCGTGAGCGTCACACGGTAGCGGGCGTCTAGCGGCTGTGCCGTCTGCCAAAGGGTGCGGGCGCGCACCAGCCCACATGCCCCCACATGATAGGGGCTGTCCAGCGCCCAGCCGTATAGGTCTAGGCGCCCCACCAAAAGCGGGGCCTCATAGCGTTCAACGGCAGGCACATAGCCAGTGGCGGTAAAGCCCTGCCCCCATGTCAATTGGGTGGCTAACGTGTAGTTGCGCTCAATGGCGCTGAATGATCGGTAAGGCCGCGCTTGCGGTTCAATCACCCAAACGTCTGGGCGGTCTGTGAGGAATGCCTCCATTTCGGCAGGGTCATCGCTGATATGATCCAATGTAAGGGGGAGGCGTGGGAAGATCGTTTCGGTGATCGGGATGTCCGCAGTTGGAATCAGGTGGAAGATGTTTGCGGCAGGGACGCCTTCTAATAGCCAGTCTTGAATGTGATAGCCAGCCCAAGCGCTATCTACATCCACTAGCACATGGTCGCTTGGGTAACTATGCCCTTGGGCAGTCAACTCATTATGGACGGGGTAATTTGCAAAGCCGCTTAAATGATGCGCCGCCAGTTGATCGAGAACGCCCGGGTGACTATGCACCCACATGCAATTGCCAATAGCCCGATGCAACAGGTAGTCTTCGATGCAGGCTTTGTGATTGAGAATACTCTCGTTCGTGATTGTGCCGTCACGTTCTTCTTCGGTGAGGGTGGGCGTAAGCCGATAGCTGGTGTAGATCAAGCCGAACAAGGTCGCGGTCAAAAATAGCGCGTTGAGCGTTGCTAAAGCCCACGCCCATCGGCGCGTGTCGCGCTGGGATTGCTGAATGACCATCAGCGCCAAAATCACCGCCCCCGCCCAGCCCAGTGTGGCCTGCATCAGGTAGCGCTCCACCAACAACATATACAGCCCCCAGTCGTGACGGGCAATGGTGGTCAGTGCCGCTGTACCCGCAATAAATACCACCATCAGGGCTGGGCCACGCCCGCGCCGCAGATACAGCACATTTAATACAGAAATCCCTAGCAACACCCCGCCAAACCACTCAGCGGCGGGCAATATGCGGGCAGTCATTGAACTGCCCATGATAATTAGGGTGCCACGTACCAGTTCTGTCACAGAAGGGATTGAAAATTCATTATGGCCGTTGACCTCAGCGGCAGCCGTCAAAGACATGGAGGTTGTATTCAACTGCCAAAGCGTTGCTGCACCGATGATGGCCGCATAAAGGATAAAATAGCGTGGCTTGCGGAAGCCATAGAGCCATAGCGCAATCAGCCCAATGGGGGCTGCGGGCAGGCCAGCACCGCTGGTATAGGTCGTAATGAGGAATGCGGCGGTGGCGACGACAAACGCACGTGGAGTTGCCCCCCACCAAGCCAGCGCGGTTAACGCCACCAGAAAGAAAAAGAACATCTGCGGGTACATTGCCCACGGCGTGAGCCAGACCATCCCGACGTGCAACGGCACAAGAATCCACGCCATGACAACCGCCATCACGCCCACAGGCAGGTCGGTTTCTTTGGCGATAATCGCGGTGGTTAGGGCAATATTCCCCACAACCACCATCACTAACAACAGATATTCATAGACAGGGTTCCAGTCTGTAAAGAGCGTGAGTACCGCCGCCTCAATCATTTCTGGAACGTGACGATGCCCATTGGACAAACGCAATAGCATACGCGGTTGAAATGTGCCATCCGCAACAGCAATGGCAATCGGGGCGATCTGCGACTGCATATCTACCACGGGGTAGCTTGGGGCATAGGCCAGCAAATAGGCCACCAAAAACCCCACTGGGACTGCTGCCATGAGCAGGGTGAGTAAGCTCAGAGGGGAAAACATCCGCTTCAACGCCACAGTTGACCTTCCTTAATAC